>NZ_SIRQ01000009.1:0-2032 GCF_011634875.1 Jeotgalicoccus sp. S0W5 | reverse complement strand
TCATACAGAAGACTCCTTTTTGTTAAAATTATACTATAAATTCAACTTTGCAACAGAACCGCTCAAAAGCTATCTGAATTTATGAGTCTTGAACCACAAATTAGACTTTGGGATATACTACAAACAAAATTTAAAGCTAAAGCTCTACAAGAAAAAGTTTATATTGAATATGACAAAGTAAAAGCAGATACGTGGGATAGACGTAATATGCGTGTTGAATTTAATCCGAATAAGCTTACGAATGAAGAAATGCTTTGGTTAAAACAAAACATTATCGACTACATGGAAGATGACGGTTTTACAAGATTAGACTTAGCTTTTGATTTTGAAGATGATTTAAGTGATTATTATGCAATAACTGATAAATCAGTTAAGAAAACTATTTTTTATGGTCGTAACGGTAAACCAGAAACGAAATATTTTGGTGTTCGTGACAGTGATAGATTTATTAGAATTTATAATAAAAAACAGGAACGTAAGGATAATGCAGATATTGAAGTTATTTCAGAACATTTATGGCGTGTAGAAATTGAATTAAAAAGGGATATGGTTGATTATTGGAACGATTGTTTTAATGATTTACATATTTTGAAACCTTCTTGGACTACTTTAGAAAAAATTAACGAGCAAGCTATGGTTTATACTTTGCTACATGAAGAAAGTATGTGGGGAAAACTAAGTAAGAATACTAAGTATAAATTTAAAAATTTAATTAAAGAAATATCTCCAGTTGATTTAACTGATTTAATGAAATCGACTTTAAAAGAGAACGAAAAACAATTGCAAAAGCAGATTGATTTTTGGCAGCGTAAATTTAGATTTTGGAAGTGAATTAAATAATTAAAAATAATAGTTGAGGTGGGTTGTTATGAATTTGAATGATTATGCTTGGAATAATCACGAAAAAAGATTAAAAGAAAATAATAAAATAACTATTCCATCAAAGTATAAAATTAAGATTAAAGATGATATCTATTTGAGAATAAAATTAGAGAATTTATTAGAAACGTTTTCACAAAAAATGTTAGCAGAATGGGCGTTATTAAATGCAAAAAGATTTATAAAATATATTGATGTAAGTGATGAACATTTAAAAAAGTCTGTGATTGATACTGCAGAAGATATTTTTTATAAAAGGTTAAATGGATCAGTAAATGCTTATGAGTTAAGACAAGTTGGTTTTTTAGCTAATAAATTATCAAAAGAATCTACTTCAGATTTAAGTAAGATTGCTTCTCGTGTTTTTGCTCAAGCAATTGCAACAGGGCATATGAGAGGACATGCTATTGTATCTTCTGATTATGCAGTGAAGTTTGTGAATTTAGAAAAGGATAATTGTGTCGATTCAGTTGTTGATGAAAGAAATGAACAACTGAATCTTGCGTATGAATTAAAGCAATTATAATTTTTAGCAACCACAATTTTGGTTGCTTAGGTTTAGGTTTTGAACTTATGGACTGACTTGTTCAGTCCATTTTTTGTGCTTGCACAAAAACAAGCCTCGCAGAGCACACGCACTAATGACTTATGAAACGTAGTAAATAAGTCTAGTGTGTTATACTTAATAGAAATAAAGTCCTTAAAAATATAATAAGTGGAGGGAGTTTAATATGTCTTATTCCATAATTCGAGTTGCTAAAGTCAAAGGAAAAACAAATACAACAGGTATTCAAAAACATGTACAAAGAGAAAATAAAAACTATGAAAATTTGGATATAGATTTAGAAAAATCACATTTGAATTATGATTTAGTAAATGATGAGCCGATTGAATTTAATTCGATGATTGATGAAAAAATTGAAGAGAATTATACAGGTAATAGAAAAATACGAAGTGATGCAGTTAAACATGTTGATGGCATTATTACGTCAGATAATGAATTTTTTGATTTTAAGTCACAAGAACAAATACAGGCCTTTTTTGAAGATTCAAAGCAATTTCTAGAAGATGAGTACGGAAAAGATAATTTACTTGGTTCTGTTGCAAAGTAAAAAATATAGCTAACCACTAATTTATCATGTCAGTGTTCGCT
>NZ_SIRQ01000008.1:0-3019 GCF_011634875.1 Jeotgalicoccus sp. S0W5 | reverse complement strand
CTTTGGAAGAGTATGTCGCACCACAGACAGAGGTTGAAAAACAGCTGGCGGAGATTTGGCGGGAAGTGCTGGAAGTGGACAGGGTCGGTTTAAATGACAACTTCTTTGAAGCTGGTGGTGACTCAATCAAAGCCATCCAAATTGCATCTATGTTACAAAAAAATAATTATTCAATAAACGTAAATGAAATAATGCAACACTCAACTATTAAAAAAATATCTCCCCACATTAAATCTACTGAAAATAATATTAGCCAGCACAAAGTAACTGGACAAATACCTTTGACTCCAATACAAACAGAATTTTTAAAAAGCAACATTTATACTAATAAATTCAATCAATCAATACTTTTATATTCAAATGAAAAAATAAAAGGCTCTATATTTAAACAAGTTATGAAAATTTTAATAGAACATCATGACTCTCTAAGAATTAAATTTAAATATACGAAAAGTAAATGGAAACAAATCAATCATGAAGACACTGAGAATGTATTTGCTTTAAGTCAGCACAACCTTAAATCACGAAAAAATGTAATAAAAGCAATAAAAGAAACAGCCAACGTATCTCATTCAAGTTTGAATATTGAAACAGGACCACTGATGAAATTAGATATTTTCGATACTATAAACGGTACCTATATCCTCATTATTTGTCATCATCTATTAATAGATGGTGTCTCTTGGAGAATACTTATCGAAGACTTAGAAGATATCTATAATAGTATCAGTGAGGGTAACGATGTGGAGCTTCCTTTAAAAACAAATTCATTTTTAGACTGGTCTATTCGATTAAGAGATTATTCCAAGAATGAAAAATTAGAAAGCGAAATTGATTATTGGAAAAATATTTGCTCAAACTCCTTTCCACCAATCACGAGTAGTCAGAATATAAAATCCAGTATATATTTAGATTCGAAAGACAAAAGTTTTTCTTTAACTGATAATCAAACGACTAGTTTATTATTTAACACGAACCATGTATACAATACAGAAATTAATGATATTTTACTAACATCACTAGCTTTATCACTTCAAGAGCATTTAGAATCTTATAAAGTTGGTTGCTTTTTAGAAGGCCATGGTAGAGAAGAGATATTTGAGGATATTAACTTAAATAGAACAATTGGATGGTTTACTAGTTGTTTTCCAGTAGTGTTTGATTTCACTTTCTTAAATGAGAGAGATACTAAAGAAAATAAACTCCCCCTCTATATTAAAAGTGTAAAAGAAACTATCAGAAAAATCCCGAATCGTGGCCTGGGGTATGGGGTGCTAAGATATTTAAAAGAAGATGTTGAATTCGACAGAATAGAAAAGAAAATCCCTATAGTTTTTAATTATCTGGGACAATTTGATGCTCCTAATAAAAGAAATAATAAGACTTTCAAATTAGAGTCTATTAGAACAGGAGACTCAATACACCCTAAAGTTAATAAGAAGTACATTATAGAAATAAATTCTTTTGTACTAAATAATCAATTTCATTTAATTACTACGTATAATTCTAAATTACTAAATGAAGACTTTGTAGATAAACTGAATCATAGCTTTAGAAAAAATTTAATAAATATAATTGAACATTGCTCAAATGCATTAAAATCTGAGTTGACTCCTAGTGATTTAGGTGATGCAAATTTATCTCTTGATGAATTAGAATTTATTCAAAATGAAATCAGAAAATGATGTGGGGGAGTATATATGACTAATCAAACTTCTATACAAAAAATTTATGATCTATCACCTATGCAAGAAGGTATGCTATATCATTCTTTATTAAATGAAAATTATGAATCATATTTTGTACAAGTATCTTTTTCAGTAATTGGGGATTTAGATGTCGATAACTTTAAAAATGCTGTCCAAAGGCTCGTGGAAAAGCATGATATACTTCGCACTAAATTCTTTTATCAAAACGTCAGTAAGCCTAAACAAGTAGTAGTTGATTTATATGAAGTAGAAACCTATTTTAAAGATCTTTCATCATTGAACAAAGAAGAGCAAAAAACAAATATTTATAAATATTTAAAAAAGGATCGCAGGAGAAAATTTAATTTAAATAAAGATATATTAACAAGATTTCATATAATAAAATTATCAGATAGAAGACATAAAATTATATGGAGTTTTCATCATATATTATTAGACGGCTGGAGTATAGGGATTGTTTTAAAAGACTTGTTAACTATTTACTCATCAATAAATAATAATACAAAAATAGATTGTAATGATGGTCCAGCTTATCAAAAGTTCATAGAGTGGATTCATAATCAGAATCATAGTGAAGCACAATCTTATTGGGAGGACTATTTAAAAGGTTATGATAATAAGGCTTCTTTAGTCGTAAAAGACGATAATAAAGAGAAAGAAAGTGTTCATGAATCTATTTTGATTAAGATTGATTCTGAAGTAACCAAGGAAATTATAAACTTAGGAAAAAAATTCAATGTAAGTTTAAATACTATTATTCAAGCAGCTTGGTCAATTTTATTGAATAAATACACCAACCAAAATGATATTGTGTTTGGAGCAGTCCACTCAGGGAGGACTGCCAATATTATTGAGATAGAAAGTATGGTAGGATTATTTATTAACACTGTGCCGACAAGAGTAAGTATTTCTGGAAACTTTGGTGATATGGTTAATCTAATGCAACAGAAGGCCCATAAATCAGAAAAATATAGTTATTACCCTTTATATAAAATACAAGAAAGAAGTATACTAAAAAGTAATTTGTTTGATCACATTCTGGTATTCGAAAATTATCCTATTAGCCAAGAATTAAATACTTATTCAAACTGTAACGAGATTAAGTTCGACGAATTAAATTCTTTTGAACAAACAAACTATCCTTTGACTGTGGCAATATTTCCTCATGAGTCAATCGACATAAAATTTACTTATGACAGTAATATATATGATAACAAATATATCACCAATATTGGTGAAAATTTGAATAGAATTTTAGAAGAGATTATTAAGAATCCGGAGAGAAGCATCAGTGAGATAAACATGTTGAC
>NZ_SIRQ01000007.1:0-4967 GCF_011634875.1 Jeotgalicoccus sp. S0W5 | reverse complement strand
GCCTGGCAGCGTCCTACTCTCACGGGACGTCAGTCCAACTACCATCGGCGCTGGAGAGCTTAACTACTGTGTTCGACATGGGAACAGGTGTGGCCTCTCCGCCATCGCCGCCAGACTTTGAATGTATATACATTCAAAACCAAATAGAAGTGTCAGTAAAGAGTGAACGCACTCATTTATTTCTTACTTTGAATAAGTCTTCGATGGATTAGTATTCGTCCGCTCAATGTGTCACCACACTTACACGCCGAACCTATCAACCTCATAGTCTCTGAGGCATCTATTGGGGAAATCTCATCTTGAGGGGGGCTTCATGCTTAGATGCTTTCAGCATTTATCCCGTCCATACGTAGCTACCCAGCTATGCCGTTGGCACGACAACTGGTACACCAGTGGTATGTCCATCCCGGTCCTCTCGTACTAAGGACAGCGCCTCTCAAATTTCCTACGCCCACGACGGATAGGGACCGAACTGTCTCACGACGTTCTGAACCCAGCTCGCGTACCGCTTTAATGGGCGAACAGCCCAACCCTTGGGACCGACTACAGCCCCAGGATGCGATGAGCCGACATCGAGGTGCCAAACCTCCCCGTCGATGTGAACTCTTGGGGGAGATAAGCCTGTTATCCCCGGGGTAGCTTTTATCCGTTGAGCGATGGCCCTTCCATGCGGAACCACCGGATCACTAAGTCCGTCTTTCGACCCTGCTCGACTTGTTGGTCTCGCAGTCAAGCACCCTTGTGCCTTTACACTCTATGAATGATTTCCAACCATTCTGAGGGTACCTTTGAGCGCCTCCGTTACTCTTTAGGAGGCGACCGCCCCAGTCAAACTGTCCATCTGACACTGTCTCCCAGCCGGATTACGGCTGCGGGTTAGAACCTCAACCACACCAGGGTGGTATCCCACCAGTGCCTCCACATAAACTAACGTCCATGCTTCTTTGGCTCCCACCTATCCTGTACAGGTGGAGTCGAGATTCAATATCAAACTACAGTAAAGCTCCACGGGGTCTTTCCGTCCTGTCGCGGGTAACCTGCATCTTCACAGGTACTATGATTTCACCGAGCCTCTCGTTGAGACAGTGCCCAAATCGTTACGCCTTTCGTGCGGGTCAGAACTTACCTGACAAGGAATTTCGCTACCTTAGGACCGTTATAGTTACGGCCGCCGTTTACTGGGGCTTCAATTCGTACCTTCGCTTGCGCTAAGCACTCCTCTTAACCTTCCAGCACCGGGCAGGCGTCAGCCCCTATACGTCACCTTTCGGTTTGGCAGAGACCTGTGTTTTTGGTAAACAGTCGCTTGGGCCTATTCACTGCGGCTTATATTTCTATAAGCACCCCTTCTCCCGAAGTTACGGGGTCATTTTGCCGAGTTCCTTAACGAGAGTTCGCTCGCTCACCTTAGAATTCTCTTCCCAACTACCTGTGTCGGTTTACGGTACGGGCAGATCAATTACTCGCTAGCAGCTTTTCTTGGCAGTGTGAGTCCGTATGCTTCGCCTACTATTTTCGGCTCCCCATCACCACTCAGCCTTATGCATGCCGGATTTGCCTAACATGCAGCCTTATGGCTTGGACGCGCTCTTCCTTCCGCGCGCTCATCTTTTCCTTCTGCGTCACTACTTCACTCAAATGCAATCATCTGGTACAGGAATTTCTACCTGTTGTCCATCGCCTACGCTTTTCGCCTCGGCTTAGGTCCCGACTTACCCAGAGCGGACGAGCCTACCTCTGGAAACCTTAGTCGTTCGGTGGACGGGATTCTCACCCGTCTTTCGCTACTCACACCGGCATTCTCACTTCTAAGCGCTCCACATGTCCTCTCGGTCATGCTTCGCCGCACTTAGAACGCTCTCCTACCATTAAAATAAATTTTAATCCACAGTTTCGGTAATATGTTTAGCCCCGGTACATTTTCGGCGCAGCGTCACTCGACTAGTGAGCTATTACGCACTCTTTAAATGATGGCTGCTTCTAAGCCAACATCCTAGTTGTCTGTGCAACGCCACATCCTTTTCCACTTAACATATATTTGGGGACCTTAACTGGTGGTCTGGGCTGTTTCCCTCTCGACAATGGACCTTATCACCCACTGTCTGACTCCCATACATCACATCTATGGCATTCGGAGTTTGTATGAACTCGGTAACCCGGGATGGGCCCCTCATCCAAACAGTGCTCTACCTCCACGATGCTAATATGAGGCTATACCTAAATATATTTCGGAGAGAACGAGCTATCTCCAGGTTCGATTGGAATTTCACCCCTACCCACAACTCATCCGGTCACTTTTCAACGTAAGTCGGTTCGGCCCTCCATTCAGTGTTACCTGAACTTCAGCCTGGTCATGGGTAGATCACCTGGTTTCGCGTCTACAAACATATACTCATTCGCCCGTTTCAGACTCGCTTTCGCTGCGGCTCCACATTCGCTGCTTAACCTTGCATATATTCGTAACTCGCCGGTTCATTCTACAAAAGGCACGCCATCACCCCTTAACGGGCTCTGACTACTTGTAAGCACATGGTTTCAGGTTCTATTTCACTCCCCTCCCGGGGTGCTTTTCACCTTTCCCTCACGGTACTGGTTCACTATCGGTCACCAAGGAGTATTTAGCCTTGGGAGATGGTCCTCCCAGATTCCGACGGAATTCCTCGTGTTCCGCCGTACTCAGGATACATTCTAAATTGTTTCATCTTTCAACTACGGGACTCTTACCCCCTACGGTTGACCTTCCCAGACCATTCGTCTAAATGTCACAACCCGTTGTGAATGTCCTACAACCCCAGCTAATGCTGGTTTGGGCTCTTCCCGTTTCGCTCGCCGCTACTCAGGGAATCGATTTTTCTTTCTCTTCCTCTGGATACTAAGATGTTTCAGTTCTCCAGGTCTCCTTCGCTAACGTTATGTATTCACGTTAGGATAATACCTCGCGGTATTGGGTTTCCCCATTCGGAAATCTCCGGTTCATCGCTTACTTACAGCTCCCCGAAGCATATCGGTGTTTGTTCCGTCCTTCATCGGCTCTTGGTACCTAGGCATCCGCCATGCGCCCTTCAATACTTAATCGTATTGAAATGTGTGAGTGTATCTCTCGATACTTTGCGTTCTCGTTTCTATTTCTGCTTGAAATGAAATCTTTTTTCTCTTCACTTTACTTCTATTCGGTTTTCAATGTACATACTTTAGAATGTTTCATTTAAAAACATTCAAAACTGAATACAATATGTCTGCCGCTTAATTCCGCTCCGTTATATCCTTAGAAAGGAGGTGATCCAGCCGCACCTTCCGATACGGCTACCTTGTTACGACTTCACCCCAATTATCAATCCCACCTTTGACGGCTACCTCCATTAAGGTTAGTCCACCGGCTTCAGGTGTTATCGACTTTCGTGGTGTGACGGGCGGTGTGTACAAGACCCGGGAACGTATTCACCGTAGCATGCTGATCTACGATTACTAGCGATTCCAGCTTCATGGAGTCGAGTTGCAGACTCCAATCCGAACTGAGAACAGTTTTATGGGATTCGCTTGGCCTCGCGGCTTCGCTGCCCTTTGTAACCTGCCCATTGTAGCACGTGTGTAGCCCAAATCATAAGGGGCATGATGATTTGACGTCATCCCCACCTTCCTCCGGTTTGTCACCGGCAGTCAATCTAGAGTGCCCAACTGAATGATGGCAACTAAATTTAAGGGTTGCGCTCGTTGCGGGACTTAACCCAACATCTCACGACACGAGCTGACGACAACCATGCACCACCTGTCTCTCTGCCCAAAAGGGAAACCATATCTCTATGGCGATCAGAGGATGTCAAGATTTGGTAAGGTTCTTCGCGTTGCTTCGAATTAAACCACATGCTCCACCGCTTGTGCGGGTCCCCGTCAATTCCTTTGAGTTTCAACCTTGCGGTCGTACTCCCCAGGCGGAGTGCTTAATGCGTTAGCTGCAGCACTGAGGGGCGGAAACCCCCCAACACTTAGCACTCATCGTTTACGGCGTGGACTACCAGGGTATCTAATCCTGTTTGATCCCCACGCTTTCGCACCTCAGCGTCAGTTACAGACCAGAGAGCCGCCTTCGCCACTGGTGTTCCTCCATATCTCTGCGCATTTCACCGCTACACATGGAATTCCACTCTCCTCTTCTGCACTCAAGTAAAACAGTTTCCAATGACCCTCCCCGGTTGAGCCGGGGGCTTTCACATCAGACTTATTCTACCGCCTACGCGCGCTTTACGCCCAATAATTCCGGATAACGCTTGCCACCTACGTATTACCGCGGCTGCTGGCACGTAGTTAGCCGTGGCTTTCTGGTTAAGTACCGTCATCTCTAGGCCAGTTACTACCTAAAGTGTTCTTCCTTAACAACAGAGTTTTACGAGCCGAAACCCTTCTTCACTCACGCGGCGTTGCTCCGTCAGACTTGCGTCCATTGCGGAAGATTCCCTACTGCTGCCTCCCGTAGGAGTCTGGGCCGTGTCTCAGTCCCAGTGTGGCCGATCACCCTCTCAGGTCGGCTATGCATCGTTGCCTTGGTGAGCCACTACCTCACCAACTAGCTAATGCACCGCAGGCCCATCCTTTAGTGACAGATAAATCCGCCTTTCATTAAGATTACTTATGTAATCCAACTTATCCGGTATTAGCTACCGTTTCCGGTAGTTATCCCAGTCTAAAGGGTAGGTTGCCCACGTGTTACTCACCCGTCCGCCGCTCGATTGTAAGGAGCAAGCTCCTTACGCTCGCGCTCGACTTGCATGTATTAGGCACGCCGCCAGCGTTCATCCTGAGCCAGGATCAAACTCTCCATGATTGGAAAGCTTTTACTAAGCTCACTCGATACTGCTGACAGTATCTACTTGCGTTTGTATTGTTCGCCTCAATCTGTGCTCCTATCTTAATAGAAGACTTTTTATTCGGAATTAAACGTTGACATATTGTCATTCAGTTTTCAATGTTCT
>NZ_SIRQ01000006.1:0-204498 GCF_011634875.1 Jeotgalicoccus sp. S0W5 | reverse complement strand
AGCTCTCCAGCGCCGATGGTAGTTGGACTGACGTCCCGTGAGAGTAGGACGCTGCCAGGCAAATACATATAAATATATGGATGCGATGAGCCGCATTGAGACCTTCCGAGGTCTCTTTTTTTGTATTATAATGAATAATAAATCCTTTAAGGAGATCTTTGATGTATACTTTTGAACTTAATGCTTTATCTGATACTGAACGTTTCGCAAAAGCATTTTCTGAGGAGATAGATCCTGGAACTGTTATATTGTTAAGTGGTGATTTAGGAAGTGGAAAAACAACCTTTACCCAATTTTTAGGAAAATCCCTAGGTGTTAAGCGACATATGACATCGCCCACATTTAACATTATTAAATCATATAATGGGAAGTATAAAATTCATCACATGGATTGTTATCGTTTAGAAGATAGTGATGAGGATTTAGGTTTTGATGAATACTTTAATGACAATGATATTGCCATAGTTGAGTGGCCACAATTTATTGAAGAATATCTACCGAATGAGTATATATCACTAGAGCTATCATATGGAAATGATAATAGAAGAAACTTAGTCATGAATGCGACGGGTGATAATAATATTAGAATAGCAGGTGAAGTTCATGATCAGTTTATTGATTGATACATCAAATCAGGCCTTATCTGTAGCACTTAACCGTGATGGTAAACTCGTTGCGGAAATCAATACGAATTTTAAAAAAACACATTCTGAAACTCTATTAGAAAATATCAATAAACTCTTAAATATTGGAGATATTAAGAAGCAAGATATAGACCGTGTGATTGTTGCAAGGGGACCAGGTTCTTATACAGGTATAAGAATTGCAGCTACTGTTGCTAAGATGCTAGCAAAAGGCTTAAATATCCCACTGTACTCTGTATCTTCGCTCTTTGTACTTGCAGCATCAGAAAGAATTGAGGGTCCTGTAACAGCCCTTATAGACGCTAGACGTGAAAGTGTCTTTACTGCAACATATGACTTTAAAAACAGTGAAGTTAAGATTGTTAACGAACCAAAGTATAAAACATTCATAGATGATAAGGCATCAACTTATTTTTTAAATGGTGATGAGAAGCGATCAATTCATATAAGCGAATTTGTCGACGTTGGACCTAGAATTGCATGTGTAGAACAATATAATAATATGTTAAGGGAAGAAGATGTTGATGCGTTTACCCCTGATTATTTACGTATCTCGGAGGCGGAAAGAAATTGGCAGGACAACCAGCAATAAGAAAAATGCAGCTTGAAGATTTAAATACTGTAATTAAGATAGAAGAAGAAGCATTTAAAGATACGACTTGGACAATTGAGGCATATACGAGGGAACTAGTTATGAATCAATTTGCACACTATTTTATCCTAGAAATAGATGATGAAATTGTGGGTTATACTGGTATCTGGTTGGTCATTGATCAGTGTCAAATTACGACAGTTGCTATCAAAAAATCGATGCGTGGTAAGGGCTATAGCCATCTTTTAATGGAACATATCAAGGAATTTGTTAGAGGTCAGGCAGATACGATTTCCTTGGAAGTTAGAGTAGACAATACACCCGCTTTAACGCTGTATGAAAAAAGTGGTTTTAACTATGGTGGCGTACGTAAAAATTATTATGGAGAAGGGCTTGATGCACACGTGATGTGGGTGAATATTGATGAGTAAAGATGTGAAGATACTAGCAATTGAAACAAGCTGTGATGAAACTGCTGCGAGTGTCATTTTGAATGGTAATGAAATACTATCTAATGTTGTCGTCAGTCAAATAGAGAGTCATAAGAGATTTGGAGGCGTTGTGCCTGAAGTTGCTTCAAGACATCACGTTGAGTCCATTACTAAGGTAATAGAGCTTGCAATGGATGAAGCAGAACTAGAACCAAGTGACCTAGATGCTGTGGCTGTAACAGAAGGTCCGGGTTTAATTGGTGCCTTATTAATCGGTATTAATGCTGCGAAAACTTATGCCTTCGTTCATGACCTCCCATTAATCCCAGTTCATCACATTGCTGGTCATATTTACGCAAGTCAGCTCGAACAACCACTACAGTTTCCACTCGTCTCATTGGTAATTTCAGGTGGCCATACAGAGCTTGTTTATATGAAAGATCATTTTTCTTTTGAAATCATCGGGGAAACTAGAGACGATGCAGTGGGGGAAGCTTTCGATAAGGTCGCCAGAGTGATTGATTTACCGTATCCAGGCGGACCACATATCGATAAACTTGCTCAAACTGGGGAAGACACCTTTGATTTCCCCAGAGGTTTAATGAAGGAAGATACTTACGATTTTAGTTTTTCAGGTTTGAAGTCGGCTGTCATAAACAAACTTCATAATTATCGACAAAAAGGTTTAGAAGTCAATAAAAATGATGTAGCGGCAAGCTTTCAAAAAAGTGTCGTGGATGTTTTAACAGATAAGACCTTCAAAAGCTTAAAAGCGTATAAGGTAAAAAATCTAGTCATTGCAGGTGGGGTAGCTGGAAATAGTGAGATTCGTCAGCGTTTTTCTGAACTGAGTGAGGAGAATGGTATAGCTTTACACATTCCTGCCCTAAAATTTTGTACGGACAATGCTGCAATGATTGGTGCTGCAGCTTATCATTTATATACAAAAGACCACAGAGCAGACCTTACCCTAAACGGTAGAAGTTTTATAGATATAGAGGCTTATGAATTTACGACCTAGAAATTTAGTGTAAATTTTGTTATAATGAGTATAAATAATTTTAAGGAGTGACAGAAATGGGAATCCCACGTATTTGGACAACAATTTTGAATCAATAATTAAATAATTCAAAAGTCTTGTCCAAACTATATTACATGGGAGTAGTATGCCTATTTTTAACACTTTTTATAGTACGGTAAAGACAGCTTAAAGCTGTCTTTTTTTATGACCTAAATATAGTTTGCAAGCTCATAAGGAGTGCAAATTATAATGAATACTTTAACAATAAGATTAAAAGATATATCAGTTAGTTTTGGCAATAAGGATATCTTTGATATCGATGATTTATCAGCCTATATTAATGATCGAATTGCAATTGTTGGTAAAAACGGTACAGGAAAATCAACTTTGCTAAAACTACTTGCAGGTGAATTAGAAGAATATACTGGGGAAGTTCAAAGAGAAAACGACTTTAACTATTTTAAACAAATTGAAGACACTAATTATCAAAGTGATAATGATATGGACTTTGAGATGCTAAGCCGCTTAAATGTTCCAGAGAATGAGGGTATGAGCGGAGGAGAACAAACTAAATTTAGAATTGTTAAAGCCCTTTCGACATATCAATTAGGACTATTACTAGATGAACCGACAACACATCTGGATAGTGAAAGCATAGACTATCTTTTAGATGAATTGAGATACTATTACGGTACTTTAATATTTGTAAGCCATGATCGATATTTTATAAATCAGTTGGCAACAAAAGTTTGGGAAATCTCAGATGGTACGATAAGAGAATTCAATGGGAATTATGATGATTATTTAGAGACAAAAGAAAAAGAAGCACTAGAGCAAGCTCACGAACATGAAAAAACGGTTAAGGAAAAAGCAAGGCTCGAAGCTGCGATCGACAAAAAAGCTCAGAAGGCAGAGAAATTGGCTGGAAAAGCTAAAGGAAATGATATTAAACCGGATCGACTATCAAGTTCCAAACAAAAAGATACTGTACAAAAACAAGCTTTTAAGGCAGTTAAAGCCATGGAGAGCAGGTTGAGTCAGTTAAAAGAAACATCATCGCCGATGGAGAGTAAAGACATTCAATTCCCTCTTTCAAAAGACTTAGAAATGCATAACAAATTTCCGATTATGGGAAGAGATGTATCTATTTCTAGGGGAGATCGATTACTTCTAGATCAGGTTAATTTTCAATTTCCACTAGGAGCAACCATAGCAATAACTGGAAGCAATGGTTCTGGGAAATCGAGTTTCCTAAATGAGTTAATACATGACGAGGAAGGGTTTGAGCTATCTCCTAAAATAAAATTTGGATTTTACAAACAGATGGATTATAAATTACAGGGCAATACCTCTGTCTTAGACTTCCTACTAGCCAAATCTACACTCACTGCAGATAAAATTAGAGCGATATTAATTAATTTAGGTTTTACTATCGATGAAACAATAAAACCAGTGAACAAGCTAAGTGGAGGAGAAGCTACAAAAGTGTCCTTAGCACTCATGTTTGTCGAACCTTCCAATGTGATTATTATGGATGAACCAACGAACTTTATCGATATTAAAACGATTGAGGCATTGGAGAAATTCATTAAGGGCTATAAAGGTACAATTATTTTGACCTCACATGATAAATATTTTGTTAACAGAATCGCTGATTATGTTTATAAAATTGAAAATCAAAACTTAGTAGAAGTTCGCTAAAACGGGTATGTAGTAATGTAAAATTATTTAAGGAGTGAGTCGAAGATTAAAAATGTCCAGTACTTTAACTTTGCGGATGCGTTAGGTGCTTTAAAATTTTATGAAGAAAATTTCGGGGCAACAGAAGTTGAAACAGCTTTAGCGTCTGATCCAATGTTTAAAGAAAACTTAGATCAAGTGGGAATGACTGAAGAAGAGGCTGAAACATTTGTGATGAATGCATCATTTAAGATTTTAGACCAGCCCTTTATGGTAAGTTCAACTTGGGAGCAAAAGGAAATCGACAACTCAGGTGCCATCAACGTTTTTACCTTCGATTCAAGTAACAAAGCGGAAGTACAGACAATTACAGACTTTTACAACAAAGCAGTCGAAGCAGGTTTTGAAGTAACAATGGAACTCGGTCCGACTGAATGGTCGTCACATTTTGGTGGGGTCAAAGATCCATATGGTCTTGAGTGGATGTTTAACGGAGAATAGAAATGTATATAAGCATGTTCTTTTAAAGAGCATGCTTTTTTCTTTTTCATTTACGACTTTACGAACATATATTCAGTTCATAATACGTTTGGTCGGCCTATAGACTGTTCAATAGAGAACATATGTTTTGTCCACAAAGTGTGCATAAGTTGTGGGTAAAACTGTCGTATTTGTGTATTAATCTGTGCATAACTATGTTGAAAACATAATTTTTTGTGGATAAAATCAATGAATTGTTGATAATATAGCATTATAATTGTGGAAAACTCATCTTCCATTTTGTGTATATTGAAATCGAACATACGGTTAAATCCTCTTAACAATATGTATGAATGTGGGGAGAGTAGGAGCGAGTTGGAACTCGAAAAGAAATCGAAGGGCAGCAATCCAGATAGCTGGAACTCGAAAAAAACGACTACCACTCTTCATAAAATAGGTGGTAGTCGTTCATTCAAAAATCTAAAGCTCAGCTAATTTTTCTTCTGCTTCTTCCCATTCTTCCATACTCTTCTCAATACGAGCATTGATTTCAAGGAGCCGTTCATTTAATTCTTGGGCTTTTTCATAGTCATTAAAAACTTCGGGAGCGACAAGTTTGTCTTCAATTGCAGTGAGCTCGCTTTCTAATTCTTGTATTTCCTTTTCAAGTTCTTGACTCTTTCGCTTAATTTTCTTAAGATCATTTCTTCTTTGTTTTTGAGCTTGGTAGTCAACACCTGTATCTGCTTTTGGTGCGTCGACCACACCTTGATTAGTAAATTCCAATTCTTTTTTCTTATGTGTGAAATAACTATAGTCGCCGTCTACCAACAGTACTTTATCCACTTCTATTTCTAATACTTTACTGGCAATCTTATCGATAAAGTAACGGTCATGTGAAACGAATATAATCGTACCTTCAAAATTCGCTAAGGCACTTTCCAACACTTCTTTACTGTCAATATCTAGGTGGTTCGTTGGTTCATCTAGAATCAGTAAATTGTTTTCTTCAAGCATCAGTTTAGCGAGCTGTATTCTCGCTTTTTCTCCACCACTTAGGTCATTGACTTGTTTTTTTACCTCATCTTGGGTAAAGAGGAAGCGGCCGAGTATCTTTCTAACATCGCTTTCCTTCATATGCGGATATGCACTCCACAGTTCTTCTAAGACGGTGTTTACAGATGTAAATTCAGCCTGTTTTTGATCATAGTATCCAATTGAAACATTTGTCCCATATTGAATTTCACCTTTTAATTTAGGGATTAATTTTGCAATCGTCTTAGCCAGTGTAGATTTACCAATACCATTGGGGCCAAGAATACCCAGTCTTTCGCCTTTATCAACATTAAAACTGAGTTGATCTCTTAAGACGTGGTCCTTGTAGCCAATCGCAACATCTTTTAGACGGAGTACATCATTACCGCTTTCCTTTTTAATCGTAAACTGGAAGTCCGCACTCGAACGGTCGATGTATGGTCTATCCATCTTGTCCATCATCTCAAGTTTCTTTCTTCTATCTTTTGCCATACCTGAAGTAGAGGCGCGGGCAATATTTTTATCGATAAAGGTTTCTAAACGCTTAATTTCACCCTGTTCTCTTTCGTACTGTTTCATTTGTAACCTGTAGTTCTTCTCTTTTTCTTTAACATAGTTAGTGTAATTTGTATGGTAAAGCGTGCCACGCTGTAATTCGACTTCAAAAATCTTATCCACTGTTTTGTCTAAGAAGTAGCGGTCGTGAGAAATAATGACGATAGCCCCAGAATAAGTTTTAATATATTGTTCTAGCCATTCGACTGTAGACATGTCTAAGTGGTTAGTTGGTTCGTCTAACAGTAGGAGGTCAGGTTGATTCAGAAGCATCTTACCTAGAGCTAAACGTGTTTTTTGACCACCTGAAAACTCAGCGACTTTCCTGTTTAAATCAGCCTCTGTAAAATTTAAACCTATTAAAACAGCTTTAATTTGAGCATCAATTGTATAGCCGTCCAGTCGCTCGAATTCTAGCTGAATACTTTCATAGCGCTTCAATTGCTCATCATAGTCAGCTTCTGAATTATCATGTTCACTCAACCATGTTGCAATATGCTCCATATCTTTTTGCATTTTTAATATGTGAGCAAATGGCTTTTGCATTTCATTATAAACACTTTCATCTGACTCCAAAGTCATCTGTTGTGATAAATAACCCATGTTTACATGTTTTGGCATACTCAATGTGCCTGTATCATAGGTTAATTCGCCGGCCATAACTTTCATCAAGGTACTTTTACCTGCACCATTTTTACCAACGATACCCAAAGTTTCACCAGATTTTATTTCTAAATCTATATGTTCAAAAATAGTATTTGTACCATATGCCTTAGAGACATTTCCTAATTGTAAAAGAATCATATTAAATACCTCGTTTCCTATTTAATTTTACATGAAAAATGGACAAAATTCGACTAGATATAGCGGTGTCAGCAGATATAGATTATGTTATAATGTGGAGAATAGACATACAGAGGTGAAAGGAATGGCGAACAAGAAGAAAATTCCTAATGCAACTATGAAAAGACTACCTCTCTATTACCGTTATTTTAAGCAAGAAGAACATAATGGTAATGACAGAGTATCATCGAGAGAAATTAGTGAAGCCCTAGATATTGATTCGGCAACCATCCGCCGTGATTTTTCCTACTTTGGAGAATTGGGTAGAAAAGGATACGGCTATAATATCGGAAGTCTTTTAAAATTCTTCATGGAACATATTCAAGGCAACGATGTAAAAAATGTAATTTTAGCTGGGGCAGGGAATCTTGGTAGTGCACTGTTGAACTACAAATTTGCCAACATTCATGATAAAATGAACGTAGTTGGTGCTTTTGACAGTAATGAATCACTTGTAGGTAAAACTATAAATGATATTGAGATTTTTCATGTCAATGATATGGAGCAAATAATCAACCAAGAAAATGTTGAAGTCGCAATTATGACTGTACCTATGGAAGCGGGACAAGAAACAGCGGAACGACTTGAAGCGGCTGGTATAAAAGGAATTTTAAACTTTACACCGATTCGATTGAACGTTAGTCCTGACGTCACAGTACATAGTATTGATCTTGGTGTTGAACTCCAGGCATTATTTTTCCAAATGAAGATTAAATAGGAGGGGTATAATATGATAGATGTTCTTTTACCAAATACATTAATGGCTGTAACTCCAGTTAGCTTGATTGTTATCGCAGTGGTTGCATTAATTATTTTTGGACCGAAAAAGTTACCACAATTTGGACGTGCAGTAGGGTCTACTTTAAAAGAGTTTAAAGATGCAACTAAAGGGCTTGCTGAAGATGACGAAGAAGATGACAAAGTCAAAAAAGACGATAGCGCAGTAAGCAAAAAAGAAGAACCAAAGAAAATTGAATCAGAAGCTTAAACTAGGGGTGGCGAAAGCCGCCTCTTTTTAAAGAGGTGAAAGCTAAATTGGTAGATGAAGAAAGAGATTTTACAGAGCATTTTGATGAATTGAGAAAACGTATATTGATTGCAATGTACTTCTTTGTTGCCGCTCTATTTATAGGTTTTTTCTTATCTAAACCTTTAATAAATCAAATGCAAAATGCACCCTGGACAGAAAATATTCAAATGCATGCATTTCAGGTTACGGATCCATTAAAAATATACTTAGTTGTTATCATTATTATTGCATTCATAATTATCTTACCAGTAATCTTGTACCAACTCTGGGCATTTATTGCACCGGGATTGTATGAGAAAGAACGAAAAGTGACCTTGCTATACATTCCAATAGCCATGGTGTTGATGTTAATCGGTATGGCTTTTTCATACTTTATAGTTGTACCATATATTATTCAATTTACATTTGAACTATCCCTTGAAATGGGTATAGAAACGACTATAGGAATTAATGAATATTTTGGTTTTCTATTTAGAACCGTACTACCATTTGGCGTTATTTTCCAACTGCCAGTCGTAGTACTATTCTTAACCCAACTTGGTATCATTACACCAATGTTCTTAAAACAAAATAGGAAGTATGCATACTTCATTATGTTTGTACTGGTTGCTTTAATTGCACCGCCAGACTTTATGACGCATTTATTATTAACAGTACCGATGATTATCCTCTACGAAATTAGCATATATGTATCTAAAGTCGGTTACCGAAGATATTTAAAAGCAGAACAACAACTCTTAGAAGATGAATTAAAATAAAACGGGAGGCGAGTGAACAGATATGCCAAAAAAGCTAGAAGAATTGACACGTACAGAAACGGATCAGCTGATTAAAACGGCGAGTGAATCGAAGTGGCAGTCCGTATATCATGTTCAGCCACCGTTTGGTTTTTTAGGTGCCCCGACTGGTTTTAATTATATAAACGGTATCTACCATTTATTTTATGAGTGGTCACCTGATAGTCGTCTTGTAGAAACACCAGACTACAAATACATATATCATGTGACTTCTAAGGACTTAGTTCATTTTCACAATGAAGGTGTCAAAGTTAGACCAGGTAGTTTATATGATGAACATAGTATTCACGGTGGTAGTTTATCGAAAATATTTAATGAAGTATCGTACTTTTACACTGGGGAACGCGTGAAAAATGATACGACACTTGTCACTCAGCTTGGTGGCTATATGAATACGGATGGCAAGATTCAGAAGTATCCAGCGCCCTTATTAAGAAATTCTCCAGCAATGACAAAAGAATTCTTTAGAAATCCTTATGTAACGGTCATCGACCGGGAAGTCGTTATGTTTATAGGCACCATGAATGATGAAGAATTCGGGCGAGTAGCAGTATACAGAGGACCTTCAGTTGAGGACTTAAAGTTCGATGGTATATTAGATACTGGCTACAAGGCCTTCGGTTATTTGTGGGAAAGTCCGGAATTCTTTGATCTAGACATGGATTCAGTCTTTATCTTTAATGCTAGAGGCTTAGATAAATTTGGACATCATTTTTGGAATATCTATCAGTCAGGCTATATGATTGGAGATTTTCAAAGAGAAGGCAATTATTTTATACATGATGAGTTCTATGAATTCGATAGAGGTTTCGATTTTTACCGGCCTGTAACAACGCTTGATGAGGATGGAAATAGAGTGTTAATAGCTTGGATGGGTGCAGAAGAGAGTAGCTATCCGTCTAGAGAAGATGAAACAACAGGTGCGTTGACGATTCCAAGAATATTAGAAGTTGAGAATGATCGATTGATACAAATACCACACCCAGCACTTGAAAAGTTACGGGGTGAAGCTATTACTGCTGAAGGCTACTTCAGAGAATATCCAGCAAAATTGACGGATTTCTACGGGGAGGTCTATGAGTTAATCGTCGATATTTTAGAAAATAACGCTTCGATATTACATATCTATTTACGAAAAAATTCACGTCATGAAACAAAATTAACCTACGATAGTACAGAAGGCGTTCTGACCCTAGATCGTACATTTTCTGGAGAAACGATTGAGAATGTTGATGGAACCACGAGAAGTGTTGAACTAGAAGAACCTTTAGATAGTTTAAGAATCTTTATGGATCACTCTTCAATCGAAGTATTCGTGAACGATGGAAAATACACGATGACATCTAGAATATTTCCAAGTCATGATGCTAAAGGTGTGGAATTTGTTACAGAGTACGGAGACTGTCATGTCCAGCTCATGCAGTATTCATTGACTAGCCGAACATAATGAAATAGAAAGAAAAATAAGATAATTACAGATAATAGCATATATTTATGTAACATTTATTTCGTTAGAGTGCTATAATTACACCATAATATTGAAAAATTAAAAGAAAAAGTCTGCTAAATGAGGTGTATACAAATGTTTTCTGTACTTAGCCAAATTAACAAACGCTTAGAATATATGACGCCAGTAGAACAAAGAATTGCGGATTTTATGCTGACCAACCCTAACAAGGTTATCAATATGCCTGTAAAAGAAATTGCGAAAAGTTCGGACACAAGTGATGCCGCCATAGTTAGGTTTGCTAAAAGAATTGGTCTTCGGGGTATCAAAGAATTAAAAGTTGAACTTGCTAAAGAATTGCATACCTTAGATAAGGAAAAAATTTCACGAGTGATTGAACTAGAAGAGGATAATCATGCTGAAATTTTTGATAAGGTATTTAAAAATACCATTCAAGCCCTATACAATACAGAAAAAATTGTCAGTCGTAAAAAGATGATTGAAACTGCTGAACATATTTCAAAAGCGACAAATACATTCATTTTTGGTGTAGGTGATTCAGCAAACGTTGGCCACGATATCGAACAAAAATTACATAGAGTGAATATCAATGCCTTTTTTACTGCAGACAAATACCTTTGTATGACACGCCTAACAAATGCTAAAAAAGATGATGTTCTTTTTGTGATTACTTTATCGGGTAAGACACAGGAAGTAATTGAAATTGTGAAATTAGCTAAAAAGCTAGGTGTCTTTACAATTATACTAACGCAAAATCATTCATCAGTTGCTAAGAGAAATTCAGATCTAGCAATCGAAATTACTGAAGAAGAAACGAATATTCAATACATGAATATGACGAGTAGAATTGCTCAATTGGTGATATGTGATGTGCTATTCTTCTATGTCTGTAAAGCGCTAGGAACCTCGGCATATCAGACTATAATCAACACATATGATGTCACACATTAAGAAAATTACATTATAATACGCAGATGTTAAGGTTCTGTAACATATTCTATATTTTATAGTATTTCTTCATTCATTCCCTTATAATTTTATATGACATATTTAAGTTGAAAAAGTTATAAAGCTTAGTCAGAGTATATGGAGGGATGAGAAATGAGAACTCGTAAAATTAAAAAAATGAAATTGGCCTCTGCATTAGTGCTGACGACAATACTAATCCCTAACATTGCTTTTGCTGATGAGGAAATAGAAGAAAATTCGAATGCTATTGAAAGTGGTTTGGATGAATCAGTAGAACAAGAAACTGAGGAACCAGTTGAAGAGACAGAGGAACAAGAGGAAGTCGAAACACCACAGATTCAAACATTCAATAATGAAGAAGTAGAAAGTAATGCTAGTGAGACTGATAATGAAGGATCAGAAGATGTAGAAACAAATGGTCAGCCAGAACAAACAGAAGAAGAAATGACTGATGATTCAGGTTCAGGCGAAACGGAAAATGACACAACTAATGATTCTGGCGTAGAAGAAACAGAAAATGATGCACCAATACTAGAACCAGCTGATCCTAACGATGATGGTGAAGGAAATGATACCACACCACCAGTTGATGATAGTGAAGACGGTACAGAAGTACCAACTGAGACCCCATCTGAAGAAGATACTAACATTGATGAAGGATCGAATGGAAATTTTGAAGAAGATTCAAATCAAGAACAACAAGGTTCAGAAGAGAATCAAGGTGAGGCGGACGTTAGCTCACCCAGTAACCAGACAGATGAAGGTACAGAAACTGATTTACCAGAGTACACAGAAAACAATGATTTAGGTGAAGGTCAGGAACCAAATCAGAACAATAATCAAGAGAGTAATTCATCAACTTACCCAGAAGAAGAAAAGGCTGGTAATGCTTCTGAAGAAGCGGTAGATACTGATAACAGTGATAATGAAACAGAAGTGGAAACACCAAATGAAGCGGCTGAAGTAGAAGAAAGTTCATCAGAACAGTCAGCAGTATCAAAACCGAAAAAACTGTATCGTTATGATTATGGTGATATCTTACGAGGGATAACATTAGAAAGTGAAACGATTGAGAAAGATATTTCAACGTTAGATCAACGTGTATCCAGAGTGATGTCATCAAAAATCATTGAAGAAAAAGATTTAACTGAAGCAGACAAATTAGAAATTGAAGAGAAGATTAAAGCCGAAGAAGTTACAGCTGAAAGTGAAAGAGAAGAGCTACCTAACACAGGAGAATCAAACAACTCTAACTTTGTTATCGTAGGAATCCTATCACTTTTAGGCGCAGGTTTAGTGCTCTCATCAAACTTATTTAAAATAAATAGTTAAATATTGTTGAAACATGCCTTCTGTATATTAGAAGGCATGTTTTTTATTTGGTTAAGTAGAAAATAACTTAAGTGATGTAGGTGTGCTTCGAAATAAAAACGAAGCACACCAATTACAAAAACCCCCATTACAGAGCGAAATGCTCAGTAATGGGGAGAAGCAATTAATCATAACTAATCAATATATTGCGACTTTACCATAAGGTCCGTCGATTGTTTGGATTTCTGTTTCGAAGATATCTGTTAAGATCTCGGGATCCATGATTTCATCTACTGTACCGTAAGCGGCAATTTTGCCATCTTTCATTGCACAGATTCTATCTGAATACTTCGCGGCAAAGTTAATGTCATGCATTACGGTAACGATTGTTCTACCGAATTCATTTGCTGCTAGTCTTAAATGATCCATCATCTGGACTGAGCGTGCAACATCTAGGTTATTTAATGGCTCATCTAAAAGAACGTATTCAGTTTCTTGGCAGAGGACCATAGCAACATAGGCGCGTTGTCTTTGTCCCCCTGACAGTTCGTCTAAATATCTGTTCTCGAGCTCTGTTAATTTTAGAAAGTCGATGTATTTAGATATAATTTCTTCGTCCTTTTTGTTGAGATTACCTTTTGAGTAAGGGAATCGACCAAACCCAACGAGTTGTCTAACTGTCAGGCGTGTAACGAAGTGGTTCTCCTGCCTTAGAATCGTAATAATCTTAGCAAGATCCTTAGATTTTGTGCTTGAGACATCTAAATCAGCGACTGTAATGTTACCTTCATCGATATCTAGAAGCCGGCCGATCATCAACAAGGTCGTAGATTTTCCTGCACCGTTAGGGCCAATCAAAGATGTTAGACCAGCTCTAGGAATTTCTATATTTAAAGGACCAATTTCTACTGAATCAGTATATCGTTTTTTAATATCATTAATTTTTATCATAATTTCCTCTTCCTTAATATCACTATCAAGAATATTATTCCACCAACAAGTTCAATGATAACAGATACAACGCCTTGGGCACTAACAACATGCGTCATTACAAAGTAGGCAGTTGTTAACACTGCAAAACCAATGGCTAAAGACATTGGGAATAAAAATCTGTGATCATATGTTGGTGCAGCTTGGTAAGTTAGAGTTGCAACTAAGAATCCGAAAAACGTCAATGGTCCAATTAAAGCCGTTGAAATAGACATTAGAATTGCGACTAAAATTAAAGTATAGATAATGCTCGCTCTATGACTTGTGCCTAATGTCGAGGCAACATCTCTTCCTAGGCTAAGTACGTTAAGTTTTCTTGAGAACAAGAAAAGTAGAACTGCAACGATAATCACTAGGGGAATAACAATCGGGAAGTATTCTGGATCTGCATTGTTAACAGAACCAAATAATCTAGCTTGTAAGATATCAAACTCAGAAGGTGCAAGCACTCTTCTCATGAATGTTGAGACAGAGCCTAAACCACTTCCAATAATAATTCCCACTAAAAGCATTAGCTGTAGATTGCCGTATTTTCCAGATAGTAACCAGCCATATAATATTAAACTCATTATGACCATTAAGGTAACTTGTATACCAAATGCTTCAGGGCCACTGAAGTTAACTAAGGCTGTCGCACCAAAGAAGTAAATTGTACTCGTTTGAATGGCACCATATAATGATTCAAAACCGAGTAGGGACGGCGTGATAATCTTGTTATTCGTCACAGACTGAAAAGCGACTGTAGACAAGCTATGACATATCACAGCAATTGCCATCGCAATGACTGCAGCAATTCTTCTCTTTGTAACAGGAATAAAAGAAGGAGAATCGACAGGAACTGGGTTATTGTAAAGTAGTAAACCTAATGAAGACAGTAGACCAACGGATAATAATACAATGAGCAATACCCAATAACGTGTTCTTTCTTTTTTGTTACGAAATGCTTTTGCTGATCTTCTTTTATTGTGAAGCGCTGTGGAGAATTGATTGTTCGTTGTTTCCATTTATCGAATCCTCCTTGGTCTTCTTTGTCTAAGTAGTAGGGAAATAAACACAATTGCACCCACAGTACCTAGAATAACTGAAACAGAAATTTCAAATGGCATGATGATTGTACGTGAGATAATGTCACAAATGGTAATGGTACACATACCGATTACACATACCCAAGGTAAGTTACTCCGTAGATCATCACCTCTAAATAAGGAGACAATATTAGGCACAATGAGACCTAGAAACGGTAAGTAACCAATTACAGCAGCAACAATCCCGACTGCGAGTGAGATTAAACCAGTTGCAATTAAGACGAGTAGGTTGTAATTCACACCTAAGCTCGTTGCTATATCTTCACCAAGACCAGCTAAGGTAAGTCGATTAGCTAGTAAGAATATAAGTATACAAATAATGACAATGATCCATAAGTATTCATATCTGCCTGCTTGAACGGAAGCAAATGAGCCAATAAACCAAGACTCAATATTTTGAGTCATTTGGAAAAGTAAACCTACGAACGTAGCAACAGCAGAAATGACAGCTCCAAGCATCAATCCAATGATTGGAACGATAAGTGAAGATTTTAACTCAACACGACGTAAAAACATAAAGAAAATCATAGTCCCAATAAATGAGAATACGATTGCTCCAGCCATTCTTAACATTAGAGAAGGCGATGGTACAAGCAGGTAAACACAAAGTAAACCCAGACCTGCCCATTCCATTGTTCCTGTTGTCGTAGGTTCAACGAATCGGTTCTGAGTAATTAATTGCATCACCAGTCCTGACATTGCCATAGCAGCACCAGTTAATATCAAGGCAACTGTTCTTGGTATACGTGTAGTGAAAAACATCTCCATTCCATCTTCTTGTCCACGGATGTCGTATACACCAGTAAATAAGGAAATAGTACCGAGAATGAATACAGCTATAACTGCCAAGATGAAAGGCTTAGTCCATATTTTATTATGATTATAAAGAAGGGATTGGGAGTCTCTCCCAATCCCACCCATGTCTTTATGTGACACTATAAATTGCTCCTTTGATTACTCAGCTAGTGCTTCAGCAAGGTTGTTAAACAATTCTATATAAGTTTGGATTGATTCGTTTGTGTAAGTATCCTCAGGTGCATAGACGATGTTATCTTCTGAAACAGCAGTCGTGTTTTGTAGTGCAGGAGAATCTGCGATTACATCCTGTGCTGGAATTGATTCTTCACCACTACTAGATACAGCAGCATCACGGTCTAGAACAAATAGCCAATCAGGATTCGTCTCAGCGATTGCTTCAACAGACACTTCGTCACCTTGGTGGTCAGTCGATGACTCCTCAACTTCTAATGCTGGTTGCCAATCAAAGATTTCATACATTGGACCCCAAACACGTCCGTTACCTGGTGCAGAGAAGTTGATGCTACCACCAGAAACGATGACTGACATTACAGTGCTTTCACCGTCGTATGCTTCTTGTGCAGCAGTGATTGAATCTTCAAATTCAGTGATTAGTGCTTCAGCTTCGTCGCTCTTATCAAAGATTTGCCCAAGTTGAGTTGTGATATTTTTGAAACCATTTTCGAAATTTTCACCTGGTGTTTCTGCTTCTTCAGAAACGTCTATGTTAAGGTCAATTACAGCAGCTTCAGGAACGATTTCTTTAATATCTTCGTAGTAGCCTGCGAATCTTTGACCAACGATAACAAGATCAGGGTTAACAGCTGCGATTGCTTCAAGATTTGGTTCACGATGGTTACCAATGTTCTCGATAGACTCATCAGAGGAGTAAGAGATATCAGCTGGAATTAAGTCTTGAGGTGCAGCGGCAAGTTCAACGCCCCAGTCTTCAAGTGTTTCGAAAGTTCTGTTGTCCAGTGCAACAACAGTTTCTGGGTTAACAGGTACTTCAACAGTACCGTGGGCATCTTCAATTTCTACAGTAGAAGAAGATGCGTCTTCAGAAGCTTCCTCTTCAGTTGTATTTTCATCGGTAGCCGCGTCTTCTTCAGTCGCACTTTCCTCTGAATCAGTGTTCGAACAAGCAGCTAGTACTAGAACAAACACAGCCATAAATAAGATGAACTTAAATTTATTCATTGGAAAACTCTCCTTATGATATATTTTGTCCAATGAAATTAACCAATACACTATGTATGCTTCTTTAATATTCACTGTGTAGTATAACAGTGGATTATAAATATTACAAATGGTATTGAGAATCAATTTCAATTAGACTTATATAAGTCATTATAGAGTAGACTTCTGTGAAAATCTTGTGAATAAAGCATATATTTAAAACTTTTTAATTAAATTTGTCGTCTGTCAAATTTTAGACAATATTTTATTCCATCATAGAGTAACCTCTACCATATATAGTACTTATGTAATTACCATTTTCTTCATCATTGATCTTTTTACGTAAATAACCAATATATAAGTCCACGACATTAGTATGCACTTCATTGTTATAGCCCCATAGCTCGTTCAACAGCAGTTCACGACTCAATACTTTGTTTTTATTATTCACTAAGAAAATGAGTAAATCATATTCTCTTTTGGTGAGTTTGATAGTGTGACCATCTTTCGTGACTGTCTTTTTGTCATCATCTATAGATAAATTTTTAAAAGTATACTGGGATTTTGAATATGAGTTTGCAGTTTCTCGAATGCGAAAAATAACATTAATTCTTGCAATCAGTTCTTCGATGTCAAAAGGTTTTCTGATATAATCATCAGCCCCAGCATGTAGGCCTGCTATACAACTTTCTGTAGAGATGTTATCTGTGATAATTATGATAGGTGTGGACTGACGTTCACGAATTTTTTTACAAATATCAGGTCCAGGAAGATTGAGATCATCCCAGTCCAGTATGATAATATCCCATTTTTTTGTAAAAACGATATCTAAACCGTCATCCTCATTATGTAAAGTGACATCGAAATGATTTTCTTTACTAAAACCAGCCTTAATTTTCTTAGACTTTGAACGTTTATTTTTAATTACGAGTAATTTTTTCATGCGTCCACCACCTTCTATTAAAATTACTTGTAATAATGAGATGTATTGAAATATATTGTGATAATCATTCTCATTTATCTACTTAATATATATATTAACGATTGGAAAAATATAGTGCAAGGAAGAAAGATAAATTTTTGCAGGAATTATTTTTAAGTGATTAAACTCAATGTTCTGATACATATTTTTAAGTAAATTACTTTATAATGGGGAATGTAATTACAAAAAAATAGAGATGAGAAAATTGTCACAGACAATTATGAAGAAAGAAGCACCTAACAATATTATAGTGGGGATTATCCTTTATATATTAACTTACTGATTGTTTGCACAAGCATTCCTTAATATTGGGCCATCTGTACAAGCAACATATTCAGATACTAGTAGTACAATTATTAATCTTTCGGTAAGTTTAACATCATTCATTACTGGGGTTTTTATGGTTGCTGCAGGGAATATTGCCTATAAGATTGGTTATACTAAAATTACCTATATCGGTGTTATTTTAAGCATCATTGGATCTGTGATTATTCTCCTACCATTCCATAGTTCATTTTTAATAGTAGGGCGTATCGTACAAGGATTCTCAGCGGCAATGATTATGCCAGCAACGATTTCTATATTTAATAATATTTTTGAAGATATACAAAGTGTAATAAAAACAGATTATGCTAGATATGTGGATAAGAGAAATATTAATCATCCTGAAAAATACCATATATATAATAGTATGTCTGATCGAGAGTTCATTGAGACAATTCAGGATTATATTTTAGACTTTAATGATGGACATATGTGGTTTATTGGAAAAAATTATTCATTACCTAATATAGGCTTCAAAGTACGACGATTTGAAAATAGTTTGTATGTGATTGAAGCTAAACAAGAAAATAGATTGCAAATTGGGGACGAAATAACAAAAATAGATAATGTTGAAATATCAAAAGTAGGAGAGATACACTCCAAACAATTAGAAGAAAGTATCTTTGAAAGACAACAATGGAATTTACTTCTTCGTAAGTTTTCAGAAGTGGAAGTAGTTAGAGATAATAAAACTTTTAAGTTGCTGTTGTCAAGCTATGAAAATGAAGATTTCGTAAGTACTCATTCAGCTAAGCAATTGGATGACAAAACAATGTTATTGAAAGTAACAGATTTTGCTGAAGAAAAACCCATTGTTGATTTGGTGAGAAACAATAAAGACTTAATTGAAAAGAGTGAAAATCTAATTATAGATGTGCGTATAAACAATGGAGGAAATGATGAGTTTTACTTTCCGTTATTAGACTATATATTTGAAGAGAATATAGCTTTTAAAGATTTATTTACAGAAGATGAAGCTATGTATACAAATTATACAAAGAGAAATTGTGATTTGTGGTTGAGTGTATTAGAAGAGTACTTGGAGCAAGAGCTTGAAGAGGATACTATAAAGTCACTACAAAGTGATATTGAGGACATTAAAGAACATTATGGTAAAGGTTTTGTAGAAGTACCTGAAGAAACAGAGTATTTAATTTGTGGTCAAGCTAAACCTAATAACATATATATTTTGACAGATTACTATTGTGGTAGTTCCGGTGAGACTTTCGTATCTAATGCTAAAAAGTCCATGAAAGTCATTACAGTTGGACGTCCTACAATGGGAATTATGTATTACTTTAATCTAGTTACAGTAGATTATGGTGATTTTGAATTTGACTATAGCATTTCAAAAATGCATGAAAATAGCTTTACTTACGGGATGGGAATACAGCCAGATTATTATATACCTTGGTCACCTGAGCATTTAAAGGAAGATAAGGATCTATTGTATGTTCAACGTTTAATTAAAGAAAAAGATATGAGAAAGGACTAGTTTTAAATGTTATGGCTTAATTTATTAATGATTGTCCTTGTAATAGTCGGTCTACTTATATTTGCATATGGAATTTTCAAGGCGAGTGATGTTCAAGTATTCTTTGGAGAACTGATTGTATTTACGCCAATTTTCTGGCTTACATTTGATTTTAATTTGTTACCATTAGCTCCTGTATTTTCTTTGTCTGTAATGTATTTTTTACAGTCTATTAATTCAAAAAAGCAAGTTGAGAACAACAGTTAAGGGGTTGGTCTTCAATGGAGATTTATGTTAAACGTAGAACTTTGTATTTAGGATGGCTAGGCTCATTAGAACTTAAGTTTAATGGCGAAAGAATAAGGTCAATACAGGGGAAAACCACACATAATTATTCTATTCCTGAGAGTAACGACATCTTATCATATCTTTCACTATTTGATCGATCTCGTAAAATAAATATAAAAGACGGAGATACTATAGTGATTAAAGAAACAATTCTGAGTAAAATGATTAATATCCTTTTTTTGACTACTATATTAGGATTTTTAGTGTTTAACTTTTATAGCTTCGCAACAGGCGTTTATCTAGATCATCCATTTATAAGATATACTCTGATTACGCTAAGTATTTCACTAACTGTTATTTTTGTAATATCACTTTTCTTCCAAAATTATAAGTTTATTATAGAGAATGAGAAATAAACTTTTTTATCAATTTGCTTGATTTTACTATAACTGTTTGAGGTATTTCCTATTTTGATAGGGAATGCCTTTTATTTTTTATTAGCACAAGAAATATACTATTTAAAGTTGATTTACCAGACTAAGATATATAGTATAAAAACATATTCTTAATTTTCGAAAATTTAAAGGGGGATATTATGCTAACACTTTTGAAAAATGCTGAGGTCTATGCACCGGAATATTTGGGGCAACAATCAATTCTACTCATTAACAACAGGATAGGGAAAATCGGTGATGTGGATGAAGCGGCTGTGAAATCACTAGGGGTAGAATACAAAATTATCGATGTGAAAGGCAATATTGTCACACCAGGGTTCATTGATCCTCATGTCCATTTACTTGGTGGTGGTGGGGAAGGTGGATTTGCTACGCGTACGCCTGAACTACAGCTCAGTGATTTGATTCAATCTGGTATAACATCTGTTGCAGGTTTAATTGGAACGGACGGAACAACACGTCACCTAACTTCCTTACTTGCTAAGGCACGTGGACTTGAAATTGAAGGGGTATCGACTTATATCTACACAGGAAATTACGATGTGCCAACACCAACCATTACATCAAATGTTAAAGATGACGCAATTTTAATCGATAAAGTCATCGGTACAGCTGAAATTGCCATTGCTGATTCTAGATCAGGTCAACCTAATGTTCATGAACTCGCAAAAATCGTCGGACAAACACGTGTGGGTGGCATGTTGAGTGGTAAGGCAGGTATCACGCACTTCCATACCGGTCCGGGGAAAGCTTATCTTTCGATTTTACACCAGTTGTTAGATGAGTATGAATTACCGGCAGGAAATCTACATGTGACACATATTACAAGAAGTAAGGGATTATTTGATGATGCAATTCGACTAGCTAATCGAGGATCTTATGTCGATATTACAGCTGATGATGAGACATATCAATGGGTCTCTTACTACAAAGATCATGGTGGGGATTTATCGAAACTGACTATTTCTTCTGATGGAAATGGCAGTTTACCTAAGTTCGATGAGGAAGGGAACTTACTCGGCTTAGGTGTTGCAAGTACTAGAACTTTATTTGATCAAGTTGTTGCTACTTTAAAAGATGGAAAACTTAGCCTTGAGGAAACATTGAGATTAGTTACGACAAACACTGCTGAAGCATTGAAATTAGACAAGAAAGGGAAAATTGTAGAAGGAAAAGATGCAGATTTACTCGTATTAGATGGGGAATCCTATCAACTTCAACACGTATTCGCCAAGGGACAACATATGTTTCTGAATGGAGAAGTTTTAGTTAAAGGAACGTTTGAATAAAAGGGGGGACAAGATATGAAGAGAAAACCAAATTTATTTGAAGCATTTTCTCCTATTGTAGTCATGTTACTACTGTTAGCGATTGGTTTTGGCGTATTTGATTTAAATCCAGAACCGCTATTAATACTATCTTCTGTCTATGCTGGCTTTATAGCTTTAAAAATTGGCTTATCTTGGTCAGATATGATGGATGGCATTCAAGAAAAAGTAAGTCAAGCAATGCCTGCGATTTTAATATTAATTTCTATTGGTATTTTAATTGGTACATGGATGATTTCAGGTACCATTCCAATGCTAATCTATTATGGGCTTGAACTGATCAATCCCACATTTATTGTACTCATCGCCTTCGTAGTATCCGCGATTATTTCAGTTGTGACAGGGACATCATGGGGATCTGTAGGAACAGTTGGTGTTGCATTGATGGGCATTGCAACGGGTCTTGATGCTAATCTTCCTGCTACAGCAGGTGCCATTGTCGCTGGGGCTTACTTTGGAGATAAATTATCACCACTTTCAGATACTACAAACCTTGCACCCATTGCAGCAGGTAGTGAACTATATGAACATATTAAACACATGTTATGGACAACCATACCTGCCTCCATCGTTGCAATGATTGTTTACTTAATTGCAGGTTTCAATACATCAGCTAGTGGAGCTGAATCTGAAACAATGACAGGTATGCTGACAACGCTTAATGAAATGTTTAATTGGAATATACTCTTATTAATTCCACCTATTATCATTCTATACGGTGCTTTAAGAAAGTATCCAACCTTACCAGTGATTATCTTTTCTTCAATAGTGGCCGCTTTACTAGGAATCTTTATACAAGGTTTTACCATACAAGATGTGTTTGCTTCAACAGTTACAGGTTTCGACGTCAGTATGGTAAATAAAGATGGTTTCGATAGCACATCCGTCATGCCGGAAGTACTAGATTTAATACATCAAGGTGGTATGCAGTCAATGACAAGTGTCATCCTTATTGCTTTCTCTGCATTTGCCTTTGCAGGAATTATGACGAAATCAGGTGCCTTGGATGTTATCATTGAACAATTGCTTAAGTTTGTTAAACGCACAGGTGATTTAGTTTTGTCTACAGTGCTATCTTGTTTAACCATGGCACTTGTTACAGGTAACTCTTATCTTTCAATTATCGTACCTGGTGAAATGTTTAAAGACACTTATAAAATGAAAAATCTAGCAGCTAAAAACTTATCAAGAACTCTAGAAGACTCAGGTACTGTAGTGGTTCCATTGATTCCTTGGTCATCTGCAGGTGTGTTTATGGCTGGAACACTTGGTGTACCGACGCTTTCATATGCCCCATGGGCAGTTGTATGTTATGTAGGCTTTATATTCGCAATTATTTTAGGGTATACTGGTATTGGTATCGCTAAAGATTTAAAAGCAGAAAATAATATAAAAGAATAATATGTTCTAAGACATCTTCAAAACTGAAGATGTCTTATTCATAGGAGTGAATAATTATGAACCTTAAGACCTATCAAAAAGACCTTGATTACTTATTGGAAGACTATTATTTACCAGAAGAACAAAAACAGTACTCAGCTATGCCAAGAATAGCTGTAGAGATTTCAGAGACCAACAGTAAAAGGTATTCAATGATGGGTATTGATGAAAATCGTTTAGTGACTTTCTTTATTTTAGAAGAAGGTGAAGCGGTAAAAACATTTTCTAAAAATGACAGAGATATTCTCTTACGGTCGTTTTCAACTAACTACAAAGATCAAGGGAAAGGTTATGCTAGAAAAGCTTTAGAATTAACACCGGATTATATACGAGAGAATCTACCTCATATAAATGGTATTGTCTTAGGTGTAAATAAGGTGAATATCCCAGCCCAAAAACTATATGAGAAATGTGGATTTATCGATGAAGGGAATAGAGTGATGGGACCGAAAGGCGAGATGAAAGTGATGAAATATTATCTGTAGATTATTGTTATAATGTAGGAGAAATACAGGGTAAAGGGGATGCAAATGGTACATATTAAATTACTCACTACAGGTGGGACAATCGCAAGTAAAAGAGATCCACAGACAGGCTTACAGAAAACTGGTGTAATTAGTGGTAAAGTATTGATGTCGCAGTTAGAGATTGACGACAATATTGAAATCAGTGTTGAAGAGATTTTTAGTAAATCGAGTGGTGCCCTTACATTTGAAGATTTAATCCACTTAAAAGATAAAGTGACAGAACACATATTAGATAATGAAGTTGATGGAATTGTTTTGACACATGGTACAGATACTTTGGAAGAAACATCGTTTTTTTTAAGTCAGGTGATTGATACGACAAAAGCAGTCGTTGTTACAGGCTCACAAAGGGGACCAGAACTTATTGGTAGTGATGCCTATGCAAATCTACAAGATGCTATTACTTTGGCCGCTGCACCAGATGCTAAACAAATCGGTGTAAGTGTATTCTTTAATCAAAAAGTTTTTATGCCGAGATTCGTTAAGAAGATTAATTCAATGAATGTTGACGGCTTCGGTGGTGGCGGTACAGGATACCTTGGGACCGTCGACGGTAATGATGTAAAAATATATCAATATCCAAAAAAGCACGATACATATAAAGTGAAAGAGAAACTAGCGAATGTGGATATAATTAAATGTGCTCTAGATACTGATGAGAAATTTATAGATTGTGCAATTGAGCATAAGGTAGACGGTCTAGTGATAGAAACCATGGGACGCGGTCATGCAAACGATAGAGTCGCTGCCGGCGTTAGACGAGCAATTGAACAAGGTATTACTGTTGTTATTACCACAGCCTCAGAAGATGGCGATGTGAAAGTGGCCTATGATTTCTCTGGAGGCATATCACAATTTAAAAAAGACGGTGCAATTAATGGTGGCTCTTACGATAGTAAAAAAGCGAGAATTAAATTAGCAGTTATGTTGGGTGCTGGAGAGACAGTTACTAAGGAAGATTTTTGGTATTAAAATAATTAATATCTTTAATGATATAATAAGTTAAATACAACTGAATATTCAGTTTTCAATTGTAATACAAACATCGGGGTGAAGGAATGAAGTCATTAAAGATTGCAACAATTCCAGGTGATGGGGTTGGTAAGGAAATTATGCCGGAAGCGGTTCGTGTTCTTGAAAAAATTGCAGATGTACACGGTGGTTTGAATTTTGATTTTACAGAGTTTCCATATAGCTGTGATTATTATTTAGAACACGGCAAGATGATGCCAGATGATGGTTTGGACCGTCTCAGTCAATTTGACAGTGTATTTTTAGGCGCTGTTGGTGATGTGTCTAAAGTACCCGATCATATTTCATTGTGGGGTTTACTTTTAAATATTCGTAAAGAATTTCAGCAAGAGATAAATATCAGACCGGCTAAGTTGTTGAAAGGTATTGAACCCAAACTAGCGAATCCAAATCCTTTTGATATAGTTGTCGTCCGTGAAAACAGTGAAGGGGAATACAGTTCAATTGGTGGACGTATTTTCCACGATGATAATGAGATTGCCATACAAAACAATGTGTTCTCAAAACGTGCGACTAAACAAGCAATGAATGTCGCTTATGAATTAGCAGGTAAGAGAAAAGGTTTAGTCACAAGTGCAACGAAGTCCAATGGAATTTTTCATGCCATGCCATTTTGGGATGAGATTTTTGACCAAGTTTCCAGTCAGTATCCAACTATAAAATCAGACTCAAAACATATTGATGCCTTAGCCGCATATTTCATTACTCATCCCCATGAATTAGATGTCGTGGTGGCAAGTAACTTATTTGGAGATATATTATCGGATGTTGGCGCAGCAATTATGGGAAGTATAGGAATCGCACCTTCAGCTAACCTAAATTTAAACGCCAAATTCCCATCCATGTTCGAACCAGTACATGGATCTGCACCAGACATTGCTGGAAAAGGTATAGCTAATCCAATTGGACAAATTTGGACTGCAAAAATGCTATTGGAATTTAACGGTGAAGAAGAAATTGCAGATCATTTATTGAAAGTCATTGAAGATGTCACTGCTGATGGTTATCAAACAGGAGACCTCGGTGGAAAATACAAGATGACAGAAGTGACAGATGAGATTATTAAGAGATTAGGTAAATAAAATGAAATCAGGTGTGGGATTTGAGTTCCCACACCAGATTTTTTGTTTGATTTGTCTATAAGTAGTTGTGAATTGAGTGACTTATAGATTTTTGAAGCCATTTTGTCTACAAGTGGCTGCAATTTAGAGGACTTATAGACTTTTGAAGCCATTTTGTCTATAAGCACCAACTTTTTAGAACACTTATACAATCCCAACACAACAATTCACCACAACATCAACCTCGTATAGATAATCTAGTTTACTTGCTTACGTGAAAATGTCAGCGTACCGATAATCACCAGTATCATTCCAATGATCAACCCTAATACTAAATACATATGAGGATTCACAGTATCAATGAGGCTTTTATCGCTTATGGTCATACTTAGTAATGGGTAAGCCCAGGGGTATAATGGTGCAATTGATGGAATGGGTGCGATTAAAAGATTAGGAATGGTTAATACTGCGTTAATGAGTATCGGTGCTGTGTAGTTTTTCCAATGTGCTGAAATTAATAACATCAATGCAATTAATGGTGCACTGGCAAGCCATCCGTATCCAAGGCTGGTCAGTATTTCTGAATAGGGTAGTGGTTCACTGATTTCATGAATTACTTTAATAAGGAATAGACTAAAGAAAATGAATCCTTGAGTGACGGCGGTTAAGCTAAATGAGAGAGTAAACTTCACCAAATAAATAACAGATTTTCTAATTGGCATAGTTAAATACAGTTTCCAATTTTTCTGGTCATGCTCATAACGGCATGTAAAAGCTGTGATGATTCCCGTGAGTAAAGGTAGAAGATAGATACCATATAGTCCAATCATTCTTGAAAAAATATCCATCCAACTATAGTCACCTAAGTTAGCATAGTAATTTCCAATTAAGAAACAAAATAATGGGCCGATAAAAATCAGATACCAGACTTTTGATTTCAATAATTTATAAGCTTCACTTTTAAATACTCTAATTAACATGATTACACATCCTTCTTATTGAAGTGGATACTCGTTATGACGTAAGAAATTAAACCTAAAATTAATCCGAGACTGATATTTACTAGTGGATTAGGAACCTGCATAGTTGGCCAAGTCAGTGGTAACCAGTTGGGTAGTCGGTCGCTAAACATAACCAGTACTGCGAAAAATACACCAACGGAAAGCACAATGCCTTGGTTCTTAAAATTCAGTGCCAACCACAACTGTAAAATAGTGATTGGTAAGGCAGCTAAAAGTGGTGCAAATGCTAAGGTCAAAGCATAAAGTAAAGGGAAGTTACCTTCAAAGTTTAAAAGCTGACTCATGACAAACATGCCCACAAAAACCAGTACGGATGAAGTGAACAAGAGTGTCATCGTTACCATTAATTTGGCAAGGTATAAACGCCATTTACTAATGGGTAGGGATAGTAATTGTTTTAACGTGTTTTCAGCATGTTCTGTATTTGCTATTACTGAAGTAATTATCGATATGGCAAGCATCAAGACTGCAGGCATTAGACTCATGATGTAGGTGAACATAGCTGCATACAAATCGCCATCGTAATTGTCATAGATATAGTCATAGCGAATTAGGAAATTTGCTAATGGTACTGCCAATATCCCTAAAGACCCTAACAAGACAAGCATCCATACAGACTGTCGTTTCAACTTTGTGAACTCTAGAAAGACAAGCTTACTTAACATAGCGATCACCTTCTGACTCCTCAATAATTTTTAAGAAAATATCTTCTAAAGATGCGATAACAGGTTTTGCACCATATACTTTTACATCATGTTTGACCAGTGTGCTGATGATGTCACTAACTGCATCTTCATCCGTCGTTTTCACACGTAAATGTTCTTGATTTAAGTCAATTTCATAATTATTTTTGATCAGTGTCTCGGCTGTCTTTCTATTACTAACTTTAAACTCCGTTGTGGAATCTGCTAAAGTACGTAAGGCATGAATACGATCTTGATAGATTAATCTTCCTTTAGAAATAATGCCAACATAGTCTGCAACTTGGTCAATTTCACTGAGCAAGTGACTGGAAATTATTATCGTCTTGTTTTCTTTTTTAGCTAAATTTTGAATCAAGCTTCTAATTTCTTGAATACCAGAAGGATCTAAGCCGTTTGTCGGTTCATCCAGTATTAAAAGTTCAGGGTCACCTAACAAGGCAATGCCAATTCCTAAACGATGTTTCATTCCTAGTGAAAAATTTTTAACTCGCTTCTTGTTTGTGTGACTTAGACCTACTGTTTCTAAAACTTCTGTACTTCTCGCTTTATTCACTCCCAAAATCCTTCTAAAGACTTCTAGATTTTCGTAAGCTGTCAAATGGCCATAATAAGATGGATTTTCAACAAGTGATCCAACTTCTCTAAGAATATTTATTCTATTTGATTTTAGGTTCTTATCGAAAATAGAAATTTGACCAGAACTTGCTTTAGTTAAGCTCAGTAACATTTTAATGACTGTTGTTTTACCTGCGCCATTCGGACCTAAAAAGCCATATACTTGACCTTTAGGCACATTGAGATTAACGCTTTTAATCACCTGGTGTTTTCCAAAATACTTACTTAAGTCAGTTGTCTTTACGATTGTTTCCATTTCAATCACCTCATTTATTTGATACATTCATCTTAAAATTCCGAGGTTAATTGAAGTTTTGTTCAAGTTTAAGTTTAGTTTAAGAATTGATTCGAGCTATCTATATAAAGTGAATTCACTTTATAATGAACTAAAGAGGTGAGTCGATGATTTCAGTTTTATATGTTGAGGATAATGTAGAAATTGGTGAGTGGGTGGAACGAGAGTTAGTAGAGTCTGGCATGACAGTGACTTGGTTAAAGTCAGGAGATGAGGCAGTGAGTCTTGCTGAAAACCATGAGTTAGTGATATTAGATGTCATGCTACCGGGTATTGATGGCTTCACAGTTGGTCAACGTATAAAAAATAAATATGCCGATAAACCACTCATAATGTTAACAGCACTAGGTGCAGTAGAAGATAAAGTACAAGGGCTCGGTTTTGCTGATGATTATTTAACAAAGCCTTTTAGCATGGAAGAATTGATTGCAAGAATCAACATGTTGATGAGACGACAGGGGCAGGGTCAGAGGCAAAATGAAATGATTGAAATTGAGCATTTAAAAGTTTATCTAAATGAACATCAAGTTTTTGATGATAGAAATGACGAGGAAATTAGGCTGACAGCTAAGGAACTAAAAATCTTCTTCTTTCTATTAGAAAATAAAAACCAAATCCTCACCAAAGAACAAATCTATGAGGCTGTGTGGAATGAATCCTATATAGCTGGAGATAAGTCCATCAATGTCCATATTAGGCACCTAAGAGAAAAGATAGAAGATGATTCGAGTCAGCCAAAAATTATCGAAACGATACGCGGAATTGGATATCGGGTGAGATTATGAAAAAAACTAAAAGAAGACTCTTATATCAGTTTATTGTCCTAACTTTAATTGGAATAGTGATTTTACCATTCTCACTATATATATCAGTTGTGATTATACCTACAATATTTCCGAATTTCACAGAACTTAAGAGCCGTTATGTGATTACATTTTTATTGTTCTTTGGCATTTGTTTAATCTACTTAATCATATCTTTTTATTTCTTTATGAGAATAAGACGACGGATTGTTCACCTTCAAAAGTCAATGCAGTTAGAGAATGATCGTACAGAATTGGAACCTATAGAAATTAGCCAAGATGACGAAATTGGTGAATTAGAAGAAAGTTTCAATGAGATGGTACAGAAGTTAAATGAGAGTTACCAAAAAGAGCTAGATGAAGAGAAACTGAGAAGGACATTAATAGCGAATCTGTCACATGACTTAAAGACACCATTGACGGCTATGAGAGCACAGATGTCTTCGTTTGATCAAAATGAATATGCCAAAGAAGTTAGGACGATGAACAATAATATAGATGATATAAGTCATTTAATTGATAGTCTATTAGCTTTTTCATTACTCAGTGCCAACAAACACCCTTATGAAGAAGAAAACATTAACTTAAGTAGACATCTAAGGTCCTATATCGCCAACTGGTATCTAGTATTTGAAGAAGAAGGTTTTACGGTAGACGTAGATATCCAAAATGAAAATATTAAAATATCTACTGATATTAATATGATAAACCGTCTTTTAAATAACATCGTACAAAATGTTCTAAGGCATGCACATGACGGAAAATATATAAAATTTGAACTGAACAATCAGGCGATTATTATCTCCGATAAAGGCCGAGGATTGAGTGAAGATAGTAAAGGAAGTGGTGCAGGTATTGGCTTAAAAATTATGGACTTACTTGCTGAAAAACTAGGCTTCAACCTGAATTTTAAGGAAGACAGTGGCTTAGTTGTAACCATAAACTTCGACGAATAATTGATACAAAAAGACCATCCAAGAGGATGGTCTTTGTCATTCATCTTATAATTTCTTATCGTCAATTGAGTTAAGGTAGCTATGCACTTCATCAATAACTGACTCTAGTGAACCTTCTTCAAATGGTGATTTCAAGTTAGCGAGTTCTACAAGTGAATTGAACGGTAAGGAACCGCCGACTTTACATAGTGCAAGGTAGTCTTTCCAAGCATCTTCAAAGTCTTCTTTGGCACGTTTCCAGAACTGTAGGGCACATACTTGAGCAAGTGTGTAGTCAATATAGTAGAACGGGGCACCAAAGATGTGGCCTTGCTTATGCCAAAAGGCACCGGATTCTAGTGGTTCAATACCATCATAATCTGTTGATGGTAAATATTTAGCCTCAATTTTCTTCCATTCTTGACGTCTTTCTTCTGGTGTTAATTCTGGATTTTCATAGACGACATGCTGGAATTCATCCACTGCTACACCGTATGGTAAGAACGAAATAGAGTCTGCCATATGAGAGAACTTAAACTTATCCGTATCTTCTTTAAAGAACAGTTCCATCCATGGATAAGTGAAGAACTCCATAGACATAGAATGAATCTCTGCAGATTCTAATGTCGGGAATGAATATTCAGGTACTGTAATATTACGTGACATATATGTCTGGAATGCGTGTCCTGCTTCATGAGTTAGAACTTCAACATCACCTTGTGTACCATTAAAGTTAGAGAAGATAAAAGGCGCCTTATAGTCAGCGATCATCGTACAATAACCGCCGCCTTCTTTACCTTTCTTAGCTTCTACATCAAAGAGGTCGCGGTCTGTCATAAAGGTATAGAACTCATCTGTTTTAGGTGAGAGTGCTTTATACATCTCAGCACCATTGTTCATAATATCTTTAGTTTTCCCTTTAGGTGTTGCATTTCCTGTTAAGAATTCAAAGTTACTATCATAGCTCTTCAATGAATCAAGACCGATGCGTTGACGCTGACGTTCTTTAAGCTCTGTAACAATTGGAACGACATATTCTTCAACTTGCTTTCTAAATTTCTCAACCATTGTACGGTCATAGTCGATACGATTCATACGAATATATCCAAGTTCGACAAAGTCTTTATAACCTAAAGTCGTCGCGATTTCATGACGTGTTTTTACAAGTTGGTCATAAATATCATCAATCTCTTCTAAGTGCTCACCCATAAAGCCATTCACTGCTAAGGCAGCATCTTTTCTGACCTGGCGGTCAGGATTTTGAGTGTAGGGTGCAAATTCAGAAAAATTGAGCTTCTTACCATCGAAGTCGATTTCAGCTGATGCGAGTAACTTATCATATTGTGTGGATAATTTATTTTCTTTTTGAAGTAGTGACTTAACTGATGGATCAAAAGATTTTAAAGCATTGTCAGATAGTGCGAACAATTGTGCTCCAAATCTTTCTTCAAGTTCACTTCTAAATTTACTTTCAGTAATCGCTTTACGATATCGATTTTGAATCTCAGTAAATGACGGCTCATTTTCATCAAAGAAGGTACGTTCCTCATCGTAGAACTTATCCCTAGTATCGATAGAAGAACGGATAGATGCAAGTGTAGCCATCGTATCTAAATGATCAAATTCGACGTTTAACTTATCGATTACAGCAACTTGATCATCTACAGTTTCACTCGCGTCGAACTCCCCTAATAGTTCGTCTACTGTCGCTTCAAATTTTTCTAAATCAGGTCGTTCATATTTAAAATCTTTGAACTTTGTTACCATCCTTATATTCCCCCTTAAGTGTCTTGATGCCATTTTAGCACAAGCTTTAAAAAATCTACTATAAATAAGCGATCAAATCTTGCAATAAATAGGGTGAATATGGGTATTATAAAATAACGGTTTTTATCGTTAATTAAAAAGTATATTGAAAAGAGGCGCACATATGAAAAAGTATCTGATACCGATTGGTGTATTTGCAGCAGTTATTATTATTGTTTTAATTATGATTGTACCAAGGTACAACAGCTTAGTTAATTTAGATGAAGAGGTTAATGGAAAACAATCTCAGATCGAAACACAGCTCCAAAGACGTGGGGATTTAATTCCAAACCTAGTGAGCACAGTTCAAGGTTATGCTTCACATGAAGAAGAAGTATTTACTGATATTGCAGATGCTCGTTCTAGAATTGCAAGTTCTGAAGGTAATGTCGAAGAAATGGCTGAGGCAAATAATGAGATGACGAGTGCTTTGTCTCGTTTATTAGCAATTTCTGAGAACTATCCAGAACTACAGGCAAGTGAGCAATTTACAGGTCTAAGAGATGAGTTAGCAGGTGCGGAAAACAGAATTGCTGTCGCACGCCAAGATTACAACACAGCAGTTCAAGAGTACAATAGAAATACAAGAACCTTCCCAGGGAATATTATTGCTGGTATTTTTAACTTCGATGAAAAACCTTACTTCGAAGCGGATGATTCTGCACAGGATGCACCAGAGGTTGATTTTAATACGAACCAAGATGACGAAGACGGTGGCGAGTAATGCAAAAGCTTATTGCTTTTATTGGTGTCGTTTTGAGCTTTTTACTTATTACGACGCCAGCAGAAGCAAGAGTCGATTTACCGGCGCTTAATGAAAATCATTATTTTGTGCAGGATAATGCTGATGTACTCAGTCAATCTGCCATATCTGAAATCAATGACATGGGTACGCATTTAGAAGAAGGTACCGGTGCTGAGCTATTATTACTTACCATGGATTCAACAGGTCAAGAACACCGTCAAGACTTCGCATTACGTGCACTCAGAGAATATGGTGTAGGTAAAAGTGAAGAAGATAATGGGATTGTTATCTTCCTTAATCTTGATAATGACAATGAGTTTAATAATAGAGGTGTGGAAATTCAAGTTGGTTATGGCGTAGAGGGGTATCTAAACGACGCCAAGCTCGGACGAATTATAGATAACGTCGCATATGATGATCTTGTTGCGGGTGATTATGAGACAGCAATGACTAACCTATACACTGCGATTTACGAGGAGTCCTTAGAAGCATACGGCTATGAAGATGGGGAGTTTACAAGAGAACAACCAGCGTCTGATGAAGGTGAAGAAGAGCCTGACAGCTTCTTTGCTATTCTAATTAGACTCGCAATCTTTATGGTGATTTTATATGTAATCTACTCTATATTTAACGGCGGTTCCGGTGGTTCAGGAACTGGCGGCTCAGGTGGCCGTAGACGTCGTGGTCGTAACGGCCCGGTCATTTTCTTCCCACCCGGAGGTGGTTCATCAGGAGGCTCCGGCGGCTTTGGCGGCGGAGGTTTCGGTGGCTTCGGTGGAGGGTCCGGAGGCGGCGGTGGCGCTGGCCGAGGATTCTAAAAGATAAGCATGTAAAAACGCTCTGTAGCTAATACTACAGAGCGTTTTTAATTTTACATAAAGAATGTCGTTAGAATTGTATTGAGTTGGTCTTGGAGTTCAGCCGCCTGTTCTAAATAATCCCTAAAGACAGTTTGAATCAAGACAACGATACCGTTCATCAAGATATGCACGATGATTGGAACGAGTAATCGGCCACTCATGACATATAAGAAACTAAATACATATGACATAGAAAGATAGACAAGAATATGAGTGAAGTCAGCGTGAGCAACAGCAAATATTAAACCACTCACGAGACCTGCAATTAAGAAGGCAATGACTTTTTGAGTCCTTGAATTTGCTTTAAATAGTTCAAAAATCTCAGCAAATATTGCTCTTCTAAATACATACTCTTCTATAATCGGTCCAAATAATACGACGACGAGCACCATAAATGGTGAAGAGAAAATCATATCGACGATTTCCATCGTATTTTCACTTTCGACAGGGTTTCCGAGTATAGAAATATTGATTAAACTTGCGACAATTTGTGAAAGGTAGGCGAGTACAACCCCACCGATAATCCATACTGTTGTAAGTAATGGATCAGACTGTTTGCCAAGTTCAATACGATTTTTGTTCTTGTGAAGGTTACCGATAACGATAACAATGATTGCACCGAGTGCAAAGGTAATAATCTGATATGGAATCATTTTTTCGACCAGTTCATTTGGTCCAAGTGTCGGATCTAAAGCAGCAAAAACCAAACCGATAGGTAAGAGTGCAAATTGTACTGCCAAGAATGTTAAAATTATAAGTAGGCTATATAAGCGTCTCAAGATTAAACCTCCAATTTCGAATAGTTTTATCTTACATTAAAATGAAGTAAGTCAAAAGTATTTCAGTCTTTTTGCTTGCAATATTGACCAATTTTGATTAATATAAATTATGTTAGCACTCTGATATAAAGAGTGCCAGCTCATTGTTCTTTTATAATTAAGCAAGAATAATAAGGAGGCCATTTCCATGCTAAAACCAATTGGAAATCGTGTAATAGTAGATTTAACTCAAAAAGAAGAAAAAACAACTAGCGGTATTATTTTAACTGACTCGGCAAAAGAAAAACCTCAAGAAGGTGTTGTCGTTGCTGTTGGTACAGGCCGTGTATTAGAGAATGGAACGACTGTAGATATGCAAGTTAAAGAAGGCGACAGAGTCGTTTATCAGAAATTTGCTGGTTCAGAAGTTGAATATGGTGACAATACTTACCTAATTTTATCAGATTCAGAAATCTTAGCAGTTGTAGAATAATTAATAATTAACATATTATGAAATTTTGGAGGTATAATCATGGCTAAAGAACTTAAGTTTTCAGAAGGTGCACGTCAGTCAATGCTTGCTGGTGTGGACAAATTAGCGAATGCTGTAAAAGTGACGATGGGTCCTAAAGGACGTAACGTCGTTTTAGATAAACCATATGCTGCACCATTAATCACTAATGATGGTGTGACGATTGCAAAAGAAATTGAACTTGAAGACCGATATGAAAACATGGGTGCAAAACTTGTAGCAGAAGTTGCAAACCAGACAAATGAAATTGCTGGTGACGGTACAACAACTGCGACAGTACTTGCGCATGCGATGATTCAAGAAGGTCTTAAGAACGTAACAAGTGGTGCAAACCCAGTTGGTATACGTACAGGTATTGGTAGAGCGGTAGACCGTGCAGTAGAAGCACTTCAAGAAATTTCTAAACCTGTACAAGACAAAGAATCTATTTCTCAAGTTGGTTCAATCTCAGCAGATGATCCTGAAATTGGAGAGTATATCTCTGAAGCTATGGAGAAAGTCGGCAATGACGGTGTCATCACGATTGAAGAATCACGTGGCTTCAAAACTGAATTGGAAGTCGTTGAAGGTATGCAATTTGATCGTGGTTATTTATCTCCTTATATGGTGACGGATTCAGAGAAAATGTTAGCTGAACTGGATAACCCTTATATTTTAATCACTGATAAGAAGATTTCTAATATCCAAGACTTAGTGCCATTACTGGAACAAATCGTTCAATCTTCACGTCCAATTCTAATTATTGCTGACGACGTTGATGGCGATGCAATGACAAACTTAGTTTTAAACAAAATCCGCGGTACATTTAATGTGATCGCAGTTAAAGCACCTGGATTTGGTGACCGTCGTAAAGCGATGCTAGAAGACATTGCAGTATTAACAGGTGGTCAAGTGATCACTGATGAGTTAGGACTTGAACTTAAAGACGCAACTTTAGACTTACTAGGTAGTGCAAGTAAAGTTCACGTTACTAAAGATGATACGACAATCGTTGAAGGTTCAGGAGACAAAAATGTAATCGATGGACGCGTCGGTCAAATCAAAGCACAAATTGAAGAAACAACTTCAAGCTTCGATAAAGAAAAACTTCAGGAACGCCTTGCTAAATTAGCAGGTGGTGTTGCAGTGATCAAAGTTGGTGCGGCAACAGAAACTGAAATGAAAGAACGTAAACTACGTATCGAAGATGCCCTGAACTCAACACGTGCAGCTGTTGAAGAAGGTATCGTTGCAGGTGGTGGGACAGCACTAGCAGGTGTTCACAGTAAAGTCGCTGAATTAGAGGCAGAAGGTGACGAACAAACAGGTATCAATATTGTCCTTAAAGCATTAGAAGCGCCATTAAGACAAATTGTTGAAAATGCTGGACTAGAAGGTTCAGTGATTGTACAACAACTTAAAAACCAAGAACCTGGTGTTGGCTATAATGCTAAAACAAACGAATGGGTTAACATGGTAGAAACAGGTATCGTGGATCCTACTAAAGTAACGCGTTCTGCCTTACAAAATGCAGGGTCAGTCGCAGCAATGTTCTTAACAACAGAAGCTGTTGTTGCTGATATTCCAGAAGAAAACAGTAGCGGCGACATGAGTGGCATGGGCGGCGGCATGCCAGGTATGATGTAATAGATATAAATTTTGATTGAGGTATGTTCCTTTATAAGGGGCATACCTTTTTTATTTTTGATTTGGTGGTGGAAAGTCCATAAGTCATCAGGAAGGGCGTGTCGAATAGAAAAAAGAGGATGAAAATTCCATTGGACATGCCTAAAAGGCTGTCGAATAGACAAAAGAGGGTGAAAATTCTATTGGGCATGCCGAAAATACTAGCCAATAGACAAAAAACCCCTTGATCACATGTGATCAAGGGCTTCTCATTATTATTCTGGCAAGATTCTATCGCCAAACTTCTTAAATATGAAGGTTCCAATTAGCGTCATAATCAGTGTAGAAGCACCGACAGTCATGACACTGAACCAATATGGAATGCCAAGCACTAGGTAAAGTGCTAGAGCGACAATTAGTCCGGAAAGTATAGAATATTGTACGGCGTTGAGCCATACATTTTTAACGAAATATGAAATCGTGTACGCGATGATTCCGATTACTAAACCGACAGCAACATCTATAAGACCTAAGCTCGAAAAGGCATTAGCAATTGCTAAACCTAATAAAATACCTGGGATGTATTTGCGGTTAAAAAATGGAATGACACAGAGAATCTCACTGACTCTCAGTTGAATAGCACCAGTACCGATAGGGTTGATGACTGTGAGTGCAACATAAATTGCTGCTAAGACGGCATTTATTGCCATATCTCTTACGTTCATAATGGTAAATCTCCTTAGTTTTTTTGACAGGGAGTTTGCGAACCTGTGTATTATTTTTTGACTATAATCGTTTCTTTTCTTTCACCAGTTTGCTGACCTTTATAGAAAGTCCGCTCGATAAAAGTTATATTATCATCGTGATCAACAAGAATGACTGAAGAACATCTTGTACCATATTCAAAATCTGGAATATTGATGAATAATGGTGAGAGTTGTTTCTCTAATTCAAAGTCTACACCTGTTTGTTGGACTTGATCATCTGATGCTTCTCTAGTATTGCCGAGAAATGTAAACAATGCTTCGACATCAATATCATCATCGGTGAGTACTTTGTCCAGTTCGACTTTACCGATTAAAACTTTTGGCCATGGGCTATTAAGGAATTCATTGGACAGCCCATGGGTACCAGGTGTCACTTCACTGATATCGTACTGATAGTTGTTCATATAGTAGAGACGGTCAGTGTCTCCAACGAGTAGGTTATAGCCAGCATAATCTTCTTTTTTAGACTTTAATTGATTTAAATATTCTTCACCATTTTGGTTTGATAACAGATAATTAACAATCAATTCACCACGAGACTTGTCAGCAATCTTGGTCATTTCTTCGACATTACGAATATTAGTCAATGCTCCTATTTTACCTGATTTTGTGACCGCAAGCCAGGTCCCATTTGCTTTTAAATCCCGACCACCAAAAATATTTGGATGATCATCCCACCAAGCAATTTGTGAAGTTGGTCGTTCATAGGTCTCATCACGATTGGCTGCCATAATCATCTTATATTTAGGGTGTGCGCCAATATTAAAATTAATTAAACACATTAAACTCACTCCATGGATAGGTTCTAGGCGGCTGACAGCTAACCTCAATATATTCATCTTTTGTTGGGTGCTTCACTTTTAAGTAAGTTGAATATAAGGCTATCTGTCTTCCAGCTTCAGCATTTTTATTGTATTTTTGATCGCCAATTAATGGGTGGCCTGCATGGGACAATTGGACCCTAATTTGATGTGATCGACCTGTGTGTAGTTTGACTTTAACTAAAGATAAACCATCTACTGCCTCTTTGACTTCATAGTCCAATTTTGCCTCTTTGGTATTTTTGTGGTTTTTGTGTACAACTTTCGAAATATTTTTTGCCTGGTTTTTGAAGAGGTAATTCGTTAAGGTCCCTTTTTTCTGATTCAAAGTACCTTCAACTACCGCATGGTATTCACGTTCTAACTTATGCAAACGTACTTCATTTGATAGTCTGGATGCAGCTTTAGATGTTCTTGCAAACACAATCGCACCACCAACGGGACGGTCTAGACGGTGTACTAGACCTAAAAAAACATCTCCAGGCTTATTGTATTTTTCTTTTATATATGCTTTTAATAGAGTTAAGAGATCTTCATCTTCTGAAGAGTCCGCTTGAACAGGTATATTAACAGGCTTGTCGACAATCAACAGATGATTATCTTCATATAATACATTGATATTCACGAGTTTAAGCTCCTTAAAATTGGTAGTTTATATTATATCATGTTGGGGCGCCATTAATGAGTAAATGACTAAGATGAGGTGAATTATGAAAAAGCGTTACGTCTTGTACATCGTTTTGTTATTTATCGTGCTCATCCCCTTAGTAGTGATGACAGCTCGCCATTTTATGCCGGTTCCAAATGGTGTTTCCTATGAATCAGAAGTCTATCAAACTGATGATGTGAATTTTTTGTATGACATTACTTTGATGAATGCTGAAGGTGAGTCACAGTCCAAGCAACAAATTATTGATGAGATTTACCAGATGATTGATGAGGCAGAAGACTTCTTAGTTATAGATATGTTTTTATTCAATGATGATTATAATCATGAAACTTTAGATTTTCCTACATTGTCACAAGACTTAGCAAACAAACTAATTGAAAAAAAGAATAAAAATCCAGACTTAGAAATTGTTTTTATAACAGATCCGATCAATACATTTTATGGAACCTATACACCAGATCACCTGGCTGCTCTTGAAGAAGCGGGTATCAACCTTATCTATACTGATTTATCTAAGCTCAGAGACTCTAACTCGATTTATTCAGGGGTTTATCGTTCGTATTTACAGCATTTTGGGACCTCAAAAGAAGCTTGGCTGACCAATGTGCTTAGGCCCGATGGCCCTGAAGTTAATATTCGTTCATATATACAGATGTTGAACTTTAAAGCCAATCATAGAAAAGTTGTCATTAATGAGAAAGATGTATTGGTAACTTCCTTAAACCCACACGATGCGAGTGCACATCATTCAAATATTGCTTTAAAGACTAGTGGACCAATTATCGAAGAATTTCTAGATTCAGAAAGAGCTGTCGTGAACTTTAGCGGTGGAGATACACGAATCTTTAGTGATTTTAAAGATGGGCTTGAAGCTGAAGATGAGACTGGCGAATACAAAGTGAAATTCATGACAGAAGGTAAGATTAAAGAAAATATTTTGACTATGATAGATGAGGCTGATTCTGAAGATCATCTGAAGCTTGGGCTGTTTTATTTGTCAGACCGTGATGTTATTGAGGCGTTGAAATCAGCAGTCGACCGTGACGTGAATGTAAAGTTGATTTTGGATATAAATAAAGATGCCTTCGGTAATGAGAAGAACGGGGTGCCAAATAAACCCGTCGCAGATGAATTGATGTCCTATGAAAATCCACCAGAAATCCGTTGGTATAAATCGAGTGGAGAGCAATATCATTCGAAATTTATCATGTTAGAAGCAGAGGATGAAGTCATATTTAATGGTGGGTCAGCTAATTTTACGAGACGAAATTTAGACGATTATAACCTCGAGACGAATATGATGGTGACTGCACCAAAAGGTAGTGACTTTTCTTCCCATGTGACGACGTACTACGACACACTTTGGAATAATGACGGGGCAGAATACACTTTAGATTATGAAGAAGAGGCTGAAGATTCACTTGGTAAGACTATTTTATATAGAATACAAGAATTTTTCGGTCTATCGACATTTTGATTTATATTTAATGAGTACTTATCACCGAAAAGAGTAAAAATGGTGATAAGTGCCAAAAATAAAGGTGACTTATCACCGAAAAGAGTAAAAATGGTGATAAGTGTCAAAAATAAAGGTGACTTATTACCGAAAAGAGTAGAAATGGTGATAAGTGCTGTCAAAAACAGTAACATATCACCAGACCGAGCTGTTTTAAATTATTTTTGCACCTAAGGAATTCTTAAAGTGATCCAACGCAGCTTTATGTCCATCTTCATTAAAACTTTGAACAGCAGCTTCATGAATGACAATATCAAAGCCTTTGTTATAGGCATCAATAGCTGTGTGTAGAATACAAATATCTGTACACACACCAACAAGATGCAGTTCAGTAATTCCCCGAGCTTTCAAACGCAGCTCTACATCTGTACCAACAAAAGCGGAGTAGCGGGTTTTATCGGTATAGTAGACGTTATCCTTATCTTTGTTTTCCTGATACAGTACTTCTAGCTCCCCGTATAAGTCACGACCACTTGTACCAATGATATTGTGGGGTGGGAAAAGCTTGGTTTCTGGATGATAGGTATCATCTGCTTCATGCGCATCAATTGCAAAGATTATATAGTCACCATTGTCGATAAAATCCTTAGTAATTTTTACAAGCGCATCGTGTACATCTTGTGCGGGTTTACCGGCTGTGAGCTTCCCGTCATCTGCAACAAAGTCATAGGTGTAATCAATATTTAATAATCCTTTCATCAATGGATTCTCCTTTATAAAAAAGACAATGGTAGCTACCATTGTCTTTTTTTAATATTATTTTTTATTTACTGATGCATCGTAGATTGAATCGATTGCTTCAGCAAGTTTCGCATCAAATTCTTCATCTGATTGGTCCGCACGTAAATCACTAGAAAGTGCACGTGAGAAGCTGGCAATCACACCGTGGTTTTCTTTTAGTAATTCGTTTGCTTCGTCACGACTATATCCACCAGATAAGGCAACAACACGAATCACATTAGGGTGATCAACTAATGCTTTGTACTGATCCGCAACTGTTGGGATTGTCAATTTCAACATCACTAACTCATCTTCAGCAAGTGTGTCTAATTGTTGTAAGATTTCTCTGTTTAAGATTTCTTCGATCTCTTTTTTGTCTTCAGCATGAATGTTAACTTCAGGCTCAATGATTGGCACTAAGCCAGCAGCAATAATTTGTTTACCCACTTCAAACTGCTGGTCAACAATTGACTTAATGCCTGCTTCATTTGCTGAAAGGATGTTAGAGCGCATTTTTGTACCGAAGATGTTACGGTCATTTGCACGCGCTAGTAAATCTTCAAGGTCCGGCATAGGTTTCATTAACTGTACGCCATTCTTTTCGTCAGCTAAGCCCTTGTCGACTTTTAAGAAAGGTACAACACCTTTGTTTGCTAAATAATTTCCTGTGTATTCACCTTCAACTTCACGGTCTATTGTCTGTTCGAAAAGGATCGCACCTAGAACTTTATCAGAAGTAAATGAAGGTGAAGTGACAATACGTGTACGCATTTCATGTACAAGGTCGAACATTTCATTTTCATTAGAGTACTGGCTTTCATCGACACCATAAGCTTTTAATGCTTTAGGTGTACTTCCGCCACTTTGGTCTAAGGCAGCTATAAAGCCGTTTCCTTGTTTTACTTTATCAAGCTGTTCTTGATTCATTAAATATCACTCCTTTAAAAGTTTTACACTCCTTTATAGTATGCTAAAAAAAGCGCTTAACTGCAAGTTCAAATCTTTAACCTTTAAGCAAATTTCAGTTAGGATGAAAGTAGCATTAATGATTCACACAAAACTTAGGAGGTACACTCATGGCAGAATTCGTTTCATTAGGTAAATCAGAAGTTGCTGTACACCCAATTGCACTTGGGACAAACTTTGTAGGTGGACATAACCTATACAAAGATGTTGATGAAGAAGCGGGGAAAAATACAGTTAGAGAAGCAATTGATGCAGGCGTAACTATGTTAGACACCGCTTTTATATATGGCCCTAAGCGTTCTGAGGAACTAATTGGTGAAGTATTAAAAGAATATAATCGTGAAGATATTGTTGTTGCGACTAAAGCAGCACAGAACTATGATGACAACGGAGAAATGTTTGTTGATAATTCACCAGAATTTTTTCGTCAAGCCGTAGATGAAGCGCTAGAAAGATTAGACACTGATTATATAGATTTATTTTATATTCACAATCCTGACGATAAAACACCGAAAAATGAGGCAGTCTCAGCCTTACAAGAATTAAAAGAACAAGGAAGAATTAAGGCGATTGGTGTCTCAAATTTTTCTTTAGAACAACTTAAAGAAGCGAACCAAGATGGTTATGTAGACGTCATTCAAAATGAATATAATCTCTTTAATAGAGAAGCAGAGGATGGAATTTTACAATATACTGCAGATAACAACATTACCTTCATTCCTTTCTTCCCCTTAGCTGCAGGCTTGTTAGCAGGGAAGTATGATGAAAATACAAAATTTGATGACTTAAGAGCCAACCTTCCGTTCTACCAGGAAGATACGTTTAAGGAGAACTTGGCTAAAGTTGATCAATTAAAATCCTTAGCAGAAAAATACGGTGAAGATGTTGCACAGATTGTACTTGCATTTTACTTCACTAGACCATCATTAGATGTGATTATTCCTGGTGCTAAAAAAGGTGAACAAATTAAAGCAAACATGAGAGCGGCAGAAATTGACTTAGATCCAGAAGATGTTGAATTTATAGATGAATTGTTTAGTAAATAGCTTGGTTGCTAGTCTATTATAAAAAGCGCACTTCGTTTCCTGGGGCGTCACGTGAGCCTGAATACTCACGATGACGATACTTCCCAAGGAGTCGGTGCGCTTTTTTCTATAAGTATCATCAAAACTAGGGTCTTATAGAAAAAAGGGGTTTAAAGTTCTATAAGTATCATCAAAACTAGCATCTTATAGAAAAAAGTGACCAAAAATTCTACATGTGCCGTAGAAGCCACCGACTTATAGAAAAATCATGGAGAAATTTCCACAACTCACCCGAATACAGTGGACTTATAGAAAAAAGGGCTAGGAATTTTATCCTAACCCTGATAACTTCATCATAACTGTGTACTTTTCCGTTGATTGTTGAAAATAATTCCAATAATCAAGAAAGCTACAGTGTATAGGAGCAACACTGCGATTGACGGTATGGTCTCTGACCAAGTGATGTCTGAGGCACCGTAAATCTGTGTATAGTGGTAAAGCGGTAGGAACTCTGCGACTCGTCTTGCAGTATCTCCGAACAATTCTATTGGTACGAATATACCTGACATAAAGGCTAATCCTAGGGTGATTAGATTCGCGAGCCCATTGACCATGAAGCGGTTTGTTGTCAGTGCATTAATGGCAAATTGCATGGCGAGTGTAAATAGCGTAATCAATAGTAGAGCGACGAGTATCTTACCTAGTGGTATACCATCTAAACGGTCATAATATAAACCGACGAGTCCAAAGAACATGATGAGTGTTGCAAATATACCGACAAGAGACTGACTGGATAAAATTTGAATGGCGCTAGAGGTAGATGATACTGGTGCTGCAATAATACGCTTTTGTAACTCTGGTTTATTGTACTCAGACATCAAGTTACCGATCGTTAACATCAACAGTAACATAAGCCAGTAAGCAGCAAAGTTAGAATAAGCAGCAGCATTGTTATAGTTTTCTTCACTGCTTGCTAAGCCATCATCATTTAAAGACACTTCAACTCTTTCATTTAATGCTGTATCGAGTTGTTCTGTATCGAGTTGACCTAATTCGTTATATTGCGCATTCATGAACATGAGTACTTTTGATATCTCGGTCTCTAATTGAGTACTTGCTGTCGCTCGTTCATCACTAATGATTTCAACTGCAGCATCACCTTGTTGAACGAGGTCCTCAAAGTTAGGATCAATAATAATCGCCCCGTGAATTTCTGAAAGGAACACCGCTTCTTCTAATGTTGAACGTGCTTTGTCATTGACAACTTCTACTTGATTGCCATGTTCTAAATAATCGATTAAAGCCTCTGAACTTTCAGATTCTGAATAATCAACGACAGTGATTCTAAGTGACTGTGATTCGAACTCTCCTTGATCAGAAAATTGACTGAACATCGCTGCAATTAAGAAGAACACGATAGCAAGTGGCAAGATCAGCCACTTATACTTCCAAAAGTGTAGGAGAATTACTCTAAATATTGTCATATTGTTTCCTCCTTAAAGCGACAAGTGTAATCAAGGCTGAGACAAGAGTGATACCAACAAGGTACAAAATAGTCATCCAATAGCCATCAAAATTCCCCATCAAATTGACTCGGTAAATCGAATCAGTAATGTGTGCAAGTGGATTAAGCTGGTTAATCAAAGGTGCTTGTTGATTGATCATGCCTCTTAAGCCAGGACCCATAAGACCCGCTAGAAATGCTAGGCCAACAATGAGTACGACAGGGAAGATAGATTTCACATTTATATTTACTTTCGGTGTTAAACCGATAATGTAACCTAATCCTAGACCGGCAAAGTTCGCGGCAAGCACGATTCCAAGTGTTGCAGGTAGATTATTAAACAAATTATCTTGATAGAATATCATCAAGAAGCCGATGACAATTCCTGATGAAAACAGTCCTAACACGAGAGAGGCTAGTGAACTTGCTAAAATATAGAGCGACTTAGAAAATGGGCTGGCAGAAAATCTGGCACCCATAGTAGACAGGTTCGGTCTCATCGATGAAATAAGCTCCATACTCGTGAACATGGTATAGAGTGAAATCATTGCTATCGTCGAGTAGAACATTACCACTTGAGGCTCAGTATCCATATCCGTTGTTTGAATAAAGTCAGTTTCATAATTAAAGTTTTCTGGTGAAACTCCGAGTGTACCAGTTTGGTGAACTTGATTTAAAACAGATTCTAAGACGGTTTGTTCAAAACCACTACCTTCTACAAGAAGGCTTCCATCTGAACTAATATATCCAGTGATTGCTTCGTCAGATAAGTCGGTTCGTGCATTTGACTCGGTCATCTCTTGAACATTTATAAATTCAATTTCTTCTAAGACAGCAGTATATTCATATTGACTGTCGACGCCGACATCAATGTCAGATAGCTCATTACTACCAAGGTTAGCTGTGGTTGCCATGAATATTGTTACCAAGACGAGAGGATAAGCAATCGTCCAAAAAAGGAAGCCGAAATCCTTAAAGTTAATTAACAGTAAATACTTGGTTAAACGTAAGAGATTCATTAGTCCCTCAACTCCTTACCTGTTAGCTCCAGGAAGATATTACTTAGAGATGGTTGTTCACTTCGTATTTCTGTATAAGTCAGAGAATTTTCTTCGATAAAGTGAATCAAATTCGTTAGATTGTTATTGTTTTTATCGAATTGGATGTTATAGGTATTGTTGGATTTAATGACTTGATTGACGTTTTTAATATTCTCCAACAATTCCTTTAGATTGTCTGGTTCTGAGATGAACTTAACGGTGATACTTTCTGTAGTGGATATAGAATTCTGTAAGTCTTCTAAAGAACCAGCAGCAATATTTCGCCCATTATCCATGATGACAAACGAATCACATAGGTCTTCTGCCTCTTCTAAATAGTGGGTTGTATATATCACTGTTGTGCCCTGATCCTTCATCTTTTTTACGCCATCTAAAATGAAATTACGACTCTGGGCATCGACGGCGACAGTCGGTTCATCTAAAAATAAGATATCCGGCTTATGTGCGATACCACATGCGATATTAAGGCGACGCTTCAAACCACCTGATAGGTGACCTGGGGTAAACTTTCTATATTTTTCAAGTCCTACAAAGTTAATGGCTTCATCGACTAGTTCTTTTCGTTTCGCTGGATTTTTTACATACAGCCCACAGAAGAAATCGACGTTTTCTACGACATTTAGTTTTTCAAAAATAGCGAGTTCTTGTGGCACGATCCCAATTCTCGCTTTTGTTTTATTATTATTTGGATTTACAGGCTGTCCAAATAATTCAATCGTACCTTGATCGAATTTTAGGAGGGATAACATGCAATTAATTGCAGTTGTTTTACCACAACCGTTCGGACCGAGTAAGCCTACAATTTCATTTTTTCCTGCATGAAATGAAAAATGGTCTAATGCAATAACATCCTTATAGCGTTTAACGACCTTGTCGACAGAAATCATAATATTTCCTCCCTGTGTAATATTGATTAATTTAAGTTTATAATAGGAATGAATCTTCTGTTAGTGTCTTTGGTCATGATATCAAGTGACAAATGTCATATTGTGAGGTGAAACGGTGGGAAACTTAAATGAAAAGATGATGACTTTTTTGATCTTACTGATTTATTATCTGTATGCTGAAAGTGAAGCATCAGTGATTATCGTACTTGTGTCATTTATACTATTTTTTGTATCAGATGTATTTAAGACAACATACATAGCCTATTTCTCTGTTATCATCATGTTTATGCTGTTAATTTTGGACACACATTTCGTTTACTTTATTCCAGGGGCGATTTATGTGCTCTTACAACTTGTCGGCCCTTACAGTATCGTTGGATTCATCCCACTCTTCTTACTTTCGGAATGGGTTCTTTTAATATTTAGTGTATTACTGATGTACCTATCTTTTTTATCATTAAAATTAGAAAGAAGAACAAAAGAGAACAGAAATATGAGAGACCAGCTCACCGAGGATAATATTAGACTAAGGGCTCAGCGTAATGAACTCATGAAAAACCATGAAAAAGACATATACTTAGCGGGATTAAATGAAAGAAATCGGATTGCAAGAGACATGCATGATGCGCTCGGACACTCTTTATCATCGAGTATTCTATTAATTGAATCTCTACAATTCGTCAATGATGAAGCGGAATTAAAGCAATCATTAAAGATGCTACAAGACCGCTTAAAGACGGGAATGAACGACATACGCCATAGTATTCATCATCTGTATGATACTTCGATTGATATCGAGGCAAGAATTGAACAGTATTTAAGTGACATGGAAAATTTCGAAACACATTTCGTTTTTGATGTTAATCGAGAATTTAAGCAAGAAGAAAAAATCGATATTTTGGCCATTGTACGGGAGTCTCTTACCAATATCACTAAACATTCAAATGGTGACGAAATTAGTGTGATTATCAAGGAACATCCGAAGTATTTAACTATGACAATCAAAGATAATGGGACATCGGAGGCTGTGCCGAATAAGGGTATGGGTATTCAAACAATGAAAGAAGTAGTAATGAAATATGGAGGAGTACTAAACACATTCAACGACCAAGGTTTTACCGTCCATGCGATTTTTTATAAGGAGGGGGCTAACTAGATGAAGATAATAATCGTTGATGATGATCCATTAGTCGTATCTGCCTTATCGACAATCGTCAATAATTCTAACTATGAAGTAATAGGGACAGGTTCAGATGGTCAGGAAGCTATTGAATTGTATCGAACTTATCAACCTGATTTGTTAATGACAGATATTAGAATGAGAAATAAGTCCGGTTTAGAAGCGAGTCAAGAAATCTTAGAAGAATTCAGTGATGCCAAGATACTTTTGATAACAACATTTAAGGATGATGAATATATTCATCAATCACTTGGTATGGGCTGTAAGGGTTATTTACTAAAGGATAACTTAACAGGTATTATTCCAGCCATAGATGCTGTCTTATCCGGTAATATGGTATTTGATAGTAATATCGTTAAAAATATGTCGGCAACGTCGACATCCAAGTCTCTCGGTGAATTATCCACGCGTGAACAGGATATTATTGAACTGGTAGCAGAAGGTTTAAATAATAAAGAAATATCAGAACGCTTATATCTAAGTGAGGGTACAGTAAGAAATTATATCTCACAGATGTTAACAAAACTTGATTTAAGAGACCGAACACAGCTTGCTGTGTATTATTATAAAAATTAATCGGCTCATACTATATAAAAAAGAAAAAATGGAGAGATTATAATGAGGAATGTAATTTTAGATTGTGACCCAGGACATGATGATGCAGTATCTATAATTATTGCAGCATCTAAGAAAAGTGATTTAAATATTTTAGGTATTACGACTGTTGCAGGTAATGTAGAAGTTGAAAAGAATACACAAAATGCACTGAAAGTCTCTGAACTTTTGAAATTAGAAGTACCAGTCGTTCAAGGTGCAGAGCGCCCACTAGTGAAACAGTCAGAAATTGCGCCGGAAATTCATGGGGACACAGGTATGGATGGCCCTGAATTACCAGAACCAACGATGACGGTGAAAGAAGGCCACGCTGTTGACTTTATCATTGACCAAGTTAAACGCTCAAAAGAGAAAGTGACGCTTGTGCCAACAGGTCCATTAACGAATATTGCAATGGCTCTAATAAAAGCACCAGAGATCAAAGAAAACATCGATGAAATTGTTTTGATGGGTGGTGGAACCTTCGGTAACTGGACACCAGCTGCAGAGTTTAATATTTATGTCGATGCAGAAGCGGCTAAGGTGGTTTTTGAAAGTGGCATTCCGATTGCTATGTTTGGCCTAGATGTCACACATCAGGTAATTGCTACTCCAGATATTGTTGAACGTGTCGGTAAGATCGATAACGAAATCGCACAATTCGTCAAAGAATTACTCATCTTCTTTGGCCAAGCCTATAAAGATCACTTCGGTTTTAATGGTGGGCCTATTCACGATGCATGTACAACAATGTATTTAATGAAACCTGAACTTTTTGAAATGCAGCATCTCAATGTCAGCATTGAAACTAAAGGTGAATTTTCTTATGGTATGACTGCTGTCGATAAATTAAATGTCACTGGATTACAAGCGAATACACATTTTGCTTTGTCAGTAGATCAAGATGAATTTTGGAATGTCTTTGAGGCAGTATTAGAATCTTATGGTGAGGTGTAATTATGACAAAAACAAACTTATGGATAGACTGTGATCCGGGAATCGATGATGCAATCGCAATCGCAGCCTGTGCTGCAAGTCAAGATGTTCTAAACGTTCATGGAATTTCGACTGTTGCAGGCAATCAAACAATTGAGAGAGTCACAAATAATGCACTGCTTTTAACGGATTTCTTAAATTTAGATGTTCCTGTAGTCAGTGGACAAGTCGGTCCCTTAACGCGTGAAAAAGTAGATGCTGGACATGTTCATGGAACAACAGGCTTAGGTGATACAGTATTACCAAAAACATCTAAAACTGTAGAGCCAGGAAATCCAATAGTCTTCATGAGAGACACAATCATGAACTTACCAGAGGGTGAAAAAATGACCCTTGTACCAGTTGGTCCTTTAACCAACATTGCTTTACTGTTAAAAGTCTTCCCAGAGGTAAATAACAAAATAGAAAAAATTGTAATCATGGGTGGAGGTACTTACGGCAATAGAACGCCGACAGCTGAATTTAATATATGGGGAGACCCTGAAGCTGCCAAAATGGTCTTCGATTCTAATCTTCCTATAGTAATGTGTGGTTTAGATGTGACGCATAAAAGTGGTTTAAACCGTGAACAAGTGAAGGAATTATACGATAGTGATAAGAAAATTCAACACGCCTTTGGTGATATGTTGAATTTCTACTTTGACTCACCGGCTTACATTAATAGTGATCTCGTTCATATCCATGATGTTGTTGCAATCATCTATATAACAAACCCTGAGATCTTTACAGGACAACAAGTCAGTGTTGATGTTGACTGTACGGATGGCATTAACCGTGGTATGACCGTATGCGACCTCAGACATACAGCGCCAGAAGAAGGTCGCAATGTCACCTTATTAACAGACCTTGAGCTTGATAAATTTCAGAAAATCTTATTAGATAAATTAGAGAATCTTTAAAACCTTGGAGGTAAATGAATCATGACTGGGCCAAAAGTTACAATAATCGGCAGTTTAAATATGGATTTAGTCGTTACCTCAGAACGACACCCAGAAATCGGAGAAACACTTACTGGTCAGAAATTTTCAACCCTATGTGGTGGTAAAGGTGCCAACCAAGCCGTCGCTGCAGCCCGTCTTGGCTGTGATGTGACCTTTATCGGCAGAGTAGGAAATGATGTTTTCGGCCAAGAAATGATTGCCAATTTAAAAAATGAAGGCATTAACGTAGAGAATATTGAAATGATAGGTGATAAGGAAAGTGGCATCGCCATGATTACAGTAAATCCCATGGATAACACGATTATTATTGTGCCAGGGGCCAATGCATCTATGACAAAAGAAGTGATTGATAAGCACAAAGAAGCGATTCTAAACAGTGATATGGTCGTTACTCAGTTGGAGATTCCAATGGAAACAGTTGACTATGTTGCTGAAGTTTGTGGTGAAAATAAAATTGACCTAGTGGTGAATCCAGCACCCGCACAAGCGTTGACAGACAAAATTTTAGAACACAGCACATACATTACACCAAATCAAATTGAACTGACTCAACTTGCTGAGGCACATCCAGGATTACTTCATAACTATGCTCACAAATTTGTGGTTACAAGTGGAAGTAAAGGATGTTATTACACAGTAGATGCATATAAGGTTACCGTGCCCACGATGAAAGCAAAAGTAGTCGATACCACAGGCGCTGGTGACTGCTTCAACGGTGCCTTCGTGTCTTATATTGCACAAGGGAAATCACTTGAGGAAAGTTGTAACTTTGCCAATGTTGCAGCATCAATCAGTGTTGAATCATTTGGAGCCCAAGCAGCCATGCCAACGCTAGATAAGGTACTCGAGAAGATGGAAAGTGCGAAGAAGTAAGACGTCCCTCATGAACTCAGAAAATAAATGATTTCGCATAATAAAAACAAGCCCCCTTTTTCTCCAAATTAAATTGAAGAAAGGGGGCTTTAATATGTTTCTATACTATAGATGTAAACAAGGCAGTTGGAATTAAAATAATCCAAGGTGCCATAGCGAGCGTAGAAATAATGCTCGATTTGATAATTTGCTTATCGTCTTGGATATATTTAGCATAGACTTTCTTTGTAAGCTGGTATTGCCCTAGGATAAGAACTAAAAATAGAATTAAAACTACAGCAGCACTGAAGATGCTGTCGAATGGATTAGCAATCAATCCTTCAAATAAGCCGACAATCCAGTCAGGTGTATTATTACTTATCTCTTTAACTTCATCAAAAGATGACGGATTTGATCTAAACAGTGGGTCGATATAGAGTGTCGCATATAGTAAACCAGTCGCTATAAGGTGAGCACCTATGTCGGTTAACCAAATTTTCCATGATGCTTTGACTGTAATTTCTTTACGATTATATTCTTTACCGAGTGGTAGGTAGATTAAAAACCAATCAATCAATAATTTGAATGGAATGAAGATAAATGCCACAGGCGTAATCATCCACATTAACCATATAGGTGTAATCATAGTAAGACCTCTTTCTAATATCCTTATTCAACTTATCTTAACCGTCACTTTAACTGATGTAAATAAAAAAAGCCACTCTAGGTAAAGAGCGGCCTAAAAGTGTGTCTATTCAGCGAAAACTGTACCCCATTCATTTCTGTCAGCTAACATTTTTTGAGCGATTTCCTTAGCACCTTCTAAGCTATGACTCGCTGCCCAACCGCACTGTACTTCATTACAAGCGGGTACTTCTTTAGCTTCTAAAACATCATTTAATGTTTTCTCCATCACATTTTCAATGCCATTCTTATCATCATCATTTAAGACTGATAAATAAAAACCAGTCTGGCAGCCCATCGGGCTTAAATCAACCACACGGTCGTGATGATTACGAATATTTTCAGCCATTAAATGCTCGATGGAATGTAGGGGAGGCATATCCATGTGTTCCTTATTTGGCTGGCAAAAGCGGATATCGTACTTGTAGATTACATCACCGTGTTCACCTTCACTTGTACCTGCAAGTCTAATATAAGGTGCAGCAACTTTTGTATGATCTAAATTGAAACTCTCAACGTTCATTTTTTTCATAATGAGTCAGCTCCTTTAAAATTACATAATATAATTTTATTATAGCATGAAGACAAGTCGCAACAATCCATGACCTTCTGTATAATTAAAGTAATGATAAGGAGCGGTTGGTATGAGTGTAAATATAGAGTTTAAAAATATATCAAAACGCTATGGGACAAAAGAAAACCATGTGTTAAAGAATATAAACTTAACCATCAATAGTGGAGAATTCTTCGTTTTAGTTGGGCCTTCTGGCTCAGGTAAAACAACACTCCTTCGTATGCTTGCTGGCCTTGAAGAAATTACAGCAGGCAGCATTCTAATAGATGGAAAAGAAATCAATGATATTGCTGTGCAAGACCGAAATATATCCATGGTATTCCAAAACTATGCCCTGTATCCGCATATGACAGTTGAAGAAAATATTTTGTTTGGCTTAAAGACAAGAAAGATTAGTAAAGATGAACAAAAGGATAGATTAAAACGCACGGTTAACATATTAGGTATAGATGGTCTATTAAGAAGAAAACCCAAACAGCTTTCGGGCGGACAGAAACAAAGAGTCGCCTTAGCTCGAGCGGCGGTCAGTCGTATGCCCTTGTGCTTGATGGATGAACCGTTGTCAAACTTAGACATGCAGCTCAGAACACATATGCGTCGAGAGATTAAATTACTACAACAAGAACTGAACCTAACGATGATCTATGTGACGCATGATCAGACAGAAGCCATGACAATGGGTGATAGAATATGTGTCCTACACGATGGTCAGATTCAACAAGTTGATACACCGATTAATTTGTATAATCAACCCGCTAACCGGTTCACTGCGGAGTTTATCGGCATACCTAAGATGAATATTATTAAAGCTGAAGATTTAGGGATGACGACTGGTTACGAAGTTGGCATTCGACCTGAGAATGTAAGACAAGGTGGTACTTATACGGTTAGAGTCGACAGTGTTGAGCAGCTCGGGGTGGACACCTTATTAACCTTTAAATTTAAGGATCGAATTCTTTATGCTAAATGGCCAGGTCAGCATGATATCAATAGGGGGCAAGAAATCACTATCGGTTTTGATAGTGGAAACTTTCATCATTTTGATGAAAATGGTATTGCTCTATATTAAGTCAAAAAGGAGAGGTTCCGACTGTAATCGGAACCTCTCCATTTACTATATATCTAGAAATCTCTTGCATTAACGATCGACCTGAAGTTAAATACTGCGTTTAGGAGAATAGCGGTTGAGCTCCCCATGACAATACCACTAGAAGTAATGACAGACAGGTTTTCAGGTAGGGCAGAGAATAAATCAGGAACAACTGTAACACCGAGCCCCATACCGACTGAAACTGCAACGATTAGCATATTAGATTGTTGGTTAAGGTCAATACGTGACAACATCTTAATGCCTGCACTGATAACCATACCGAACATTGCGATCATAGCACCACCGAGAACTGGACCCGGAATGGTCAGTGTAAGTGCCGCAATTTTTGGAACGAGACCTAAAATGATGAGCATCAAACCCGCAATGTAGATGATTTTGTTTCTACGAACACCGGATATTTGTATCAAGCCGACATTTTGAGAGAAGGTTGTATAAGGAAAAGCATTCACTAAACCACCTAAGACAATCGCAATACCTTCTGCACGGTAACCACGTTTTAAGTCTTCCCCTTTAATTTCTTTCTTTGTAATTTCTCCAAGGGCAAAATAAACACCAGTCGATTCCACTAAGCTGACCATCGCAACTAAGGTCATCGTTAATATCGGTAGTATATGAAATTCTGGTGTACCAAAGTAAAAGACATGAGGTAAATGTAACCAAGATGCATCAAGTATAGGTTTAAAATCAACAAGACCAAAGAAAGAACTTAGTACAGTACCCGCAATAATCCCACTTAAGATTGCGATAGAACCAAAGAATCCTTTAGCAAATTTTAAGATGATTAAAATAATAATTAAAGTTGAGAAACCTAAAAATAAGTTGATTGGAGCGCCGAAGTCTTCGGCGCCTTGACCACCTGCTAGGTCATTAAAAGCAACAGGCATCAATGTAATTCCTATAACTGTAACAACAGTCCCCGTAACAACAGGTGGAAAGAAGCGAATGAGTTTACTAAAAATCGGTGCAATAACGACAACAAGTAAACCTGAAACTAATATTGCCCCATAAACAGATTGTACACTATATGTATTGGCAATGTTGATAATTGGTCCTACAGCGGTAAAGGTACAACCAAGTACAACAGGTAATCCGATACCTGAGAACTTATTCTTCCAAACTTGCAGAATCGTTGCGACCCCGCACATCATAATGTCTATGGCAATTAAATACGTCAATTGTACTGGCGTTAAGCCAATCGCATTACCAACAATAAGGGGCACAATGACTGCACCTGCATACATGGCAAGTACGTGCTGAAGTCCAAGTGAAAAATCTTTTGCATGAGATTCAATATTAGATGCCATTAGTTTTTATCCTCTTTAAAAGTGATTGTGCCATCTGTTAATGATTCAATTCTTGCTAATGATTCTACTCTATAATTTTTTTCTTTTAAAATTGTTGCACCACTTTGGAATGATTTTTCAATAACGATTCCAATACCGACAACTTTTGCATTTGCCTGGTCGACTAAACTAATCAGAGCATTGGCAGCCTCACCATTTGCTAAGAAGTCATCAATGATTAATACCTTATCATCAGCTGTAATGAACTGATCTGACACACTAATCATGTTTGTTTCCTGCTTAGTATAAGAGAATACTTGAGCACTTAAGAGATTATCAGATAGGGTTAATGACTTTCTCTTTCTAGCAAATACAACAGGTACATCAAAATTTAAAGCCGTCATAACAGAAGGCGCAATACCTGAAGATTCAAGTGTTAAAACCTTAGTAATACCTTCATCTTTAAATATACGATAAAATTCCTTACCGATTTCGACCATAAGTTTTGGATCGATTTGATGATTTAGAAATCTATCTACCTTGAGTACATTATCCGATAAGGCAGTACCTTGCTCTAAAATCTGTTGTTTAAGTAAATCCATTAGTGAAGTCTCCTTTATTTCTATGAATGTATATATATTAACAGAAATAACGAACTTTACAATAGTTAAATTTAAAATAGTTCCTATATTTATGTTTATTTTAAAATAAAAATTATAAACATTCGTGAATTGTTATTGTTAGATTGATAGATTTGAACAATGTATAATTAATCTAGATGAAAAAAGGAGCGGTCTTAAAGCGTGGATATTTCTAAAGAAACTTTAATACGTACTTCAGTCCAAGAAATGATTTTAAATGGACAGCTCGCACCCGGAGATAAGCTACCAAGTGAAAATCAGCTTGCTGATCAGTTTAAGTCTAAGAGAATTGATGCAAGGAATGCGCTAGTTCAACTTGAGAAGATGGGTAGTGTCCATAGTCGACAGGGCGTAGGAAGGTTTGTGAATCGACCCTTACCTGTCATTGATTTTACAGTGACCGGTGCAAGTAGTTTTTCAAAGAAGATGGAAGCTCAAAACATTCCATATGAAAGTAAAGTTATACATGCAGATTATACGGATGAGATGACCTTCGAAGGAAAAAAAGCGTTTAAGGTTTCACGTTTAAGAATTGTTGATAATGTGCCATGTGCCATCCATATTTCTTACATTAGAACGGATATATTTCCTAATATATATGAAGAGAAAAACCAGTTGCAATCTGTGTATACCTTTTTCGAAAGTAAGGGGCATACGAATCTGACAAGTCGCGACCGCACAGTATCTGCTCAGTTTGCGACACTTGAAGTGATGGAAATGCTAAAATGCAGTGAACTTGTACCACTTATTGTATTTGAAACTTCAACCTATGATACTTCAACAAACCAATGCTTAGAAAAAGTGAAAATATTATATAGAAGTGATTTATTCAAGCATAAGTTATCTGATGAAGGTTAAGCCTAAAGCCGATATAAACTCTATTGATGAGTTTATATCGGCTTTTTTATCTTATATCTACAATCCTAAACATAAGCTTTACATTACTTTACTAAGTCTAAACTTTTGTAACTTGGCAACAAGTTATTGTTAATGACATAGGAGGGTGTGACATGAAAAGAAAAGAATGGTCAGCACTTATAGCAAGATACGGAAGAGATGAAGCAATTGAATTTTTTGAAACTCATAAAAACGACTTAGACTTTGAAGTGATCAGTGGTCCCGAGCTTGGACTCACAATGGTGAAGATGAGAGAGCACGCTCAAAATTCTTTGTTCTACATAGGTGAAGTATTGATCACTGAAACAAAGATAAGAAGTGGACAAACAGTCGGTGTTGGTTTGATCAAAGGTGAAGATGAAACATTTTCTCTTGCCTTAAGTTTCATCGATTTAGTAAATAAATGCAGTGAATTTACAGAAGAATTTAACATGATGATCGAAAAACTAAGCGCTATTGAAGACGAGAATGTAAAAGAACGTACAGAACGTATTTTACAAACTAAAGTCAGCTTCGACATGATGAACGATTAGGAGGATATCAGTGAAGACTATAGTACATACGACCCAAGCTGTTTACCGTCAACTTGTGAATATTACAAGTCGACCAGGACATATTGAACTTATTGAAGAAGAAGTAAAGAATTACTCAGATTTTTCCAATGCCACTTTACTGACTACGATGACGCTTTTTGATAATGAAATTTCCTTTATAACACCAGATGAGGCAATGGATAAGGAAATTAAGGTGCTAACTGGTGCGAAGTCAATTGATTCATTAAAAGAGACTGATTTTATTGTCTTGCAAGCAGCAGATTTAAAGGAAGAATATTTCACAGAAACTGCTCACGGTGTATTAATTTCACCTGAAAAGTCGGTAACTTTAATCATTGAAGTAGACAGCGTTACTTCAGGAGAATCATATATCTTTAGTGGTCCAGGTATTAAAGACGAGACAAAAGTTAACATCGCTATAGAGCATGAATGGATATCATTAAGAAACGAAGCGTGTAAAGAGTTTCCTTTAGGATTGGATATCATTCTTACCGATAAGGAAAATCGGGCAATGATGATTCCTAGAACGACGAAAGTGGAGGTGGCATAGATGGGTTACGTTGCTGTAAAGGGTGGCGCACATGCGATTAACAATTCTGTACTTTTATATAAGAACAGACGCCTAGAAGAAGGCATTGATATAGAAGTTGAAAAAATTAAAACAAACATGCGTCAGCTCATCAACCAAGTCATGAGTGAAGCAAGTTTCTATGATAGAGATACAGCTGCACTTGCCATCAAGCAAGCTGAAGGCAATATGGAGGAAGCTGTCTTCCTAATGAGAGCGCATCGTTCAACACTACCAAGGTTATACTATTCAACCATTACAGATACGAGAGATATGTTTGTTGAACGTAGAATTTCGGCAAGCTTTAAAGACATTCCAGGGGGTCAGATACTCGGTGCATCACCAGACTTTACGCATCGACTACTTGACGATTCTTTAAAGGAATTATCAGAAGGTCCACTTGAAGACATCAGCTATAAAGAAGTGGGATACAACTATAAATTATATAAATTACCTAAGGTCATCGATTATTTAGAAAAAGAAGGTTTATTTGTAAGAGATGAAGAAAACAATGATGAACCAGATGACATCACTAAAAAATCTATCGAGTTTCCAAGTACAAGAAGTCAAAGACTACAGGCACTCACACGTGGTCAGACAGGTGCTGTGACTTCTCTAGGTTATGCTGAAATTCGTGGCTATGGTTTTACATCTCACCCTAACATCGGAGAATGTCGAGTCGGTCAGCAGCCAGTATTTGTCGATATTGATGATGAGTACGGTGAGTACTTTATCGGAGACTTTGAAATGACAGAGATTGATGGCTTTATGCCAGACGTTGCTGATGATCAAACAACTGCTGACGAAGACATGCTAATTAAAATTGGATACGGCCTAGTATTTGGACAAAATGAAACAAAGGCAATTGCTATGAGTGTGCTTGATTATAGCCTAGAACACCCAATAGACGGTGTACCAACGTCAGATGATGAATTCATTATGTTCCATATCGATTCTGTTGAATCTACCGGTTTCATTTCTCACTTGAAGCTACCACACTATGTGACGTTCCAATCGAAACTAGACCGCATGCGTCAAGGTAGGGAGGACCAAAAATGAGTCAAAATTTCGCATTCTTAGATGAACATTCAAAAAAAGAAATTAGAAGAAAGACTTTAAAAGCAATTGCCATTCCAGGTTACCAAGTGCCATTTGCCTCTCGTGAATTACCGATTGCCAGAGGATGGGGAACGGGCGGCCTTCAGCTCACATTATCACTTATTGGACAGGAAGATGTCCTTAAAGTGATTGACCAAGGTTCAGATGAATCTGTCAATGCAGTCAATATTAGAAATCTTGTGCAGAATACAACAAGTGTCAAAGAAACGATTCATACAGCAGAAGCTACTTTAATTCAGTCACGTCACCGTATTCCTGAAGTACCTTTAAAGCCTTTTCAAATTTTAGTGCTACAAGTGCCGATGCCAGAACCATTAAGACCGGTTGAGCCAAGTGAAAGAAAGACAAAATTACTTCACGGCGATAAGGAATACAGCGGTGCTTACATTAAATTATTTGAGCAGATTATGAGACACGGCCACATTACAGATGATGCAGACTATCCAGTGATGGTCAACGGCAGATATGTCATGGCACCAAGTCCGATTCCACGTTTCGATAATCCGAAGATGCATCAAAACGATGGTTTGATTCTACTCGGTGCAGGTCGTGAGAAGAAAATTCACGCCGTTCCACCGTATACAGATGTTGAATCATTAGCTTTTGAAGACTATCCATTTGAAGTCGAAGACTTCTCTGACAAAATTTGTCGCGAGTCAGGTTTAACTGGTGTATTCATGGATGAATTAGTCGATGAAGAGACTGGTGAAACTTACTATGTGACGAATGATACGTCTTATATGCTTGAGAAATTGAACGAGGAGGATAGCGTCAATGCATAAAACTGATGATGTTGTTTTATCCATAAAAGATTTATCAAAACAGTTTGGCAACGGCTGCGACTACTGTAAAGATGACAGCGCTGAACTACAAAAGAATATGTGCCCACATTGTAATACTGTACATGCAGTTAAAAATGTTTCTTTTGACTTGTACGAAGGAGAAATCCTCGGTGTTGTTGGTGAAAGTGGAAGCGGTAAAAGTACCTTGATGAAAATGTTGTATTTTGACCAGGAAGCTTCAACTGGGACTTATGTCTTACCAGAAGATCCAAATGCTGAAGACAATGTATTTTTAGTAAGTAGTCAAAGAAAAAGACAGATTAGAAATGAACAGCTCGGTATGGTCTACCAGAATCCTATGCTCGGTCTAAAGATGGATTTCTCATCTGTGACGAACATTGCAGAAAAATTAATTGCCAGTGGTAACCGTAACGTCGGTCAAATGACAGACCGCGCGGATCACTTTTTAAACAAGGTAAATATTCCGCTCCGTCGTAAATACGAAGCACCTAAAAATTTCTCAGGTGGGATGCAGCAGCGTGTTCAAATCGCCAAAGCCTTATCTAACTATCCACCGATTCTTTTACTAGATGAAGTGACAACAGGTCTAGACTTATCTGTCCAAGCAGATGTACTCGAGTTAATTAAGGAAATTCAAAGAGATATGGGTGTGAGCATGATTGTCGTTTCCCATGATCTTGCAATCATTCGCATGTTATGTGACCGCACCATGGTCATGCTCGATGGCCAAGTGATTGAACACGGTATTACCGATCAAATTCTAGAGGATCCACAACACGAATATACACAACAGCTCGTCTACTCAATCTTATAAGAGGTGAAACAGTTGATCATTACAAACGGTAGTGTCATTACTGAAAGCGAAGTTTTAGAAAATCATGCAGTCATTATTGAACAGGATAAAATCCAAAACATCATCCCAATGTCAGAATTAGAGCTGACTTCAGATGAAGAGGTCATCGATGCTGAAGGGGGCTATGTGAGCCCGGGCTTTATCGATATTCATTCAGATTATATTGAAGGCATTATCGCACCAAGACCGACGACAGTCATGGACTTTAACATTGGTATCAAAGAATCAGAACGTATTTTAAGTTCACACGGGATTACGACGATGTTTCATTCATTATCAATCTATAAGGAAGATCTCTTTGGTCATAAGCCAGTGCGTCAGCCGGAAAATGTGAATAAACTCATTCATGCTATTCATAGAACGCACAATGAAGAGCGTTTGATTAGGCATCGCATGCATGCTCGCTTTGAACTTGATGCAGTCGAAATGAAAGACACGATCATGGACCACCTTGAAAATGAGCGTGTTCACTTGTTGAGTTTCATGGATCATACGCCAGGGCAAGGTCAGTACAGAGACATTGAGACTTACCGTCATACAATGAAGGGTTATCAAAACATAACGGATGAAGAAATCGATCGCCAAATAGATGAAAAGCGTCAGATGGACCGCCTCTCTATAGAGGATATGAAGGAGCTTGCAGCACTTGCAAAGTCAAAAAATGTTGCGGTTGCGTCTCATGATGACGATACGATTGAAAAGATTGATTTTAATGAATGTCTAGATACGACAATCAGTGAATTCCCTATAAAGATGGAAGTGGCTAAGTATGCAAATAACAAGGGACTGTACACGCTTGCTGGTGCACCAAATATCATGCTAGGTGGATCGCATTCAGGAAATTTAAATGCTAAAGATGCCATCTTAGAAAACTGCATTTCAATCTTATGTAGTGATTATTATCCTGCAGCCATGTTGCATTCAGTATTTAAGCTTCACAACGAAGCGGATTATCCACTTGTTGATGCCTTTAAATTAATTACTATTAATCCAGCAAAAGCAGTCCAGATGGATGAAGAAATTGGTTCATTAGAAACAGGGAAAAAAGCAGACATTAACATCATTAGATTACACGATGACTATCCGACGATTACAGAATGTATCGTCAATGGTAAAATCGTCAGCCAATACCATTACAGAATAGATTAGGAGGGACAATATGATCTGCATTAAAGATTTCAGTAAATCTTTCACCATTCATCATTTAGATCAAACGAGAACAGCGATCGAGGGTGTGTCATTCGATGTAAAAAAAGGTGAATTTCTAGGTATCGTCGGAGAGAGTGGTAGCGGGAAATCAACGATTCTAAAAAGCATCTACGGGACCTATAAACCCTCTTCCGGGACGGTCACTTACGACTCAAAAGCCTTTGGTGAAGTCGACTTACACGGTATTACTGACCGCGCCTTAATCAGTCTTCGCACAAATGAAATAGGTTACGTGTCTCAGTTTTTAAAAGTTATGCCTAGAACAACAACGCTAGAACTTGTTATTAACTCAATGCTAGAGATGGGGGTCGATAAGGAAGCGGCTGAAACAGAGGCAAAAGAAGCCCTTAGACACTTTGATATTCCTGAAGCTTTGTGGCACAACTATCCAAATACGTTTTCTGGTGGAGAAAAACTAAGATTGAACATTGCTTGTGCCATCGTAAAAAAACCAAGACTATTATTACTCGATGAGCCGACGGCATCACTGGATGAAAAATCGAAGTTAAAGGTGAGAGAGACTATTTCTAAGTTAATCGATGGTGGAACGACCTTAATTGGTATCTTCCATGACCTTGAATTTATGGACGGTTTATGTACAAAGGTGTATGACATGAATACAAAAACAATAGAGGAGCGTGCTGTATAGTGTCTAAAATAGATCTGCATGTGCATAGTAACTTTTCCGATGGTAAAGACAATGTAAATAAAGTGTTAGATCTTGCTAAAGCAGAGGACGTGTCAATGTTAAGCTTCGTCGATCATGACACAAATATGACATATTATGAAGCGCTACCATTTGCAAAAAGCATAGGTATCGACTTAATTCCTGGTATAGAAATCTCTGCCTATGACTTTAAGAGAGACAGAAAAGTGCATATTTTAGGCTATAACTACAATTTAGATGCTCCAAATATTAAAAAATTAACAGTTCCTTTACTTAACAGACGTCATCAACATTCACTCTGGCAGATTGAACAGATTAAAAATTACGGTATTGATGTGGATATGGACAAGGTTATGGCAACAGTTGGACCTGTTGGTGTCATCTATAAACAGCATATTATGCATGCAATTTGTGATGAACATTATACCAATGCACGCTACACAACGAAGTACCGTACCTTGTTTAAGAACAAGGGACCAGCTAGTGGAGACATTGAATATGTCGATGCTATTGAAGCCTTAAAAGCGATTAGAGCGGACGATGGTTATGCAGTCATTGCGCACCCAGGACAATTAAATAGTTATGATTTGATTGAAGAGAACGCAGAACTAATCGATGGTGTTGAAAAATATCATCCTGACCATGATCAGATGGATTATGAAAAAGTTGATGCTCTGGTTGAACAATATGACTTCTTTATTACAGGTGGATCTGACTACCATGGTGACTTTGGAGCCACTGTAGACATTGGCTTAGACGATGAATTATTAAGTAAAACAGAGGCATTATTTAGATAATATAAACATCTGTTAAATAGCTGTAAATCACATTTACTTACCAAGCGAAATATCATTTAATAAATTATGTAATTAAATTCACTAAAGGAGTTTGAAAATGAAGAAGTTTCTCAATCTATTTCTCGGTTTAACTTTGGTATTAATTTTAGCAGCATGTGGTAGTGGCAACGAAGAAGAATCAACAGAAGAGGATACAGCAGATGCTAGTGAAAACAGTGATGAGCCAATCAACTTAGTTTGGTATCCAAATGAATCAGGTAACGAACTTGCTGATGCTCGTGACGAGATTGGAAGCATTATTGAGGAAGCAACAGGCAGAACTGTTGAACATGAACTTACAACTGACTATGCAATTGCAATTGAAAGTATTGTAAACGACAATGCTGACCTTGCATTTACTGGTGCAGAAGGATACATACAAGCAAAAGAACGTAACGACAATATTACTCCATTAGTTGTACCATCTGGTCCATCTGGTACTGAAGAAGATGCTTTATACTACAGCTGGTTTGCAACTAAGGTCGACAACATGGAACAGTTCGAAACTGGTGAAGGAGAATACTCAATCGATGAGTTCCCAGGTAAAAACTTCTCATTCGTATCAACTTCATCTACATCAGGATTTAGAGTACCTACTTCTACAATTCTAAATCATTTCTCAGAAACTGATGAGTATGCAGACTTAACTGAGGAAGACCTTGCAGAAAGCGGTCGTTTCTTTGACCAAGTAATGTTCGGTAATACTCACCAAGGTTCAGCAGTTAACTTGATTAACGACAGAGCTGAAATTGCAGCGTTCTGTGACACTTGTGTTGAAAACTATGTAGAACTTGCTGAAGGTGAAGAAAATACACCTGGTGCAATCTATGAAGTATCTGAAGGTGCTGCAGATCCATTCTCTAACTTAGTTGGAGAGCAGTTCGGAATCATTTCAGCTACACCAGTACTTAATGCACCATTTATTGCTAATGAAAGTACATTAGGTTCTGAAACAGTTGAAGAATTACGTGAAGTATTCGCATCTGATGAAGTTGCAAACAATGAAAACATTTTCGTTCCTGAAGATTCAGAAGAAGGCGGTCTATTCACAAAATCAGCTGACGAGCGTTTCGTAGTTGTTGAAGATGAGTGGTTCGACCCAATCAGAGAATTAAGCGCAGAATAATCTAATCGAAAAGATAATATTTATTTAAAGAGGGGATTCCCCCTCTTTTTACATAGGAGGACGTCATCCATGGCGGTGGATAATAAATTAAAAGAAGAACAAAAGACAAAAACAGATTTCAATAAGAAGGCAACTGACGATGTGCTCATTTCATTTGACGAGGATCCAGAAGTAACAGGAGAGACAGTAGAGGTAGCAAGTAAAGAAGAAGTCAAACAAATGCCTGTCATCATGTCTATCGAAAACTTAAATAAGGAATATTCTAAAGGTAAAACAGTTCTAAAGGATGTAAACTTTGATATCAAAAAAGGTGAATTGTTATCGATTATAGGGCCATCAGGAGCTGGTAAGTCTACACTTCTTAGATCTATCAACCGCATGATTGAACCGACTTCAGGAAAGATTGATTTTGATAATAAAAATATTACTAAAATCAAAGGTAAAGAACTGCGTAAGATGAGAACGAACATCGGTATGATATTCCAACACTATAATCTAGTGGATCGCCTGTCAGTTTTTGAAAATGTCTTACACGGTACATTGGGTTATAAAAACTCCATTCAAGGTATTTTTTCAATGTATACAGAGTCGGAAAAAGAAGAAGCACTAGATATTATTACGGAGCTTGGTATTCAAGATCATATATATAAGCGCTGTGACGAATTATCAGGTGGACAAAAGCAAAGAGTGGGAATTGCTCGTGCGCTTGTTCAAAAGCCGAAAATTATTCTTTGTGATGAGCCGATTGCTTCACTAGATCCGAGCTCTTCTAGAATCATTATGGAACACTTAAGAAAAATCTGTAATGAAAAAGGTATCACAGTAATCGTTAACCTTCACCAAGTGGATGTAGCTAAGAATTACTCTGACAGAATTATTGGCTTAAATAGTGGTGAAGTGGTCTTTAACGGTCATCCAAACGAAATAAATAAGGAAGTCATTCAGAAGATTTATGGAACAGATTTCGATGACTTAATTATGGAGTAGGTGATAATTGATGAGACAAACACAAACGATTAACGCTAAGGATATCAATATCATTCAAAAGAAAAATCTAATGCTTCTACTGACTGTTGTGATTATTGTCGGTTTGATAATGCTCGCAAGCTACATTACTGAATACAACCATGTTGACGGAATTTTATCGATTCCGGCTGCGATCTCTTGGATGGCGAGTAACTTGATGTTCTCACAATCAACTTTAGCGAACTTAGGTAGTGTACTCCGATTACTTTGGGAGACAGTGTTGATATCAATTGTTGCGACTACGACAGCATCAGTATTTGCTATAGTATTTGCCTTGATGGGCTCAAGCTTAACTTACCTAAACAAACCACTGATGTACTTAGCAAAAATTATTGCATCAATTTCACGTAATATTCCCGTTGTTGCCTGGGCCCTAATCTTAGTTATTAGTTTTGGTACAAACTCAATGACAGGTTTTCTCGCTCTATTCTTTGGATCATTCGGTTTCTTAGTGAGAGCATTTATTGAAACGATTGATGAAGGTAGCCGCGATTCAGTAGAAGCTTTAAATGCGACTGGCGCAACTTATTGGCACACAATATTCAAGGCAGTGTTACCAGGGAGCATGCCACAGATGTTCAGTTGGATTCTCTTTATGATTGAAACGAACATTCGCAGTGCAACACTAGTTGGTCTCTTGACGGGTACAGGTATTGGTTACTTATTTGACCTATACTATAAACAACTAAACTACGAGATGGTGACATTGATCACACTGGCAATCGTCCTTGCTGTATTAATCATTGAAGCAATATCAAATATCATTAGAAGGGAGATTTTATAATGCAGTCAACAGTAGAATATGATTCTAACGGCTCTATAAAAGTCTCCAAGCCAAACCGTGGACAGACTATTTTAAAATGGCTCATAATCGGGTCTGCTATATTCACAGTAGTTGGATTCTTCTTAATGGACTACACAGGGCTTGATTTAACACAGGCAATACCAATGACCATAGATAACTTAGGTCAAATGTTCCTGTCCCCGAGTTTAAACAATACAACTTGGTCAAATGCACTATGGCAAGTCGTTGTTACCTTATCACTTGGCTTTTTAGCAACGATACTCGGTGCAATCATTTCACTGTTCCTAGCCTTTGGAACAGCAGTTAACCTGTCAAAACCTTGGTTGAGCAATACTATAAAAGCTTTCATTACAGTTATTCGTGCTGTACCGACAGTATTATGGGTGCTTATCTTTGCGATTGCAGCAGGGCTTGGATCAGTTGCAGCGGTAATCGGAATGATCTTCCACTCAGTTGCTTATCTAGTAAAAGCATATAGTGAAGCATTCGAAGAAGTCGATGAAGGTAAAATCGAGGCGCTTAGAGCATCTGGTGCAAGCTATGGACACATCCTATTTCAGGTAATTGTTCCACAGACAAAAAGTTACTTGATTTCATGGACCTTCCTACGATTTGAAATTAACTTCGGTGTTGCAGTTGCCATGGGTGCTGCAGCAGGTGCTGGTGGAATAGGATACGAGCTCTTCATGTCAAGTTCATTCTACTATGATATGCAAGAAGTCGGTGCCATTACATTAATTATCCTAGTCGTAGCGATTATCTTAGAATTAATAGCGAATCGATTAAAAGTATCAGCGTAAAAATATACTCCTCTTAAGTTGGATTAAACTGACTTAACGGGAGTTTTCTAATATATGTTATTGGCGATTTTTTTAAGAAATAGAATAATTGTAGTATTGTACAACTTATTGTACAATTTAATTGTGAGGAGTGAATGCTATGACAGTTAAATCTTATTCTTACGTACGCGAAAATTTTAAAGACATGATAAACAAAGTGAACGATGATAGTGATGCGATTATCATTACAACTAAAGACCGTAATGCGGTCATGATGTCAGAGGAAAGTTATAACGAAATCATGGAAACTCTTTATTTACAACAAAGTCCTTCTAATGCAAAACGTTTATCGGAATCTATTGAAAACCTAGAGCGTGGGAATGTTAGAAATAAGGATATCTCGATTTAATGACGAAACTCAATATTACATTTTCACCTCAAGCTTTTGAGGATTATGAATATTTTCAAGTCAAAGATCGACGGTTGGTTAAAAGAATTAACCAATTATTAAAAAGCATTTCTAGAGACGGTTTTTTAGAAGGAATAGGGAAGCCTGAGAAATTAGTTGGTAATTATTCTGGTTATTACAGTCGACGAATTAATCATGAACATAGATTAGTGTACACAGTAAATGAATATGCGATATTAGTTGCGTCTTGTAGATATCATTATAAATAATGATAATAAAGACAATATTAAGGATTAACCCTCGATATTGTCTCTTTTTTGTGTAAATTATAGAAAAATCAATACATGTATGAGGGTAGGAATAACAAAACTACCAATGAATATCATATAGAAAAGATCTGGACGTTCATTTTTTGTTGCGAATTTGTATGCGAGTGATCTAAATACTACAGATACAATAAACACAAATATAATAAATGCGAAAAAACCTGTTGTATAGTAGATGAAATTGAAGTAGACCAAAGCGACAAACATGATGAGGTAAAGCGATAGACCGCTTATAAATGACAGTATGTATTTTGTTAGAGTAGACATATATTACCTTTCAAATTGTATTTATTTCTATGATAGCTAAACGTGTTTCTTTATGCAATTTAAGCGAAATAAGGTTATAATTTCATGTAAGATAGATTGGAGTGATTATATGTCATTTGTAAAATACATTGAATCTAAGGATGGTACGCTCCTATATACCAAAATTCAAACTCAGGAGCAACCGGAAAATGCTAAAGCGACAATCGTCATTGTACATGGTTTAGCTGAACATTTGGGACGTTACGATGATTTTGCTGGAACTCTAATTCGAAATGGTTTTAACGTCATTCGTTACGATCAAAGGGGACATGGTCATTCTTCAGGTGAGGAAACTTTTTACTCTGAAGTCGACGAAATTACGGATGATCTAGGGGCTATTGTTTTATACGCTAGAAAACAATTCGAGAATCAGAAGCTATTCATTATCGGCCACAGCATGGGTGGCTACACCGCAGCTTTATACGGTACGAAATATCCACAAAAGATTGACGGTTATGTCACTTCTGGTGCCCTAACACGCTTTAACAATGATATTTTTGAAGAAATACCAGTCGGACTTGATACGAACGATTATGTAAAAAATGAGCTCGGTGACGGTATTTGTTCAACTGAGATTGTCCGTAAACACTATGTAGAGGATGCCTTGAACAAGAAGCGAATTTCTGTTGGTTTAATTCGTACAATCCAAAAAGGTGTTGAATATCTTAAGCTAGAGGCTAGTGATTTCAAGGACCCTATTTTAATCTTACACGGTGAAAATGACGGGCTTGTGTCTGTTAAAGATTCAGAGCAACTGCATGATGAAATCTCAAGTTCTGATAAAGAACTGATTATTTACCCTGAACTAGAGCATGAGATATTTAATGAGTTCACTAAGAAAAATGAAATATTTGATACGATCATGTCATGGATAGACGCGCGGTTATAACTAGAAAAGGAGTTTTAATAATGGACGTAAGTGAAGCAATTCAATCCAGGCGAAGCATAAAAATATTTAAGGATATAGAACCAATATCTAAAATTGATGTTGAACAGCTGCTTCAAGCAGCAATAATGGCGCCTAATCATCATCGTACTGAGCCATGGAAGTTTTTTGTGCTCCAAGGTGATGGCCGCCTACCATTATCACGGGTTATGGGTGAATGGGCAAAGACGCTTGTCGATGACCCAAACAGTGAGAGTGGACAAAAACGCATCAATAAGATGATGAACAAACCCTTGATTGCACCAACTATTATTCTCGTGGCTCTAAGCCATGATGAAACAGGGAAAGGTATTTATTCAGAAGATCATTCTGCCGTTGCTGCAGCTATACAAAACATCTTGTTAGAAGCACATGGAATGGGGTATGGGGCCACATGGAAGAGTGGGCCAGCCTATGAGTGTGAGCCAGTAAAATCATATTTCAACCTCGGCGACCATGAAGAGATATTAGGTGCAATATTTATAGGTGAAGCGGATTTGAAAAAAGAACCTGTTGCAAAACGTCAACCATTCACTGAAAAAACAGTGTGGATAACAGAGGACAATCAGTAGATGAAAAAATTAGCAATTGTATTATTTTTAATCGCAACCTTGCTGATGTTTAGCGTTGGCACGGTCATACCAATTGAATATAACTTCATTGTGTATCTTTTTGTATTGATCTTTTTTGTCGGCGGCGTCTATTGTAGTGTCAGTATAAATTCTGATTCAGAATGATGAAGAAATATGTATTGAAATGCATAGAATAGGGTAATCTCTTATTATAAGGGATTACTTTTTTTATTTTATATGAGGTGATTTAATGCAAAAATACATATTTAGCGTTTTACTATCACTAATATTGATATTAACAGCTTGTTCAAGCCCAGAAGATAAATATGAAGCAAGTAAACAGTCTTTTAATGAGGATGTTTCTGTTCAACTTGTTGAGATTTTGAACCAGCTGAGTCAATATGAAAGTGAAACTACTGAATTAACAGCTGAGGCTTTAACCGACGAATCCTTAGAAGCTTTTAAAAATGAAGAATCTAATCTATTTGAAAAGTTAAATCAGAGGCAAGAAGCGGTCGATAATCTTACTGAAATTGCTGATGAATTAACAGGTATAAATGAGGACCTGGAAAGCATAAATGTTGAAGAAGATTCAGAGATTGATGAGACGGAATTAAATCAAACAAAAGATGCAGTTTCAGCCCTAACAAATGAGGTTCAAGGGTTTCAAGAAGCTTACAACAATTTATTAGATGAAGAAAGATCGTATTATGATGCGCTTATTCAAGATGATGCAGACTATACGACGATGACTGAAGGGATGTCATCCATTAACAGTACGTATGAGGATGTAAAATCACAATATGAGTCTGTTAATACACAAATCTCCGCAGTGAATGGCAATAATGAAAGTAACTATAGCACAGAACAGGCTGAAGATTCAGAGGAAGAAGTAGAACCACTTTACCAAGTAAACCCAGATACATCAGAGATTACCCCAATTGAAGAGGCGACAGATGCCAATGTAGCATTGATTACGATTGATGACGCACCAGATCATCATGCTGTAGAAATGGCACATACATTAAAAGAGCTAGATGCACCGGCTATATTCTTTGTAAACGGAATGTATTTAGAATCTGAAGAAGGTAAGGCAGCTCTAAAAGAGATTTATGATTTAGGATTTGCCATTGGGAATCATACTTATAACCACCCGAATTTAGGTGAAATGTCTCCAGAGAATACTGAGTTAGAGATTGTGGACACAAATGACTTAGTTGAAGCGGTAATTGGTGAGCGTCCAAAATTCTTCAGAGCACCATTTGGAGTAAACAATGACACTTCAATAGAGGTTGCTAAGGATGAAGGGATGACGGTAATGAACTGGACCTATGGTTATGACTGGGAACCTGAATATCAAGAACCTTCTGCATTAGCGGAGATTATGACAAACACAGAAGTGCTTAATGATGGTGCCAATTTACTTATGCATGACAGACAGTGGACTAAAGAAGCACTGCCTGACATCGTTACGGGTCTAAGAGATAAAGGCTATACTTTAGTTGATCCGAAAACAATTCAAGTTGAAGGTGGGGTGGATCAATGAGTACTCGGAATTTCTTAATTTTAGTTGGTAGTATACTCGTCGTCTTATTTATACTTTTAGGAATAGCGATTAATGCTGAAAATGCTTCTGAAGAAGATGTTGCAACGAATGAGGAAAATACAGAAGATCAAAATACAGAAGAAAGCAATGATCAAGAGGAAGAAGCAGATTCAGAAGGTGAAGAAACTGAGCAAACAGACAGTGAATCACCAACTATGAATATAAATGAGGGGCCCTTATACTCACTAAAAGAGGGAAGTACTTCTGCTTTCGGTTTTGAATCGGGCGTTGATATTCCATACCCAGAAGATGGGGTTAAAGGCGTCTATGTTACTGCATATTCTGCAGGTGGAGATCGTATGCAATCACTTATTGATCTTATTAACAATACAGAACTTAATTCTATGGTACTTGATGTAAAAGAAGATATTGGAGATATCATGATGGAATTAGACACTGAGGGTGAAGAAAGCAAACGCTTTATGCAGAACTATGTAGATGGTGAAAACTTAATGCAACAAATGGAAGAGAATGATATATATCCTATTGGTCGAATTGTTGTATTTAAGGATTCACGTCTCGCTCAAGATAGACCAGACTTATCATTTGTAAATTCCGAGGGCTCAGTTTGGCAAAACGGAAGTGGAGAAAGCTTTGTAAATCCATTCTTAAAAGAAGTATGGGATTATAATGTTGATATTGCCATTGAAGCTGCTAAGCTAGGCTTTAAAGAGATACAATTTGACTATGTGAGATTCCCAGAAGCATTTGAAACGATGTCATCAGAACTGCAGTATAGTTTTGGTGATTATGCGGACTCAGAAGAGGATGAAGTCCAGCAACGTGTCAGTGCTGTAACAGACTTTGTTGCCTATGCAAAAGAACGCTTAGAACCCTATGGAGTTGAAGTATCAGTAGATGTGTTTGGTTATGCAGCGACACAAAGAGAAGCACCTGGTATCGGTCAAAACTTCTCGCAAATATCTAATAATGTTGATGTAATTTCATCGATGATTTACCCTTCTCACTGGGGTGCAGGTGCATTTGGCTATGATACTCCTGATACCGAACCTTATGGCGTCATTGATGATTATATGAAGGTTGAAAACGAGGTCTTAGGTGCCTTAGATGATCCACCAAAATCAAGACCTTGGATTCAAGACTTTACAGCATCTTATTTAGGACTTGGAAATTATCTTGAATATGGACCAGCAGAAGTCGAAGCACAAATTCAAGCTCTAAACGACAATGGAGTGGAGGAATACTTAATTTGGAATTCCTCAAACGATTATTCAACAGATACGAATTATTAAGAAAGTGATAAGACGTGAGAGCCTTTTATATAAGGGTCTTACGTTTTTTTAATGTCAAAAACGCCTTTATTTATTAACTTTTCACAAATAAATGAAATATTATTTCTATAAAGTTTAAGGATTATTTCATAGTAAATATGAATGAAATTTCACAGAGAAGTTACTTATTTCACATCCGGAGTTGATTTATTGGCATTTTTAAGGTACATTATATAAGTTTCTGAAAAGTGATAAACTAAAATTTCAGATGAATGGAGATGGTAAGTATGGGGTCTGTGAATACAACAGATCAGAATGTACAAACAGAAGAAAGCGATCACTCCTTATCAAAGGTACCTTTCAATGAAAGAAAAATGGGCTGGTTGAGTATTACCAATATTACATTTGGTATCGCAACAGCAATCTTCTATTTTCAAATAGGTAGTGTTATGGCACTACAGTTCGGCGCAATCAACGCGATGATTTCTGCCTTATATGCAATTATTGTTGCAGGTGTTATGGGTTCAGTTATCGCATACCTATCCGCACGTTCTGGTATGAACGTCAACTTAATGTCACGTGGTGGAGGATTTGGATACATAGGTGCTTCACTGACATCTTTAATTTACGCTTCTAACTTTATTATGTACTGTGCCTTAGAAGGCATGATTCTTGTTTACGCAGTACATGAATTCTTTCCTGTAATCCCTGTTTGGATTCTCATTGTATTTTTTGGATTACTCGTTATACCTCTAAACTGGTTTGGTATCAAACAACTGGATAAACTCCAAAAATGGTCTTTACCTATATTCTTTATATTTTTAATTACAGCCATTGTTGTGTCATTCTTTACACCATCACAATATGACGGTGCATTCTGGACATATATGCCTGAAGGCGTTCAAATTGGTGGAACAGCACTCTTATTATGTATTGGTATGCAGCATGGTATTATTGGCTTAACAGCCTTAATTGCCTCAGACTACGCAAGATTCTTAAAACCTGGGCACATTAAAGGTGGATCAATTGCAATTGGTTTTATCCCGCAAATATTCTGTTACGGTGTGATGGGTGGACTCGGTATCTGGTTTGGTGTCCGTTTAAGCGAACCAAATCCAGGCGTTTATATCGTTCACTTACTCGGTATCGGTGGTGCATTATTTACAATTCTGACTCAGGTGCGTATTAATGTGACGAACATTTATAGTAGTTCGTTATCACTATCTAACTTCTTTGAAAATGTTGTTAAATTTACTCCAGGTAGAAGATTCTGGGTAGTTGTAGCGGGTCTGACTGCTATGTTTCTTATGCTCGCAGGTATTGTAGACCACTTAGATACAGCTTTAACATTCCAAGGTGTATTCTTAATGTCTTGGGCAGCGATCCTTGTAACGGACTTTGTTGCTGTCAAATGGCTGATGAAGATCGGGCCGAATTACTATGAAGAACGTCAGGAATACTTGTTTAAATGGAACCCTGTTGGTGTAGGTGCGCTCTTGATTTCTAGTTTATTAGGTACAATCGCAGCACTTGGCTATATGGGTGGATTTTTACAAAGTACAGCAGCATTTTTCGCAGCTGCGCTCGCAGCAGTTCTAACGATTATTATTGCCTATGTGACTAAAGGTAAGTACTACCTAAAAAGCGAAGTTCATGATATCGATGAAAGAGATATCATCGTAAAATCTAAGTAAATCTTTAAAAAATCGACGTAAAGACCTTGGGGTTAAGGTTTTACGTCGATTTTTTTCATCATTTATCGCGAAGTCGATTTAGATTCGAGTTCACGCTTTTTTCATTACCTACGTTTTTCAGACTCCCCAATAAGAACAGCTGCAGCAGAGTCTCCTGTAATATTCATAGTAGTATAAGCCATATCTAATATTCTATAGATTGCAGCGATTGGACCCATTAATTCTATAGGCAGACCAAGTAGAGATAGGAAGGATGCGCCTAGTACGATACCGCCACCTGGGATACCTGGAGCAGCCATATTAATTAAAGTCGCGATGAAAATTAGGTAAATAATTTGACCGACGCCTAAAGAGATATCGTAAAAGTCAGAAACGAATACAGCGAGTAAACTAAAGGATATGGCACCGCCCGCCATATTAATCGTCGTACCGAGTGGTACAACAAAGTTTGTAATCGAATCACTCACCTTAAAATCATTTGAGGTCACTCGAATTGTCGTTGGCAGGGTCACTGCTGAACTTGTTGTTGCTAATGAAACTAACCATACTTTGTAAATACCTTTAAGAAAGGCAATTGGAGTGAGTCCTGTATATAACCAAACTGGAATTAACATAACAATAATAAATGCAATGATACATGCAACGTAAGCAGTCACAATATATAATCCTAGAGCTGAGAAAATTCCGGGACCGTATTCTGCAACAGCATAGGCCATCAGAGAAATAACCCCAATGGGTGTCAGTTCCATAATATAGTTTAAGACTTTAAATATTACTTTTGATGAAGTTTTTAACAGGTTCTGCTTCTTTACCAACAGCGACAATGGCAACTGAAAAAATAACTGTAAATAGAATTGTTGCTAGAATGTCACCTTCACTTAGTGCCATAAATAAATTTTCAGGAATGATATTCATGAAGAAATCCTCAGCACTAGGTGAAGTCACCTCACCGTCATAACCCGTCGCTTCGATATCGATTCTTAGACCTGGTCGAACAAGGTATGAAATCACAAGACCGATACCGGCTGTGAAGACAAACATACAGACAAAGACTATGATGCTTTTAAAACCAATTCTTCCTAAGTCTTTGCCACTTCCGATATTAATAATCCCTGTTGAAACAGCAACAAAAATAATCGGGATAATCATGGCTTTAATAATATTTAAGTAAATATCACCAATAAATTTAATATCTAATGAAAACTGTGGTAAAAATAAGCCGAGTAAGATTCCGATAACGAAGCCAATGGCGATTCTTGTAAATAGGTGCTTACTACTCGTTAGTATCTTCTTCATTTTGAATCACTCCTTTATATTCTGGAATCTCACCTTTATTATAGGATCCCAATATATTTACATATGATGTTTTAAGTTTTAAAGCTTCTAATGCTCTATCGAAATTTTCTCGATTCAAACCATTTTCTATATCGATAAAAAACCCATAGGAGAATGGTCTGTTTTGAATGGGTCGACTCATCAAATAGACCAGATTGATATCATGTGCTGTGAAAATTTCAAGAATATGACTCAGAGAACCTGTACTGTGGTCAGTTTCTACATAAAGCGATGTTTTACCATGTAATACTTTTTTAGGTAGGGCTTTAGTAAAGATTAAAAACCGGGTTGTATTTAATGGGTTATCACTAATATTTTCACGGATGACATTCATATTATAGAGTTCTGCAGCATGACGACCTGCGATGCTGGCAATAGTTTCCTTCTCTGATTCTTTTACCATATGTACAGCACCTGCTGTATCACTAAATTCCTTAACCTTTATTTTAGGATATTGACTTAAGTAGGTATAACATTGTTCTAAAGCCTCTGGATGAGAATATACTTCTGTTACTTCATCGAGAGTAATTGGATTTTTAGATATTAAAGCATGGTCAATTTTAATATAAATTTCCTCGACAGCTTTTACATCTAAATATTTCATTAAATCAATGGTGCGGGTAATGGGACCACTTGTTGAATTTTCAACAGGCAAGGCGATGTAGTCGACTTCGTCGTTTAATAAAGCTTCAACGAGTACTTTAAATGTCATATATCCGACTGCCTCATACTCCGCATCAACGGCAAATTTCTTACAAGCTAAAGTACTATAACTTCCGGGCACACCTTGATAACCAATCTTCATGAGAAACACTCCTTAATAATAATAAAAAACCGGCTGAATTCATCTAGAATCCAACCGGTTGAAATTGTAACTTCATATATGACCAACCGATTAGATTTACTAATGGCTGGTTTTTAACACGACATTAAATCAGCCATTACAGATTAGGTATGCCTATATCCGTAATGGGGTGGATACAGGCCTATCTAAAACGGCTGAAAAAGTACGTATTTGATTGACTGATATTTACTTGATTTAACATAAAACCACTCATCTCAATTTATATGTTCATTATTCTAACAATTTAAAAAATTATTGTCAATTTAAATTGTACTAAATTGTGCCTGGTGCAGCGATTTATATATTCCACCTTCTAAATTTAATAACTCTTCATGAGTACCAGTCTCAGAAATACCATCTTTGGTCACGACCATGATCCGGTCAGCATTTTTAATTGTTGCCAGTCTATGGGCAATGACTAAGGTCGTTCGGCCGACGGCTAGACGGTTCAATGCTTCTTGTATGTATAACTCAGTTGCAGTATCTAAGGCACTTGTGGCTTCATCTAAGACGAGAATAGGTGGGTTCTTTAAGAACATGCGTGCAATGGCAATTCTTTGTTTTTGTCCACCCGACAGTTTCACACCACGTTCACCGACAACCGTATTCAAACCTTGAGGGTAGGAATCAATGAGTTCTTTTAATTGTGCCTTTGCTAGAGCATCATAGATTTCATCGTCAGTCGCGTTTTCCTTACCGTAAGCCACGTTTTCTCTTAGAGTACCTGCGAATAAGGACACATCTTGTTGCACTGTGCCGATATTTTCCCTTAAAGAAGACAGGGTTAGATCTCTAATATCGTGACCATCGATAGTAATCTTTCCTGCAGACACATCGTAGAAGCGGGGTAAGAGTGAACTTAAAGTTGTTTTACCCGCACCAGATGGTCCGACAAAAGCGATGGTTTCACCTACTTTTATATCAAAAGTAATATCTGTTAAGACATTTTTCTCTTCGTATTTAAAACTGACATTTTCATATGAAATATTTCCTTTAACATCTGTCAGTGTTATAGCATCTTCCCTCTCAGTAACATCACTTTTCTCATTCATAGTATCTAAGAAATGCTTAAAACCTGCGATACCGTTCGGGTAAAGCTCGATAACTGCATTAATTTTTTCAAGCGGTTTAAAGAGGACATTGGATATTAAGATAAATGCTGCGAAATCACCGTAAGATAATTCCCCAATTGTTACATAATAAGCACCAGCAATTAAGATAAACACATTAACGAGACGCATTAACATATAGGTGCTTGAGTTATTAAAAGACATAATTTTATAGGCCTTAAGTTTAGTCTCCCTAAAACGGTCATTAATCTTTTTGAATTCTTTTAACGCTTCATCTTCTTTAGCAAAGGCTTGAACAAGTCGAATACCACCGATTTTATCACCAATCATATGGTTGAAATCTGAGACACGTCCAAATAGTTCTCTAAATGCGACTGTCATTTTCTTGTTAAAGTAAATAGCTATAACAAGTATGAGTGGCACAATGATAAATGAAATTATAGCAAGCTCTGGATGAATGTAATACATAATACCAAAAGCACCGAGTAGCGTCATTACGGCAATAAATAAGTCCTCGGGCCCATGGTGAGCCATTTCACCAATATTCATGAGGTCATTAGTGAGGCGGGTTAGTAATTTTCCAGTCTTAGTATTGTCAAAAAAGCGAAACGATAAGCGTTGTATATGTGCGTATAGGTCATTACGAATATCTCTTTCGATATTTGTCCCGAGCATATGACCCCAATATGTAACAATAAATTGCATAAATGTATTAAATAAATACACCACTACAAGTCCAGCTGCAGCGAGTAGGATCCATTGCCAGTTACCGGTCGGTAGGAGTTCGTCAATAAAGGTGCTAACGATAAGTGGAAATAATAGCTCCAAAAGGCCGACAATAACCGCGGAGAGAAAATCTACAGTGAACAAGACTTTGTAAGGTGCATAGTATGAAAAGAATTTCTTCATCCTGTTCCCATCCTTATAAAATAGTTAGAGCAACTTGATTATACCACTAAAAAATTTCTGTAATAGAGTAAATATACAAGGTACTGGCTTATGATTAACTTATGGAGATTCTTAGTGTAAAATTAAGTATCGTAGTATAAAAAATTTATTTAAAAGTCTTAAGAGATTTGAGGAATTAGCATGTCAAAAATTAATTTAGGAATTATTTACGGTGGTAAGTCGACAGAACACGAGGTATCAATGCGCTCAGCTAAGAGTGTGTTAGATGCGCTAGATAAAAATAAATATAACATCAGTTTAATCTATATAAGTAAAGATGGACAATGGCGCCTGTTAAATGATAATCAGGAAATTAAAATGGTAAGTGACAAAGAGGCAGAAGAAGTATTTGTCTCACCTGCAACCGGTTTAAGAACAGCGAGTGAATTAATCGAATTTGATTCAGTTTTACCGATTTTACACGGTACTGCTGGTGAAGACGGAAGCATCCAAGGGCTCTTAGAGTTAGCAGGTGTGCCTTATGCAGGATGTGGTATTAGAAGTTCTGCGGTATGCATGGACAAGGATATGACAAAGCGTCTTTTAAATCTTGCAAATATTCAGACTGCTAAAGGAATAACGGTAAACTATTTCGATAAGGACCAAGTAAGTTTCGAGTCTACATATGAAATTCTTGGATTACCGATGTTTATCAAACCTGTGAATCAGGGGTCTTCAGTTGGTGTATCTAAGGTCACGAGTAAAGAAGAATTTACAACTGCCTTGGATTTAGCATTCTTGTTCGATACTAAAGTGATGATCGAAAAAGGCATTGATGGTAGAGAAATCGAAGTATCAGTCCTTGGTGCAGAAGACTTATTCGTCTCAGTACCTGGTGAAATCGTGTCACAGACTGAATTTTATTCTTATGAATCAAAGTACTTAGATGATGACGGTGCAGTGTTGAACATTCCGAGTGAACTCACTGAAGGCCAGACTAAACAAATTCAGACAATCGCTAAAGAGACTTTTAGAGCGCTTGACTGTGAAGGTATGGCAAGAGTGGATGTCTTTTTAACCAACGATGGTGAAATCATTGTCAACGAAGTAAATACCTTACCAGGATTCACGAGTATTTCTATGTATCCTAAATTGTTGGAAGTCTCAGGTATTCCATATAGCAACTTACTTGATGAATTAGTCCGCTTATCGATTGATAGAAGCCAAAGAAATAAAGCCTTAAAAACAGATTTTTCATAGGAGGACGCACCGTGGAAATACGTTTAGCCAAAGTAGAGGATGCCATGGCCATTGCGAAAGTTCAAGTTGAAAGTTGGCATACTACCTATAAAGGTATTGTGCCGGATTCATACCTTAACAGTCTAGATGTGAAAAAAAGAGAAAAGGTTTGGCAATCGGCAGCAGATACTCAGCCGATGTTTGTAGCTGAGTTAGACGGTGAAGTTGTCGGTTTTGTAATCGCTGGAGAGAACCGTGATAAGGATACCTATCCCGATTATGACGGAGAACTTTACGCGATTTACTCCTATCAACATGTCCAAGGTCAAGGTATTGGACGTGAACTTTTTGAAACTGCTGCTCGGAATCTATCTGAACGTGGATTTAAAAAGATGACGGTTGCAGTATTGACTGAAAACCCGACTGTAGGTTTTTATAAACATATGGGTGGAGAAATACTCGGTGAAGAAATCATTACTATAGACGGAGTAGACATTAACGAATCGATCTATGGCTATAGTGATATAAGTAAATTATAAAATTTTGGGGGTTTTATAGTGAAAAATGCATTAATAGAAAGATTAACTAGATATGTAAAAATTGATACTCAATCTGATGCCAACAGTGAGACAGTACCATCGACAAGTAAACAGTGGGACTTATTAAAAGTCTTAGCAAAAGAGCTAAAAGAACTTGGACTTACTGATGTTGACTTAGATGGCAAAGGTTATTTGTTTGCGACCTTACCGAAAAATACAGAGGGCTTAAGAACGCTTGGATTTTTAGCACATGTAGATACTGCGACGGATTTTACAGGAACAAATGTAAAACCACAAGTTATCGACTATGACGGTGGAAATATTGTCTTAAATAAAGATTTAAATGTCGCCTTAACACCAGAACAGTTTCCAAATTTAAACGGCTATAAGGGTCATACATTGATGACAACAGATGGCACGACCTTACTTGGTGCAGATAACAAAGCGGGTGTAACGGAAATTATGACTGCCATTGAGTATCTAATTGAGCACCCTGAAATTAAACACGGTGATGTGAGGATTGGCTTCACACCTGACGAAGAAATTGGGCGTGGACCCCATGACTTTGATGTAGATAAATTTAAGGCTGATTTTGCCTATACGGTGGACGGTGGTCCTTTAGGTGAGCTGCAGTATGAAAGCTTCAATGCAGCAGGCGCAAAAGTTAAGGTTACGGGTAACAGCGTCCATCCGGGTACGGCTAAGGACACAATGGTGAATGCCGCACGTATTATGTCAGAAATCGTTGCATCATTTGATGTGCATGACACACCTGAACATACATCAGGTTATGAAGGTTTTTACCATGTGACAAACTTAGTAGGTGATGTTGAAAATGCTGAATTCAATATGATTATTAGAGACTTTGATCAAGGCGCCTTTAAAGAACGTAAATCACATGTTCAAAAAGTAGTCGATTCATTTATCGATAAATACCCAGAAGCAGATATTCAATTAGAATTAAATGATCAGTATTACAACATGAAAGAAATTATTGAAAAAGATATGACACCAGTTGAACTTGCTAAACAAGCTATGGCAGACTTAGGTATTGAAGCGGTTATAGAACCTGTTAGAGGCGGTACAGACGGTTCTCAATTATCATATAAAGGACTGCCAACACCGAACCTCTTCACCGGTGGAGAGAACTTCCATGGTAAATTCGAATTTGCATCCATAGACGATATGGAAAAGGCGACACAGACTATTATTAAGATTATAGAATTAAATGCAAAATAAGGAAGAACATAAGAAAAAGGATTACTGTGAATTCACAGTAATCCTTTTACATTACTTATTCAATTTTTTAACTTCATCATCGATTGGTCTTGCCTTATTAAAGGATTGGCCAATGACATCGCCTGGGACGATACGTTTTAAGAAGAAAGCTGAAACTAAACCAATGAATAAGAAGCCTGTGCCGACTAAGAAGGCTAAGTTAATACCATCTAAGGTTGCTTGATTAATCATTGTCTCAGTTGGATTGTCCATTCCTCTTAACTGTAAGTTGGTATAGGTTTGCATAACTGTAATGAGTAGGGCTATACCAATCGAACCACTCACCTGGTTCAACATACTATTTAATGATGACCCATGTGGTGTTAAGTGAGGCGGTAGTGAATTCATGCCATTCGTCATAACTGGAGTGTTTACGAGTGTCATCCCGAGTGCACGAACCATGTAAATTGTTAATAGATAAGAGAATGGTGTATCAATTTCTAGTCGACTTAAGAAGAAGGTTGTGACTACCGCAATGGTTAAGCCAATAACCGCCATATTTTTTGGACCATACATATCAAATAGCTTACCTGAAACAGGGCTCATGAAGCCCATAATTAAAGCACCAGGAAGCATCAATAATCCTGTATCTAAAGGACTTAAGCCTTGTATATCTTGCATGAAAATTGGAATGAGAATCATACCCGCAAAAAGTGCCATGTTTGCTGCTCCGATAATGATCGATGCAATCGTGTACATCGGGTATTTATAGACTCTAAAGTCTAACATTGGGTGTTCGAGTTTCATCTGACGAAGTACGTAGGTTGTTACACCAGCAAGCCCGATGAACAATGGAATGAGGACTCTTGTATCTGCAAGTCCATATTCACCAGCAGAACTTAGTCCGTAAAGCACGCCGCCAAAACCAATTGTAGATAGAATAATAGAAGGTATATCAATATGTGCTTCTTTATGCTGTTTAATCTTCGGTAACTTCCAGAATCCAACCCCTAACACAATCACTAAAATTGGAATCATCATAAAGAACAACATATGCCAGCTGTAACGTTCTACGACTATACCTGATACGGTTGGCCCAATTGCTGGGGCAAAGAACATAACGAGACTGAAAAGCCCCATAGCTGTCCCGCGTTGGTTAGGCGGGAAGCTTACGATCATAATGTTCATCAAGAGTGGCATCAGCATCGCTGAACCTGACGCTTGAATCATACGACCAATAATTAAGACGATAAAAGCAGGTGCGAAGCCAGAAACAATCGTTCCGATTAAGAATAAGCCCATAGCAGCTAAGAATAAGGATTTCGCACTAAATTTTTGCATTAAGTAAGCTGTTGTAGGAATAATGATTCCAGAAACGAGCATGTAAGCGGTAGATACCCATTGGACTGCAGAAGTGGATACGCCGAAATCATTTTTGATAGCGGGTAGGGCGACGTTAAGAAATGTGTTCGATAAAAACGAAATAAATGCACCGGATAACAAGATAATAATAAGTCTATAATCCGGTTTAGATTGTACGGTTTCTGACATGTTGTCTCCCCTTTATATAAAAAATCAATTTATATATTATACCCTACTTTAAATAAAATTTCATTAAAAACTACCCAATTCTATTATCAATTTGAATATAGATAAAGAATCCAATCGTTATACCAAGTAAAACACTTATTGGTAAAGCATAATTGTCTGGTATCGAAGGTAAGAATGTTTCAATAATCCAATTTATGCCGAAGACAGCTATTGCCATTAAGACTAATGAAGACAGTAAACGTGTCATAGATTTCCTCCTATAAAACTGTTATTCTTAAATTCTAACAAACCTCAAGGTGGACAAGGGAGTAAAATAGCTTGATAATATAAATAAAGTAGTTTATTGGGAGGAGAATCCTTATAATGAAGACGAATTTTCATAATTACGCTGAGGAATACTTGCAGCATCGAAATGATATTCCGAACATGTTTTATGAAGAGTTAGAACGTCGTGGCATTGAATTATCCGGTGCAATTGTCGCTGATATTGGTGCAGGTCCTGGTTTTGTAAGTAAGGTTTTAAGTGATTACGGTTCAATCGTGGATGCAGTAGAACCTTCGGACGCCTTTATTGAACTAGGTAAGGAATACGTTGGTAATAATGACCGTATTAATTTTACTCAAGGGACAGCAGAAGAAACAAATTTGAAGTCAGATACTTATGATTTGGTATTTGTCATGAGAGCCTGGCATTGGTTTGATAGTGATAAGGCAACAGCAGAAATCAGCCGCATACTGAAACCAGGTGGCCTATTAATTGTCGGTGACATTGGCTTTACAGTTTCAAATAAAATGATGAAAGACTCAATGAAGATTGTAAAAAAACATTCTAAAAATGAGGAACTACACCCTGCGGGTTCAAAAGAAGATTCTCTACAGATGATTAATGGGTTTCCAGTAGAGTGGTTTAGCGACTGGAAGCACGGTAAGTTTTCAATTGAAGAATTTTTCAAAAAAGAGTATAAGGTGAAATTCACAGATCAAGAATGGATTGCACGTTTAGGTACATCATCTTGGCTAGTGAGATTTAAGAAAAAACAAAAGGATAAAGTACTTGAAGAGATTGCCGGTCTATTAGATCATTTAGATGAATCAAAAAAACATAAAGCACCCCATGTTTTAAACGTAGCTATATTAAAAAATATGAGGAAATAGGAAGCGAAAATTTCGCTTCCTCTTATTTTTGTATTTTTTTATGTAAGCGGTGTAATAATTATTTAATGTATGAAAGCGAAAACAATTAGTATAAAAATACATTTTATTGTATGTTTTATTGTATGTGTGTAATATGGTGAAATTTCACTTTAAATTAATACTTACATTCCTGAATTAACTAATAATTGTCAATATATTTACTTTGAATATAACATCACATAATCTTTGAAATCCCTTGGTATATATAGTATTATAAAGATACATAAAGAGGTACAGAAAAATACTCTAATGAAATTTTTATAAATAGGGAGGGAAAGAAATGATAATCTCAGATAAGATTACTGCAGAAGTTCGTATGAAAGAATTTAAAGAGATGGCGTATAATAATGCAATTTTAAAAGACAACAAATCAGATAAAGAAGTTAAGCGTCCTTTCTTAAACAAATTAATCAGTGCTTTATCACTATAATTCAGTTAATTAAATAAATTTTAGCCATTCCTGTAGAGAGAGGAATGGCTTTTTTTAGCTTAAATTTAATTGCCAGTACAAGCCGAACTGATCTTGTACTATTGCATAGCGTTTACTCAAATTATAATCATCAAGTGGTACGTGTATGGCACCATTCTTTTTTAACTTTCTATATAAAAGTTCGATCTCCTCCAAACTTTCACACTCTAAATATAAAGAAACTTCAGGATTAAACCTTGTACCTGTTGGAATCTCTGCATCTCTAACTACAATATTTAAATCTCCAATACTTATGACAGCCTGTTGCACTTTAGATGAATTTTCATAGTTTAAAAACTGTAAAATCTCTAAATCTCTAAATATTTCCTTATAATATTCTATGGCTGAAAATGCTGTTCCATTAAATGATATAAGCGGCATGGCAGCTTTCATTAAAATACCCCTTTACAACTGATGTAGTATTGTTTACAATCCTAATTAAACAGATTAGAACAGATAGATTCTGTTCCACTTATATTATAACAGTTCGTATCGCTAGTTTATCAAGGAGTGTAAAGATGATTGAATTACACAATATTACTAAGTCATTTCATGGCCAAAATGGTATGTTCAAGGCCTTGGAGGATGTTTCTATTTCCATAAATGAGCAAGAAAAGTTTGGCATTATTGGCGCGAGTGGTTCAGGTAAATCGACGCTACTTAGAATGATTAATGCGCTAGAGACACCTGACGATGGGACTGTAACAGTTCAGGGGGAAAATCCATCAAAATTAAAGGGCGAGCAGCTTCGTATGTATAAAAAAGACATCAGTATGGTCTTTCAGCAATTTAATCTATTAAACAATAAGACAGTACTAGAAAACATCACATTACCACTCAAGTTACATACATATAAAGATGCTCTAGATGTCGAAGAGGTATTGAAGTTTACAGGCTTACTAGACAAGAAAGATAACTACCCTGGACAGTTATCAGGGGGACAAAAACAAAGAGTTGGTATAGCGAGAGCATTAATTACCAAACCAAAACTTTTACTATGCGATGAACCGACTAGTGCCTTAGATGATAAGACCACAGATGAAATTGTGGAGGTTTTAAAACAAGCGCACAAGGTCTATGGCATGACAATAGTTATAGTTACACATGAATTAAATGTCATTAAACAGCTTTGTGATCGTACAGTTGTCCTAGAAGATGGAAAAGTACTAAACACACTGGACATTGAATCATCAAAACATACTGTTTCAAAACTGTCATACTACGACAGAATTTTGGAGGTGCTCAGCCATGGTTGATGCATTCATCTTGTATTTTGAGCGTGTTGTTGAGTATTTCCCTAATATGATTACTAGTTTAAATGAAACAGGGATTATGATGGCTTTTGCAATGATCGCTGCAATTTTGCTCGGCTTACCTTTGGGTACTTTGTTGTTTCTAACAGATGAGAAACAACCCTTAGAAAATAAGGTGATTTATTGGGTCACCAATGCACTGGTGAATATCATTCGTTCATTTCCGTTTCTCTTATTGGTCATCGCCATGCAACCACTCATAAGAGAAGTCTATGGTAGGGCGACTGGAGATCCTGTTGCAGCGTCATTTCCGTTAATGGTGGTGGCAATTGCCTTATACGCAAGGTTTGTTCAGCAGTCCTTATTAGACGTCCCTAAAGGTGTGCTTGAAACTGCAGAAGCTATGGGTGCGTCGATACCTCAACTAGTCTACAGATTTCTGTTTGTAGAAGCGAGAAGTTCACTCGTTGTAGGATTTACCACAGCATTTGTGAGTTTTATCTCTTATTCGACAATCATGGGTGTTGTCGGTGGTGGAGGTATTGGAGACTTTGCAATACGTTATGGATATCAGCGTTATGAAACAGATATTATGTATACAGCCATTGTTATAATTATTATATTTGTACAAATTGCGCAGTGGTTAGGTCTTAAACTTGCTAAAAAATTAGATAAAAGATAAAGGGGTTTTGTAAATGAAGAAGTTAAAGTGGTTTACAGTTTTCGCATCAACCTTGCTGGTCTTGAGTGCATGTAGTGATGAAGAAACAGCGAAAGAAACATCAGAAGCGGAAGATACACATATTGTTGTTGCATCACAGACACCACCGATGACAGATGTTGTAGAGATTGTTGCTGATGTCATTGAAGAACCGTATACAGTTGAGTTGATGGAAGTATCAGATAACATACAGTATAACGAAGCAGTGTTTAATGATGAAGCGGATGCGAGTTTTGCACAGCACAAACCTTTTATGGAACAGTTTAACAATGAAAACGATGCAGACTTAGTTGCGATGGAGGAAATATACAACGCGATTGTTGGATTTTACTCACCTGTATACAGTTCCATTGATGAAGTGAAAGCAGGCGATGAAGTAGCGATTCCGAGTGATCCAACAAATGAAGCGAGAGCTTTGATGATCTTAGACAGTGAGGGATTAATCACCTTAGAAGATGGGGTGGATTTTGAAGCGACAGTTGATGATATTACAGAAAACCCGAAGAATTTAAAATTTACTCATGTTGATTTGTTAAACTTATCCGCGTCATATGAAGACGGTATTCCACTCGTATTTAACTATCCGACATACATAGAGCCACTGGGTCTTACACCTGAGGATGCAGTGTTATTAGAAGATGACAGTGACAATACATTTGCAATCCAAGTCGTTGCACGTGAAGGTCAAGCGGATTCAGAAAAGATTAAAGCCTTAAATGAAGCATTCACTTCACAAGAAGTCTATGATTTCTTAGATGATTTAAAAGATAAGGCTCACCTAGAACCGGCATTTGAAGGAGACGAGTAAAGTGAAGAAACTCTCTATAATGTTCTTATCATCTATGTTCTTAATAGCAGGCTGTGGCAATGATGAGGACACGGCGGACACCGAAGACACGCATATTGTAGTTGCTTCCCAAACACCTCCTATGACAGATATTGTTGAAGTTGCAGCCGAAGCTGTAGAAGAACCTTACACAATTGAGTTAATGGAAGTTGCGGATAATATTCAGTTTAATGAGGCAGTGTTTAATGATGAAGCGGATGCGAGTTTTGCTCAACATGAACTATATATGGAACAGTTCAATAGAGAGAATGGGGCAGACTTAGTCGCTACTGAAGAAATTTACAATGCAATTGTTGGCTTCTATTCACCTGTCTATGAGTCAGTTGAAGAAGTTCAGGAAGGTGACGAGGTTGCGATCCCAAGTGACCCAACCAATGCCACACGAGCACTATTAATGTTGGCAGATCAAGACCTAATCAAACTTGATGAAGAAGCAGGATTAGAGGCAACAGTTGAAGATGTAGTTGAGAACCCTTATGAACTGGAATTTACACAAGTTGAAGTACTCAACCTCAAAGAATCCTATGAAGACGGCGTACCACTTGTATTTTCTTATCCCGCCTATATTGAGCCGCTTGGCCTAACGCCTGATGATGCGGTTTTCTTAGAAGAAGATAGTGATAACACATATGCAAGTCAAGTCGTTGTCAGAGAAGGGCAGTTAGATTCTGATAAAATTCAAGCTTTAAACAAGGCGTTTACGTCGCCAGAAGTCTATGAATTTTTAAAAGAACTAGAAGATAAAGCACATCTAGATCCGGCCTTTGAACCGGGACAACCTGCAGAATAATTTAATAGCAGCACCTTGGCTCAACCTCCCTTGCCAAGGTGCTTTTTTTCATTTTAAGAGTATTTTTCCAATGAAAACGTAATCATATTGCATATTATTTGAATTGTCGTATAATTCGAACAATAAGCTACTACTCAAGCTTGGAGGATATTTTATGATTGAACAGCCTATAGTTGCCACTGTTATGTTGTTTGCACTACTTGCAGTCGGTGAATTAATTTCAATTTACACTAGAGCAAGAATACCGATGTTAATGACAGCCATGGTCGGTTATTTAGTATTAACATGGATAGGTGTTTTTCCTGAAAATATTTTAGAACTTTCAACATTACCAGCACTAGGTGCCATTTTAATTGGGCCATTAATTATACATATGGGAACTTTAATGCCAATCAGTACTTTAAAAAAGCAATGGCGAGCGGTTGTAATCTCCATAAGTGGTGTACTGGGTGCGCTCATACTCGTTTTGACTATCGTACCTTTAGTATTTGACTTTGAAACAGCGGCGAGTGGTATTGGGCCGATTTCAGGTGGGGTGGTTGCACTCCTAATTACAACAGAAAAACTTAATGAAATTGGCATGACGGCTATCATTGTTATTCCTGTCTTAATTGCAGCCATACAAACTCCAATTGGTATGCCATTAATTTCGTTCTTTTTAAAACGTTATGCTGGAAATTTTGTTAAAAATACAACAGCAACAAAAGCTGAAATAGATAGTCTTGAAGAAGAAGATCAGCCTGTAAGATTTAATATCTTTAAGAACAATATCATTCTTTTATTCACAATATTCCTCTTAGCTGCGATTGCAACAATATTAAGTGAATACACAGGTATTCATTACACCTTGTTCAGTTTAATCTTTGGTATATTGATGTTGAATGCAAAGTTATTTCCACAAGCTGTCCTACAAAAATCAAATTCATTTAGTTTCATGATGGTTGCTCTGATTTTTGTGGTAATTGGTACAATGGGTGGAATCACACCACAAGATGTCGTAAATAATATACCACCCGTATTATTAATCTTAGTAACCGGTGTCGGTGGACTTGCGCTTGGTGGATTTATTGCATCTAAGGCTGTTGGTTGGCACCCATTTAAGGGTATGCCTGTTGCTTTAACAGCTCTTGTTGGATTTCCTGGAGACTATATCATTTGTGAAGAAGTGTCTAGAAGTACTACAGATAACACAGTGGATCAACAACGCGTGTTTTCGGAAATTGTAACCCCAATGTTAATCGGTGGGTTTGTCACGGTCACCATCGCATCTGTTGTTATTGCAACATTTGTAATGGGAATGCTATAAAAAGGAGATTTTATTAATGTCAAAAACTATCGTAAAAAATATTAATCTAATTGATGGATCGGGTTCAGATGTACAAAAAAACGTAAACGTTGTGATAGAAGATGGGAAATTCACACACATTACAAAAGAATACACAGAAACTGATGCGACGCTTATCGACGGTCAAGGAAAGTATATGTTGCCTGGAATGATCGATGCTCATGTGCATTTATCTACTGAATTTAAACCATTAGCAGAACGTGTCGCTACACCATTTTCTTATAGTTTCTATGAAGCGATACAATATGCTGAAAGAACAATTGATGCGGGAGTGACAACAGTTAGAGACGCCCTAGGCAGTCCGCTTGGTTTTAAACAAGCAATCAATGATGGGCTGGTTCGTGGGCCACGCATGCAAGTGTCTATTAATGCCTTATCTATTACAGGTGGTCATGGTGATGGATTAAACTATTCTGGTATTGATTTAAGTTTGGTAAGACCTTATGAAGGTATGCCGGACGGTATTGCAGATGGAGTGGAAGAAGTAAGAAAACGTACAAGAGAAATGCTAAGAGCTGGAGCAGATGTCATCAAAGTCATGGCAACTGGAGGCGTATCAAGTCCAACAGATCACCCTAAATTTACTCAGTATTCTCTAGAAGAACTAAAGGTCATTGTTGAAGAAGCAAAGTTTAGAAATGGTGTCAAAGTTATGGCGCATGCTCAAGGTTTAGAAGGAATTAAAAACTGTGTTGAAGCAGGTATTCATTCTATTGAACATGGTATTTATTTAGATGATGAAGTGATTGAAAAGATGAAAGAAAAAGGCACGTATCTCGTACCAACATTACTTGCACCAGTATCAGTTATTGAGTTCGCAGATGAGTTAGGTATTTCAGAAGTTGGACTTAAAAAGTCTAAGGAAGTAATGGATGCCCATAGAGCAAGCTTTAAAAAAGCTTATGATGCAGGGGTGAATATTGCTATGGGTACAGACGCAGGTGTGTTCAAACATGGTACGAACTTAAGAGAGCTTGAGCTGATGGTTGAAGCTGGAGCCACTCCGATGGACGCAATTGTTATTTCGACAAAAAATGCAGCAGAATGTATGGAAATAGAAAATCTTGGACTTGTTCAAGAAGGATACATTGCTGACTTTATTCTGACAGACGGTAATCCACTTGAAGATATTGGACTTCTTAAAGATAATGACCGAATTAAAGTTGTTGCCAAGGATGGGAAAATCCTTAAAAAAATTGTATAAAGATTCAAATAGCCGCCCTTGGCGGCTTTTTTGTTGCGTTGAAAAGTCGGGTGAGTTGCTATAACATAGTAAAAGTATAGTAGCAGAAGGGGGAGAAGGTATGAAACTTAGAAACACTTTGAAAAATATTCAGTTTGAAAAAATTCGTTTATCTTTGAATTCAAAGTTCACCGTGCAAACTTTAATTAATGTATTAACCATTATTGTCGGTTCGTTTTTATTTTCCATAGGTGTAAATAGTTTTATGATTGCCGGTAATTTAGGTGAAGGTGGATTTATTGGTATTTCTATTATTTTATACTACGCATTTGGTCTACCGACAGCCCTAACAAACTTAATTATGAACTTTGTGATTTTGATTATTGGTTTTAAGTTTTTAGGTAAACGTGCCATGTATTACACGATTTTTACCATACCAATGACCTCCCTCGCACTTTGGATAACAGAAACCTGGCAAATTCAAACTGATGAAATACTGATCAATACTGTCTTTGGTGGGCTCTTTATAGGGACAGGAATTGGGTTGATTATTCGTGTCGGGTCTACAACGGCAGGTACGACAATCTTAGCCAAGATGGCGAATAAGTTTTTAGATGTCAACGTATCTTATGCCTTACTGTTCTTTGATTTAATTGTTATCACGATTGGTTTAACTGTGATGAGCATTGAGCAAGTCTTGTTAACAGTAATCGCTTTATATGTAGCAACAAAAGTGATGGACTTCATTATAGAAGGTATGAATCCGAAAAAAGCAGTTACGATTATTTCTCAAAAACCGGATGTTGTGGCGAACTTAATCAATACAAAAATCAACCGTGGAGTGACGATTTTAGATGGTCGTGGATACTATTCTAAAGAAGATAAAGACATTCTGTTTGTAGTCATCAACAAATCACAGCTCAATAGACTAAAACGTCTAATTAAAGCGAATGATGATCAAGCCTTCGTTGTGGTGCATGATGTAAACAGTGTATTAGGTAACTACTTAATTTAGACGCATATTATTTTAAAATAAATGTATAAAAAATCGTCCGCAAACGTTTGCGGACGATTTTTATGTCATTTAGTACTTTAAATGACGATCGTACAAATAGACAATGACGTTCTCATTTTCAGCAATGATGCTGAAGCCTTTATACTGTAGCCAAGTTTTCGAAAACGTTGTGCGATAGTAAACGTGGGAAAGTATATAAATCTTACTGACTTCATGGGTACATTCTAAATATTTATCAATTAGCTTTGAACCAAATCCCTGGTTAGGTAATGCGGCATGGAGAATGATTTCGGATATGTATTGATTATTTGTACCATCGCCATTCGACCTCATAAGGGCAACAAGTTTACCTTTTTGTCGTAGTGTAATGACAAAATCTGAGTTTATAATGTCTGCTCTGAGTTTATTATAATCACTATATAAATCACCACCACCAGAAGTGTACAGTTCCCTAACATCATCTAGTGTGATCAGTTTATCAGTTGATATCGTATCCATATTCTTCACCTCTAAATTATCAATAATACAGCTGATTTGAGAATGTTCTAATATTGAAAGAAATCAGCTGGTTGTTTATAATCATAACTGTATGCGGTTACATTTAAAAGAAAAATTAAATTATTCAGAAAAAGGTGAGCGATTTGGAACTTCAGCTACAGTTGTATTTTTACCATAAAGAGATTGAACAATCTCCAGAGTACGTGTTTAGCGTTCTAAAAGACGATCAAGAAATCATTGACAGAGTACAAAAACTAACAGCAATTACTTATAATTCAGACGTTACAAATCAAAGATCAGTCGGAACAGAGGGAATATTAGTATACAATGAGGCTAATATTAATACAGAAGTAATATTTTACACAGATAATCGTCGACTTGAGTTTGAATCATACGTCCCAGCGGGTAGATTATGGACAATGGTTAATATTGTACCGGTTGAAGGTCGCTCTGAGTTAACCATTTCGACGAAACTTATTACGGATTCTCCAGTAAGTTTTGCACTTTATGCCTTAAAGATTCCTAGAGTTAAGAAACAATTCAATGACATTGTAGGACGTTTAGAAGCGGGGGAATAATTGTACTATGAGAGTTCAGCAGTATGCAGAGGATGCTTTAACAGTTACGTTTGGTCAAGATATTGACGAGACCATCAATACTCAGCTTGTGCAGCTAAAAGAAAAATTTGTTGAGCTAGATTTTGAAGGGGTTCTGGATATTGTTATATCCTATACCAGTTTAATTATTTATTTTGATGTTTTACGAGCGGATGTTAAGGCGATGAAATCAGCCTTAGAAGAAATGAAGCAAGAAGAATTATCGACCACACCATCAAGTTATAAGGTCGTTGAGATACCTGTGTGTTATGGCGGTAAATTTGGTCCTGATATCAAAAAATTTGAAAAATCTGGATTGTCTGAAACTGACGTCATAGAACTACATAGCAACAAAGAGTATTTAGTATATATGCTCGGTTTTATGCCGGGCTTTCCTTATTTAGGTGGCCTAGACAAAAGGCTTTATAAAGATCGATTGGATTCACCTAGAACACGTATTCCAGCAGGTTCTGTTGGTATTGGTGGGCAACAGACAGGAATGTATCCATTTACTTCACCAGGAGGCTGGAACTTATTGGGACGTACCCCAATTCCCCTCTACGATAAAAACCGAGATCACGCTATATTGTATGAAGCAGGGGATCGTATTGTCTATAAGGCGATTGATGAAGACGAATATTATCGGTTAGAACAGGCCTATTATGATGGGGCGTACGAAGTTAAAGTTATCGACAGAGGTGAAGCAAATGACGATTAAGATTACTGAGCCAGGACTGTTTACAACAGTGCAAGATTTAGGTAGAAGAGGCTATGAGTCTTATGGTTTTTCTCCAGCAGGCGCTATGGATTATAGAAGTTACTGTCTAGCAAATGCTTTAGTTGGTAACGATTTTACAAAAGCGACTATAGAGATGACTTTCCAAGGTATACAATTTACTGTACTTAAGAAAACAACAATCGCAACTGCCGGCGCCTCGATGAACCTAACAGTAAATAATCAGCCGTACAGAATTGGTACGATTATCGACTTGGATAAAGGAGACCAAGTCGTTTTTGGTAGTGTGGAAAGTGGCGTTAGAACTTATGTCGCTTTTACAGGTGGATTAGATTTACCTAGTGAACTTGGTAGTTATGCGACACATACGAGAAGTGGAATTGGTGGATACAAGGGACGAGTCCTTCAATCAGGTGATATCCTAAAAACTATTGGCGGTCATGCTGACATTCCTTTGTTAGAAGTAGATGAAGCAATAGAGACGCATGAAGTTGAAGAAATACGTGTCATACTCGGCCAAGAAAGTGAACGCTTTAATACCGAATACCAAAATTTGTTTAAGTCATCTGAGTATACGGTTTCTAAAGATACGGACCGTATGGGTGCGAGGTTAGAAGGTCCAGCTATCAAATCGGATAATGGGCACGATATTTTAAGTGCACCGACCCAATTTGGTAGCATTCAAATCCCTAAAAATGGACAGCCGATCATTCTTCTAGCAGACAGACAAACAGCAGGTGGATACACTAAAATTGCCACCGTTGCTAAAGTCGATCTACCCAAAATTGCTCAGAAGCAACCTGGGGATAAAATTCGTTTTAAAGAGATTAGCATCGAAAGTGCAAGTGCGCTCTACAAGGAAAGTTTAGAGCAGTTACAAAACAAGGTCGATTTAGTACCATCAAAAGATTTTGAAGCAGTAAGAAGAACAGATGCCAATAGCGTGTCGAAATTAATTGGAGGATAAGTCATGAATTATAAAGATATAAAGAAATTAGTGAAACTCTTAAAAGAGGAAGATTTATCAGTTTTAAGTTTTTCAGATGAAAGTACTTCTATTCATCTAGAAAGAAATATGAGTAATGGTGTGGTTAGTGCAACTAGCACATCTGCTTCAACTGACACGAGTGCAAATGAAGAAAGTTCTGATTTACTAGAAATCAAAGCGTCGCAACTTGGCACATTTTTCATTAACAAAGATGAGAACAGCGAGGAAACATTTGTTGCTGTTGGTGATACAGTACAAAAAGGTGATCAAGTTGGCTTTATAGAAGCAATGAAAGTATTTAATGACGTGAAAAGTGATGTTGCTGGTACCGTTGAAGAAATTTTAGTATCCAATGGAGATACTGTTGAATTTGGTGATGTGTTGATTCGCTTACGTCCAGAAGGAGCATGAGTTATGAGAAAAGTGTTAATTGCTAACCGCGGAGAAATTGCAGTTCGTATTATAAGAACTTTAAAAGAAATGAATATTAAGAGTGTCGCGATTTACTCAGACGGTGACCGAGATAGCTTGCATGTTGCCTTGGCAGACGAAGCATATTGCATCGGTGGACCAAAGAGTGCTGATAGCTACTTGAACATTGACCGTATTTTACAAGCTGCGACGGTCAGTGAATCAGATGCGATTCATCCTGGTTACGGGTTTTTATCGGAAACACCTGAATTCGCAAAACGTGCTGAGGAAGCGGGGTTCATTTTCATTGGGCCTGATGCGTCGACGATGGAAAAAATGGGTGATAAGGCGATGGCTCGTCAGACAATGGATGAGGCTGGAGTGCCTGTCATACCGGGTAGTGAGGGTGTCGTAGATTCGATTGAGTCGGTAAAAGCTATTGCTAACGAAGTGACATACCCAATTGTAATCAAGGCCGTATCCGGCGGTGGCGGTAAAGGCATGCGTTTTGCTTTTAATGATGATGATGTCGATAAATTGTACAATCAAGCGAAGAAGGAAGCTAAAAGTTCTTTTAATGATGACCGGTTATATGTTGAAAAATATATTCCAAAAGCGAGACACATTGAAATTCAGGTTATCGGTGATGGTAAAGGTGAAGCGGTGCATTTATTTGAAAGAGATTGCTCGATTCAAAGAAATAATCAGAAGCTTCTAGAAGAGGCGCCAGCGACAATATTAAGTGAAAAAGAGCGAGCTGACATTACGGAAACTACACGTCAAGCAATCGCAAAACTGAAATACCGTGGAGCTGGAACGATTGAATACTTATATGTACCAGAAGAGAAGCGTTTTTACTTCATTGAGATGAATACGAGAGTTCAAGTGGAACATACCGTATCTGAAGCGGTGACAGGCATCGATATCATTAAGTCACAGATTAACGTGGCATTCGATGGAGAAATTGGTTTTACTCAAGATGAAGTGCAGTTGTCTGGTCACGCTATTGAAGCACGAATTAATGCAGAAGACCCGGCTAACAATTTCTTGCCTTCGCCTGGTAAAATCGAAAAACTTCACTATGGCATGGGTCGGAATGTCAGAGTGGACAGTCACATCTATTCGGGTTATGTGATTCCACCTTTTTACGATTCGATGATTGCAAAAATAATTGTAACTGCAAATAATCGTACTGATGCTCTAGATAAGTTGAAGTTAGTCTTAGGTGAAACAGTAATTGAACCAATTAAAACAAATTTGAATTTACAGTATTTCTTGGCTGGACATCCGAAAGTGCATGCCAACGACTACGATATTAAATTTATTCATAAGGAGAACATCATTGATTAAGGAGGATTCACATGTCTGAGTTAACAATAGATTTAAATGCTGATTTAGGTGAAAGTTATGGTAATTACAAGATCGGCAATGACGCTGAAATTATTCCTTTGATTTCATCTGCTAACGTCGCTTGTGGCTTTCATGCAGGAGATCCGAGTGTGATGATTGAGACAATTAAACGCATTAAAGAATCTGGGACAACTGGAATTGGAGCCCATCCTGGTTATTTAGATTTGATGGGCTTTGGTCGTCGATTTATGAAATTATCTGACGATGAAGTGCATGCCTTGGTACTTTATCAATTATCTGCACTGGATGGTTTAGCGAAGACTTATGGCATGGAACTAAATCATGTGAAACCTCACGGCGCGCTTTACAATGCAACGTTTACAGATGCACACCTCGCTGATGTGATTGCTGGTGCAGTTAATGACTTTAATCCTAATTTAAAATTAATGGGCTTAGCGAATAATAACCTAGTGAAAAGTGGAGAAAAGCTTGGTTTAAATGTTGTGCATGAGGTATTTGCAGACAGAGCCTACAAGGATGACGGTACATTAGTGTCACGTTCAAAAGAAGGTGCAATGATTACAGATAGTGAAAGCGCAGTCTCTAGGGTGCTACGCATGATTACTGAAGGTAAGGTTGAAAGCATCAATGGCAAAGACATAGATATTAAAGCAGATAGTATCTGTGTCCATGGTGATGGTGCCAAAGCATTAGAATTTGTTAAAGAGATAAGAAAACAATTACAGGAGAAAGGTGTTACTATCGATACGATGTAAGAAGAGGTGAAATTATGGAGAATAAACCTAAGATAACTGCTGCTCAGCGCAGGTTATTATTTGGTGCAGTGTTCTTGATGGCAACATCATCAATTGGGCCTGCATTTTTAACGCAAACAACAGTGTTTACCCAACAATTTATGGCAAGTTTCGCATTTGCAATTGTTGCGTCAATTGTGATTGATATTGGTGCACAGTTAAATATTTGGAGAGTTTTATCAGTTAGTGGAAAACGTGGACAAGATGTCGCCAATGAGGTATTACCAGGACTTGGTTCGGTTGTTGCCGTATTAATTGTTATCGGTGGCTTAGCATTTAATATTGGTAACGTCGCGGGTGCAGGGCTCGGTTTTAATGCCATTTTTGGATGGGATGTTAGAATTGGAGCAGCAATTACAGGTATTTTTGCAATTATTATTTTCTTAGTAAAAAATGGACGTGCGGTCATGGATATCGTGACACAAATACTCGGGGTGCTCATGATAGGTATCATTGCCTACGTCATGATTATTTCAGAACCGCCTGTTGCAGAAGCAGCGAAACGCGTAATTTTACCAGAAGAGCCTATTGCGATGCTCTTACCAATTATCACGCTGGTTGGGGGAACAGTTGGTGGTTATATCACTTTCGCTGGTGCCCACCGTTTAATCGAAGCGGGAATGACTGGTGAGAGAAACCTACGCTTTGTGAGTCACGCAGCAAACTGGGGTATTTTAACAACAGGTTTAATGCGCGTGCTGTTATTCTTAGCAGTACTTGGTGTCTTAGCTCAAGGTGCAGTATTAGATTCTGAAAACCCTCCAGCATCCGTTTTCCAATTTGCTTTAGGTGATATCGGTATGAAGATCTTTGGTGTTGTGCTCCTAGCAGCAGCATTATCTTCAGTTATTGGAGCGGCTTATACAAGTGCAAGCTTCATGCGCTCGTTTAATAAGGTTTTCGATAAGTATAATAATATTGTAATTGTGGTCTTCATCCTTACATCGACACTTATTTTCCTATTCGTTGGAAGACCAGTCACATTACTTATTCTTGCAGGTTCATTTAACGGTTTAATTTTACCAATAACACTGGGTGCGATTCTATTGGCTTCACGTAAGAAGAGCATTGTCGGTAACTATCATCACCCGACTTGGATGATCATATTCGGTATCATTGCAGTCATTGTAACCTTGATTGCAGGATTTATGTCGCTACAAGGACTCGCGGATCTTTGGAATAGATAGGTGATTAAATGAATACAGAAGAAATTAGACAGCGTATTAGAACTGGTGAACATACAGGGCCGACTTCAGGAATTTCTGGTGATAAAGTCCAAGCAAACTTGGCTATCTTACCTAAAAAATATGCCTTTGATTTTCTCTTATTTGCTATGAGAAACCATAAACCTGTACCGATTATTGAAGTGTTAGAAGCAGGTGAGTTTGTCAGTCGCTACGCTAAAAACTCAGACATTCGAACAGATGTCCCGCTCTATAATATTTATAGAGACGGTGAGCTTGTAGATACAGTAGATGATATTAGACCTTACTGGTCAGATGATCTTGTCACTTTTTTGATCGGTTGTAGTTTTACTTTCGAACAGGCAATTTTAGATGAAGGTATTCCGATTAAACATATAGACCAAGGTGTTAACGTTGCTATGTATAAGACAAATATAAATACAGAACCTGCTGGAATTTTCCACGGGGAAACAGTGGTATCTATGAGACCATTTAAACAGTCAGTCGTAGATGATGTCATCAGAATCACGAACGAATTCCCTAGCATGCACGGCGGACCCGTACATGCAGGAGATCCAGAAATGATTGGTATTAAAGATATCAATCAGCCTGACTACGGTGATCCGATTGATATTGCCGAAAACGAAGTGCCCGTATTTTGGGCGTGTGGTGTGACACCTCAGAATGTGGTGTTAAATGCAAAACCTGAGATTTTGATTTCACATGCACCAGGTCACATGTTCATTACAGATATTAATAATGAAGAATACAAAAACTAAGTTTCATATAGACTCAAGAATCTCTTAATCGAGGTTTTTGAGTCTTTTTTTGTTTTGAATGGATGGGCTTCAAAAATAAACTAAGCTCATCATAGCAGCAATCTCAGTAAAAATTACTTAAAAAACGTACATTAAAATAAAATAATCAATTGTTGACATTTAAAATACGCACATTATAATTATAAATATAAACAATGTTCGTTAAATTAGGAGTGTTATTGAAATGACTGTCGGAATAATTATGGGAAGTTCATCAGACTGGGAAACGATGAAACATAGTGCTGACTTGCTTGATTACTTTGGAATTAAGTATGAGAAGAAAGTAGTTAGCGCGCATCGTACTCCAGAAATGATGTTGGATTATGCTAAGGAAGCAAAGTCTAATGGTATTGATATCATCATTGCGGGTGCTGGGGGTGCTGCACATCTTCCTGGCATGGTTGCATCTTCGACTCACGTGCCTGTAATCGGGGTGCCTATTCAATCTAAGGCACTAAGCGGTATGGATTCTCTATTATCTATAGTGCAGATGCCGGCGGGCATACCTGTTGCCACACAAGCGATTGGTGATGCGGGGGCTAAAAATGCTGCGATTCTTGCTGCACGAATTTTAGCTGTAAATTCTAAAGAAATATACGAAAAGTTAGAAGCTTATCAAAAATCCTTGGAAGAAAAAGTGGAGGCTATGCAAAATGACCTTAAGTAAACGTCTATATCCTGGCAGCTCCATCGGTATTATAGGTGGCGGTCAACTTGGTAAGATGCTTGCACAAAGTGCTTTAAGAATGGGCTATAAGGTAATTGTTCTAGATCCCTCTCCAGATGCCCCTGCAAGCTCAACATGCCACACCTTTATACAGGCAGATTTTAGTGATCAAGAAGCGATGGAAAAATTAGCGAGTTTGTCTGATGTGGTGACTTATGAATTTGAAAATATTGATGCTCATATTCTTCACTCACTAACAGATAACTTTTATGTTCCACAAGGTGCTGAAACAGTGCTCACGCTTCAGAATAGAAGTTCTGAAAAAGATGCTATTAAAGCAACGGGTGCTAAGGTTGTACCTTTTGAAAATGTTCAGAGTAAATCGGAAATTGAAGCTTTTGCAAATACACATGGCTATCCCTTAATCGTTAAAACAAAAACGGGCGGTTACGACGGTAAAGGTCAGTATTACTTAAACAGTCAAGCAGCCTTAGAAAGTGAAGAGATTCCTTTTGACCAAGTTGATTTTATTGCAGAGAAATACATTGACCTAGAAGCGGAAGTCTCGCTCACCATCGCAAGAAATACAGACTCCAAATGTATCTATTTCCCACTGCAGGAGAATTTACATAGAGATCAAATTTTGTACAGAACCATTGCACCGTCTAGATTTGATTACTTTGAACAGGCTAAAAGCGAAGCGGAAAAAATAATGACACATCTCCATTTTGTTGGTGTCTTTACGATTGAGTATTTCATTTCTAAAGACGGTGAACTTTATGTCAATGAAATTGCGCCAAGACCACATAATTCTGGACATCATTCAATTGAATCTTGTAATATCTCACAATTTGATGCCCATATCTTAGCCATTACTGGTGCACCGATGCCTGAAGTTTATCAGCATCAAGATGCAATTATGATGAACTTACTTGGTCAAGATTTAGATCGCTTAGAAGGTGATTTATTTTATTATCCACATTGGAATGTTCATTTGTACGGAAAAAGTAAAAGTCTGCCAGCTCGTAAAATGGGACATGTAACTCTATTAACAAACGATATCGAAGCATCACTTAAGACTTTAAAAACAGACTTTGAAAAGGAGTGAAAATATGTCGTTATTGTATGAAGGTAAGGCAAAATCAGTATACACAACAGCTGAGTCGGAAGTTCTTTTAATAGAGTATAAAGATGAGGTTACAGCGGGTAATGGCGAAAAACATGACTTTGTACCAGGTAAAGGGCGCTTAAATAACTTAATTTCAGCCAGTATTTTCAAACATCTGAAAGCACACGATATTAAATCTCATTTTATAGAAGAGACTGGAGAAACTAGTCAGCTTGTAAAAAAGGTCACGATTATTCCACTAGAAGTCGTTGTTAGAAATATTGCTGCTGGCAATATTGTTAAAAGACTGGGATTTAAAGAAGGTCATGTTTTTGACACACCTCTAGTTGAGTTTTACTTAAAAGAAGACGATTTAAAAGATCCACTCGTTACAGAAGATCATATTCATCATCTTAAAATTGCGACATCAGATGAATTATCAGAACTGAAGAATCAAGCACTTAAAATTAATTCAGCACTGACACATCTTATGGATGAAATGAATTTAAAGCTTGTCGATTTTAAAATTGAGTTCGGTCGAGACGACCAAGGTAACATTCTATTAGCGGACGAGATTTCACCAGACACCTGTAGATTATGGGATAAAACCACTAATAAAAACTTAGATAAGGATGTTTACAGAAATAATACCGGATCATTAATTGAGACATATAATATTTTTTATAACAAGTTGGAGGAAATTAAAAATGAAAAAAATTGAACTTATTATAACTTTACAACCCCAAGTGTTAGATACTCAAGGCGAAGCTTTAGATAGAGCGGTTAAGGAACTCGGTACGGGTCAGGTTGAGAATATTAGAGTAGGTAAAGTATTGTACTTTGATATTGATGAAACTGATCATAAGAAGATTGAAGAGATCGTCCGTCAACTCTCTGAAAAATTATTTACCAATACAGTCATTGAAACTTACGAATATAAAATCTTAGACGAGGAGACAGTATAAATGAAGTTTGCAGTTATTCGTTTTCCAGGGTCAAACTGTGACCGTGATTTATACAATGCCGTTGTAAAAAGTGGTGCTAAAGCAGATTACGTGGATTATAGAGAAACTGATTTAACTAACTATGATGGCGTTTTAATACCTGGTGGATTTTCATTTGGGGATTACTTACGGTCTGGAGCTATGGCAAGTGTGGCCCCAGTGACTGTTGAGATTAAAAAACTAGCTGCAAGAGGTAAGCCTGTTCTTGGCATCTGTAATGGCTTCCAAATTTTAACTGAGATTGGGCTTTTACCCGGTGCACTTATACATAACGACAACCATAGTTTTGTCTCTAGAAATGAATCTTTAAAAATCGTTAACAATCAAACGAAATATACAGAACTTTATAACGATGGAGAAGATGTTATCTTTCCAATCGCACATGGTGAAGGCCACTACTATTGCTCAGATGACATATACGATCAACTCGTTAAAAATAAGCAAATTATCTTAACTTACAATGACAACCCGAATGGCTCAAGAAACGACATTGCTGGCCTTGTTAATGAAGATGGAAATGTGTGTGGTATGATGCCGCACCCAGAACGTGCCATTGATCTTTTACTCGGTAGTAAAGATGGTTTTAGAGTTTTTGAGAGTCTAACAAATTGGGAGGGCAATTAAGATGAGATTTATTGAGCCGACTAGTAAGGATATCAGAGAACAAAAACTGTATCAGGAAATGGGTCTGACTGATGATGAATACAAGAAAGTTGTTGAAATTTTATCGAGAGAGCCTAACTATACTGAAATCGGAATTTTTTCTGTCATGTGGAGTGAACATTGCTCTTATAAGCATTCGAAACCATTTTTAAAACAGTTCCCAACAACAGGCGAACACGTTTTAATGGGGCCTGGTGAGGGTGCAGGAGTTGTCGATATCGGTGACAACCAAGCTGTCGTATTTAAAGTAGAATCACACAATCACCCATCAGCTGTTGAGCCTTATCAAGGGGCTGCTACGGGTGTCGGTGGTATCATTCGTGACATCGTATCCATCGGTGCACGTCCGATTGGGCTATTGAATTCACTTAGATTCGGTGAACTAACTAAAGCCAATAATCGCCGTCTATTAAGAGGTGTCGTTAAAGGAATTGGAGGTTACGGTAACTGCATTGGGATTCCGACAGTTTCAGGGGAGGTTGAATTCGATCCGTCATATGACGGCAATCCACTTGTGAACGCTATGTGTGTCGGTATTATTGAACACGATAAAATCCAAAAAGGCACTGCAACAGGCAAGGGAAATAAAGTCATCTATGTTGGACTAAAGACAGGACGCGATGGCATTCACGGTGCGACATTTGCATCTGAAGAACTAGATGAAGAAGCGGATGCAAAACGACCATCTGTTCAAATTGGTGATCCATTTACAGGGAAGAAGTTAATGGAAGCAACATTAGCTGCAATTGAAATGCCAGAACTCGTCGGTATTCAAGATATGGGTGCAGCAGGATTAACTTCTTCAAGCTCTGAAATGGCCGCTAAAGGTCAATCAGGCATGACGCTATATTTAGATAGGGTCCCTGTTCGTGAAGCAGGTATTTCACCATACGAAATGATGCTTTCAGAAACTCAAGAACGAATGCTTCTTGTTGTGGAAGATGGTTCAGAAGATAAGTTCCTTAAATTGTTTGATGAACATGAGCTAGACTCAGCTGTTATAGGGGAAGTGACGGATTCAAAACGTTTACTACTTTACTTTCTTGATGAACTCTACGCGGACATTCCAGTCTTACCACTTTCAGAAGAAGCACCAGAGTATATTTTAGAAGGTCAAGAAAGTGAACAGGATGAAGCGCGTGAAGACTACTCAAATGAAGATCTAGAAGATGTATTTATGAAGTTGATTAGCCATCCAACTCACGGCGATAAGTCGTTTATCTTTGATCAGTACGACAGTCAAGTAGGTGCGAATACGGTACAACAATCTGGCTTCGGACCTGGGGTAGTCCGTGTTGAAGGGACCAACAAAGCAATCTCTATGGCAATCGATGGAAAGAGCCGCTATGTTTATAGCGACCCTTACAACGGTGGTAAGGAAGTCGTCGCACAAACCTTTAGAAATATTATAGCTACTGGTGCAACACCACTTGCGATGACGGATTGTCTGAACTACGGTTCACCTGTCAAACCATTAATCTACAATCAATTAAGTGAATCAACCAAAGGTATGGCAGAGGCTTGTAAAGCATTATCAACGCCTGTTGTATCAGGAAATGTTAGCCTCTATAACGAGAATAGCCAAGGATCGATTTTACCAACACCAGTGGTTGGAATGGTCGGCTTAATAGAAGATGTAAACTTCATGAAAGATTTAAAAGTGAGTGAAGGAGATGTGCTTTATCTTGTTGGAGAACTCACTCCTTCTTTTGCAGGAAGCCAAATAGAAAAAATATTAGAGAATACAATTCGTAAAACTACAAGATATATTGATTTAGGTGTGGAATATAAAAGAGGAATGTACCTAAAAGAAAAACTTGTAAAAGGTGAAATAAACAAAATTGCACCACTCGGCCGAGGCGGCTTGATTACTAAAATCGCACAACTTTCAAGTTTTTATCAACTTGGTGTAGATGTGAATATGGATATTCCTCCAGACTTACTTTTTAGTGAAGGTGGATCAAACTACCTGGTTGTTGCTAAAGGTGGTCTAGATATAGAAGATGCTGTTGAAATCGGTAGGCTAGTGGGTGAAACATTTAAAGTTACCGCACAAGATTTTGAAATAAAGAAAAAAGTAAAAGAAATAAAAGCTGAATGGGAAGGGGCAATCCCGACATGTATGAACTCCGTGGACTAAATGAAGAATGTGGAGTGTTTGGAATTTGGGGCCATAAAGAAGCAACGGAATTGACTTATATTGCCTTACACAGTCTTCAGCATCGTGGGCAAGAAGGGGCAGGAATCGTTGCTTCAAATAAAGAATATCTATTTGGTGCTCGTGGCATGGGCCTCTTAACTGAAGCCTTGTCTAAGACCCAATTAGAATCTTTAAGAAACTTTCCTTGTGCTATTGGTCACGTCCGTTACGCAACAACAGGGGGTAGTGAACTTTCCAACGTCCAACCCTTTCTTTTTAAAAGTCATATCGGGGATCTCGGGCTTGCACATAACGGAAATCTAGTGAATGCTATTCAACTAAGAAAAGCATTAGAAGACGAAGGGGCAATCTTTCAGACATCTTCAGATTCTGAAGTTTTCGCCCATCTCTTAAGACGTGCTAAAGGTCCTTCTAGAAAGGCGAGAATTAAGACAGCATTACAGCAATTAAAAGGGGCCTTTGCCTACGTGATTTTACATGAGGATGAACTCACAGTTGCCTTAGATGATCACGGGGTGAGACCGCTGATGTTAGGTGAGGTCGACGGGGCATACTGTGTTGCGAGTGAGACCTGTGCCTTTAGTGCAATCGGGGCAACTTACATCAGAGATATCGAGCCTGGTGAACTGATTACTATTAATGATAAGGGCATCGACTTTGATCGTTATTCAGATTACGAAAATCCGAATTTATGTTCCATGGAATATATTTATTTTGCCCGTGCAGATTCTGAGTTTAGAGGCACGTCAACCTATACAATTCGTAAAGCACTCGGTGAAGCCTTAGCAAAAGAGATGACAGTGGATGCCGATATCGTCATCGGTGTGCCGGACTCAAGCTTGGCCGCTGCAAAAGGATTCAGTGATTACAGTGCTATACCGAGTGAGCAGGGACTCTTGAAGAATCGTTATGTTGGTCGTACTTTTATTGCATCAGGTCAAGAGGCTCGAGAACGAGCGGTCAGAATGAAGCTTTCACCAGTGAGGGATATTGTGGAAGGGAAACGTGTCATTGTTATCGATGATTCCATTGTCCGGGGTACAACGAGTAAGTATATTGTGAAGGCTTTAAAAGATGCTGGTGCAAAAGAGGTGCATATGGGTGTGTCATCACCACCATTAAAGAATCCTTGTTTTTACGGTATTGATGTCTCTACACATGCGGAAATAATTGCTTCATCGAAGTCAACAACTGAAGTATGTGAAGAAATTGGTGCTGATTCACTGACCTACTTATCTGTCGATAAAATGCACGAGGTCTATTATAAATTCGGATCTAGAGGACAATGTGATGCTTGTTTTACAGGACAATACCCGATTGAAAACTTAGATGGTTTAATGCCTCAAGAAAAAGATGCTAAAAAGAAAGGGGTTTAATCATGTCGAAACAATATAAAAATGCTGGTGTAGATATTGAAGCTGGTTATGAAGCGGTTGAACAAATGAAAAGACATGTTAGAAAGACACTAAGACCCGAAGTCATTGGTGGAATCGGTGGCTTTGGTGCTGTCTTTGATTTGTCGACGTTGAATTTACAACAGCCTGTCTTGGTTTCAGGTACAGATGGAGTAGGCACGAAATTAAAGCTTGCGATCGATCATAATCGTCATGACACGATAGGAATAGATGCCGTGGCCATGTGTGTCAACGATATTATTACGACTGGTGCAGAACCACTTTACTTTCTAGACTATATTGCCGTCAATAAGGTGGTTCCGGAACATGTTGCTGAAGTTGTAAAGGGGATTTCAGAAGGCTGTAAACAATCAGATTGCGCCTTGATTGGTGGGGAAACCGCTGAAATGGGTGAAATGTATGCAAAAGGAGAGTATGATTTAGCTGGCTTTGCCGTTGGTGCTGTTGAAAAAGAGCAGTATATTGATGGTTCGACTGTTAAAAGTGGCGATAAGGTTATTGGTTTAACTTCAAGCGGTATTCATTCGAATGGCTACAGTTTAGTCAGAAAGATTTTAGTAGATCATAATATTGATGTTAATGATGAACTTGATGGAGATAAGCTGCTGGACCTATTAATTGAGCCAACAAGAATTTACACGAAAGCAGTCAAAAAAGTTAAGGATAAAATTAACATTAAAGCAATGAGCCATATCACTGGTGGCGGCTTCTATGAAAATATCCCAAGAGCAATCCCAGACCATCTAGGTGTTGATATTAATACAAAAGATATTCAAACACCAAAAATTATCTCTTGGTTAATTGAAATATCTGGTTTAGATAAGAAGGAAGCATATAATGTATTTAATATGGGCATTGGCTTTATTATGATTGTGGATAAAGATGATGTTGATGAGACACTTAGCTTATTAAAAGAAGTAAATTATGAAGCGACTATGATTGGTGAAATTACGTCTCAAGAAGGACTTGTCATCAATGACTAAAAGCGTCGTAATATTTGCCTCTGGTGGCGGTTCAAATTTTGAGAATCTTGTCCTGAAATCAAAAGATATTGGCATGGAAGTCTCAAGCCTAATTGTTGATCAAGCTAATGCTTATGCGATTGAAAGAGCGAAACTTCTAAACGTTCCATATCATGTGATTAATAGAAAAGACTACCAATCAAAAGAAGAATTTGAGGACAAAATAAAAGGAACCATAACTGTTGAAGAACCAGATTATTTAATTTTAGCCGGTTTCATGAGAATTTTATCGGAAGCATTTGTTGAACAATATGATAGAAAAATAATCAATATTCATCCATCATTACTGCCGGCTTTCAAGGGTGCTAATGCAATTCATGATGCCTATAATTATGGAGTGAAAGTAAGTGGTGTGACGATTCATTATGTAGATAGTGGCGTCGATACTGGTGAGATTATTGCTCAAGAGCCAATAATTATAGATGATAATGACAGTTTAGATATATTTGAAGAAAAAATACATCTGCTTGAATACGACTTGTATCCGAGTACTTTAAAAAAGTTATTTAAAGGAGACGTTTAAGAATGAAAGCCTTACTTAGTGTTTCAAATAAAACAGGTATAGAGGATTTTGCCAAATCACTTGTTAAAGAAGGCTATGAATTATACTCCACGGGTGGTACTTACCAGACTTTATTGGATGCTAATATTGAAGTTAAATCAGTGAGTGACTTAACTAATTTTAGTGAAATCATGGATGGACGTGTCAAAACTTTACATCCTGCAGTTCATGGTGGAATCTTGGCAGATCGAGATAATCCGAAGCATCTAGAAGAACTAAAAGAAAATAACATCGAGACAATTGACCTTGTAGTTGTTAATTTATATCCGTTTAAAGAAACTGTTAGGAAAGCTAACGTGACTGAAGACGAAGCAATTGAAAATATCGATATTGGTGGACCGACTATGCTTAGAGCAGCAGCGAAAAACTTTAAGCATGTGACGACGGTTGTTGATCCGTTTGATTATGACGAAGTCATTGAACGTATCCAAAATAATAATTTAGATGAAGCTTATAGAAAGTCGCTTATGATTAAGGTGTTTCGTCATACCAATGACTATGATCAAGCGATTGTGAACCATTTTTCTCAAAATGAAGACATCTTAAGATATGGTGAAAATCCACATCAAACTGCACGTTCAGTTAAAACAAGTGATGATAAGAATACACTGTTAAATGCTGAAATTTTACATGGTAAGGCTCTGAGCTATAACAATTTAAGAGATGCTGATAGTGCACTTAGCTTGGTAAGAAAATTTGATGACCCTGCTGCAGTTGCTGTCAAGCATATGAACCCTTGTGGGGTGGGTACTGGAAAAAATCTAGCGGAGGCCTTTCAAAATGCCTTTGATGCGGATAGTCAGTCTATCTTTGGTGGCATAGTTGCCTTGAACAAAACTGTAGATCAAGAGACTGCTGAAAAATTAAGTAAGGTCTTTTTAGAAGTGATTATTGCACCTAACTATACTCATGAAGCCATGGAAATACTAACAGTCAAAAAGAATATTCGATTGTTAAAAATGGATTTTACAGATGAGGTTCAAAGCGAAGAAATGGTGAGTGTATCAGGTGGATATTTAGTGCAATCAAAAGACCGAGGCAAACTTGACATGAGTCAGTTGGAGTTTGTGACTGAAAAACAACCGAGTAATGCTGAATTAAAAGCTCTGGCACTTGCTTGGGAAGTATCAAAACATGTGAAATCCAATGCAATTGTCTTAGCGAATTCTAAACAAACAACCGGTATTGGTGCAGGCCAGATGAATAGAGTAGGTGCCTTAAAGATTGCTGCAGAACGTTCAATTGATTCTGATGAAGAAGTTGTACTCGCAAGTGATGGCTTCTTGCCAATGCCAGATACAGTAGAACTTGCCTATGAACATGGGATTAAGGCAATTATACAACCAGGTGGCTCTAAGCGTGACCAGGAGTCCATAGATTTCTGCAACGAGCATGGTATGGCAATGGTGTTTACAGGCATGCGTCATTTCAAACATTAAGGAGATGTCTTATGAAGGTCTTAGTAGTAGGTAGTGGCGGTAGAGAACATGCGCTTGTAAAAAAGCTAAGTGAGTCAAAATATGTTGATGAAATTCATGCCGTCCCAGGGAATGATAGTATGAAACAGTATGCTGAAATTTACCCTGAAATCTCAGACGTTGATACAGAAAAAATCTCAGAAAAATGTAGAGCACTTGAAATTACTTGGGCAATTATCGGGCCAGAGGCTCCGCTTAATATTGGTCTTAGTGATGTTTTAGAAGAAGCTGGAGTTAAGGTTTTTGGACCAAGAAAATTAGAAGCTCAACTTGAATCATCTAAGGAATTTGCTAAGAAGATTATGCAGAAATATGATATTCCAACCGCAGACTACCAAGTTTTCTATAATAAAGATGAAGCTAGGGCATACATTGAACATAAAGGAGCACCTATAGTACTTAAAAAAGATGGCCTTGCTGCGGGTAAAGGTGTCTTTGTTGCTATGACTATGGATGAGGCACTTCAAGCGCTTGACTACATTTCTGATGAATCTTCAGAAGAAGGACTCGTAATTGAAGAATTTTTAGAAGGTGAAGAATTTAGTTTGATGGTGCTAGTCAACGAAGATTATATTATACCTTTTGATATTATTGCTCAAGATCATAAACGTGCCTATGATAATGATCAAGGTCCTAACACAGGCGGTATGGGTGCCTATGCGCCAGTCCATCACTTGGGTGATTCAGTGATTGAAGAAGCGGTAGAGACTATTGTTCAGCCTATGGCAGATGCGATGGTTAAAGAAGGTTTGAAGTATTTTGGTGTTATGTACCTTGGCGCTATCATTACTAAAGATGGTATTAAGGTCATTGAATTTAATGCACGTTTTGGTGATCCAGAGGCTCAAATTCTTTTATCATTATTAGATTCAGACTTAATTGAAGTGCTAGAAGCGGTTAAAGCGAAAGAGAAATATCAGTTAAACTTCTCTAAGGATTATATGCTTGGAGTTATCTTAGCGTCTAAAGGCTATCCTGAATCATCTACTAAAGGATTAAAGGTGAAGATACCAACTGAACTTAATGATCAGGTGTTTAATAGTGGTCTAAAACAAGTCGATGATGATATTTTTGAAACTAACGGTGGACGTGTCTTGTTGGTCACTGCTAGAGGTGAGAATTTAGAAGTAGCTAAAAACTTAGCTTACGATAATCTCAAAAAAGTAGACTTTCATGGTGATGATCTATTCTATAGAACGGATATTGGGACTAGGGGATTATAAAAAACCTTTCACATCAAAAAAGATGTGAAAGGTTTTTATCGTTAAATTGATATAGCAAAAATTTTAAAATCATAGTATAATAATAGGGATTAATATTAGGAGGCGTCAGAATGAAAAAGTACATATTACCAATTATTGCTCTATTTGTTCTCGTACTTGCTGCTTGTACATCTGATAGCGAGGTTGACGAGGAATTAACAGAAGGTGAGGGAGAAGGTGAAGAGACTACTGGAGAAGCGATTGATTTCAGTATCATGTCGCTACCAAACTCTCTAGACCCACATGCTGCTAATGATGGCTATTCATTATATGTTATGACAAACATTTATGAAACTTTAGTAAAACTGAATCAAGACTTGGAATTAGAACCAGGACTTGCTGAAAGTTATGAGCAAATTTCAGATACAACTTGGGAATTTAAGCTCAGAGAAGGGATCAAATTCCATGATAGTAGTGATTTTAATGCAGAAGTCGTTAAAGCGAACTTAGACCGTGTACGTGATGAGGAAGTTGCATCACCATTATCTTTCTTGTTTACAGAAATTGATGAAGTTGAAGTTGTAGATGACTACACTGTTCAAATTCACACGAAACAACCATTTGCTGCCTTACCTGCTCACTTAGCACATCCAGGTGGACACATGATTAGTAAAGAAGTTATTGATGCGGATTATGCTCAAATGGAAGAGGGCGGTAATCCTTTAACAGAAGTAAACCGTACACCAGTAGGCACAGGTTTCTTTAAATTTGAAGATATTAAAGAAGGCGAAGAAATTACTTTAGTTCGTAACGAAGAATATTGGGGAGATTTAGCTAAGCCTGAATCTATCACTTTTAGAGCAGTTCCAGAAGATCAGTCAAGAATCGCTGAATTAACTTCAGGTACAGCAGACATCATCTATCCGATGGACCCGAATGATGTTGAACAAGTGGATTCTAATGAAGGTAGTGAAGTGCAACAACGTCCAAGTGCGAATATGACTTACTTAGGATTTAATACTGAAAAAGAACCATTTAATGATGAAAATGTGAGACTTGCGATTGCTTCAGCTATTGATAAAAACTCAATCATTGAAAATATTCTTGTCGGTATTCACGAGGTGGCAGAAACACCGTTAAACCCAACTGTTTTTGGCTATAGTGAAAACTTAGACCCAATTGAATATGATCTTGACCAGGCGAAAGAATATCTTGCAGAAAGTGATTATCCAGATGGTTTTTCAGCAGAAGTTGTACTAAACTCAAGAACGCATCAAGATGTTGCAACGTATATTCAAGAAGTACTAAAAGAATTAAATATAGACCTAGAAATTTCCTTGATGGAAGCGGGAGCATATCAGGAATATACTGCCAACGGTGACCATGAAATGTTCATGGGTGGCTGGGGAACAGTAACCTTAGATGCAGACTATGGTCTATATCCTATGTTCCACTCTGATAATATCGGAGCTGCAGGAAATAGAACACGTTACTCTAACTCAGAAGTTGATGAACTGCTTGATAATGCCCGTGTTGAGCTAGATGAAGAAACACGTCTACAAATGTATGAAGACGCTCAACAAATTATTATCGATGAAGAACCATTAATTCCGATCTTCCATACTAAATTGTTAACAGGAATTAACTCTGATTTAGATGGCTATTATCAATACCCAAGTAGTTTCCCTTATTTAAAAGACTTGCATTAAAAAAAGCTTCTACTCAAAAATTACATTTTGAGTAGAAGCTTTTTGCATGTATTTACAAGTAACTAAGCAAATTTTATACTTTAATTAACAAAGAACGAATAAGTATTAAGACTATATAAGGAGAATAAAAATGAAAATAAGAGCACTAGAAGAAACTGACTTAAACTTTATTCATACATTGAATAACAGATACTCTACTATGGCATATTGGTTTGAAGAACCATATGAATCATTAGGCGAATTAAAATCGCTTTACCAGAAGCATATCTTAGATGAATCCGAGAGGAGATTTATCATAGAAGATGAGAATGAGAAGGTAGGCATTGTAGAATTAGTAGAAATAAACTTTATTCATAGGAATTGTGAAATTCAGATTATAGTGGATGAACAATTTGCTGGAAATGGATATGCCAAAAGGGCAATGAAACAAGCAATAGACTATGCATTTAACATTTTAAATTTGCATAAAATATATTTATATGTCGATGTTGAAAATGAAAAAGCCATCCACATATATAAAAATCAAAATTTTGAAATTGAAGGCACCTTACAAGAACATTTTTATACTAAAGGGGAATACCAAAATTCTCACATTATGGGACTTTTAAAGAAAAACTGGAGAAGTGAATAGATAAAACTTTTTCCATAGATAGACACCACCCACTTCAACAAAAGAAGGTTGAAGTGAGTGGTTTTTTAATATGATGTTTTACTTTTTTAATTCTCAATTGAGGCATTATTCAGGCAAGTGTACAAGAGCGTCTACTTAAGTGGCACTTTCAAGTTTACATATGTTAACAAAAAGGAAATTAAGTGATAGGTAGGTACAGATTTGTATATGTCAGGTAACAGTATTTTAAATAAAAAGAGGAGAGTTTTTGATACATGATGTATCTGTCCATCAACAATATCAGTTAGCAAAAAAAGATGAACTTAAAATCTTAATCGTCGGTGCAGGTATAGCGGGATTAACTGCGGCACAAATGCTTAGAAAGCAAGGAAATAACCCAGTATTAATAGAACGAAATAAAAGTAATAAAAGTTCTGGTTATATGTTAGCTTTGATGCCCATGGTAGATAATGCAATTTCAGAACTCAAAGTAACTGAAACATATTTAAATAAAAGTGTTTCTATTAATAACTTTAATTTTTACAGTCATCAAGGCAGTCTTTTACGCAAAAATTCCATACATGAATTAATGAGTAAATACGGTACCTACAGAGGTATTTCTCGTGGACGCTTGATAGAGGTACTTACTGATGATGGTTGCATGTTAACGTACGATACGAAAGTGAGCGATTTACATCAAAAAATAATAAAGTATCTGTTTCTTTTGAAGGATATGAAGATTTATTTGATTTTGATCTAATAATAATTTAAAAACATCTTAAATAATTATGAAAAAATATAACGACCGCGGGTTGAAAAAGCTCAATCTGCTTCTAGGAATCTTGCGAAGTTGATGTTTAATGAGAGTAGTATTTTTGCTTTTGTCAGAGATGAGGTATTGAGATTTATGACAATTGAAAGAGGTCTTAAATCAATATTGAAACTAATAGAAAATCAGCCTAAACCTTAAAATGTTATTACTTTTTAGGAAAATAATATTGGAACGATGACCATACTAAAAGTAGACTGATTCTTACCTAAATAAAATTTGAAACGGCATGCACAGATATTTTTAGTATGTACATGCCGTTTCTCGTATATAATATAAAAGTTATTTTTGTGCCAATTAAAGTGACTATTTAACTGTGTGTTATCGTGTATAAACTTTTAGCGGAAATTAATGATGAATTTTACACCATGTTCAGTTGGATCTGCTGTAAAGCTGCCATTATGGAAATTTACAGCATCCATAATAATTGAAAAGCCAAGACCGTGCTGGTCTTTATCTTCCTTAGTCGTTTGTTTACTCTGTATCAGTTTACTGAGATCTTTTTGGTCTATACCTTGACCATTATCTTCATAAGTGATGACGATACCTTCTTCATTATCTTCTAGAATAATGTTAATGATCGGATTTTTTTCATTATGATCCAGGCTGTTCTCAATCAGGTTGATAAACATACGCTCTACATACAACTTATTTCCATAGAATTCATCATCGTCTAAATTGTTATCTATATTGATATCTTTGTAGCCGACAGTTTTAATGATTTCCTTAAGCGCACGGGCTAGTGAAAAGGATTCCTTGTCTAGTTCCATCTGACTTGTTTCGACTTTAAAAGTGCTATTTAAACTATCAATCAGCTGTTCCATATATAAGGCTTTATCAGAAATTAAAGTGATATATTCCTTTTGGTCATCTGGAAAATAAGGCATTACTTTAGAATAGCCATAGATGGAAGTTAAGGGTGATTTTAAGTCATGAGAAATTTGGTTTAGCCACTTCGTTCTATAGTAATCAATTTGATTTTGGTACAATCGATCTTCTAATAGTTGAGCATTTAGAGAATCAACAGCTTCATCAAGCTCCTTGTAGATTTTCTTAGATTTTTTCCTGTTATATGAAGCACTCGGTTTATATAACAATCCATTAGATAGTTGGGTCAGCCAATCGACATAGAAGAACAAAGGTTTACTTAGTCTTCGAGTCATAATGATGGATAAGATAATTGCCAAGAGAATTATAAAAATAGGCACAACGATTAACAGGATACCTATTAATTTGAAGACAGTAATATCCGTATCTGTAAATTCATCAACATAGGCATAGTCCATAGTCGTTGCTGATTCAAAAAACTGTAGCTCATCACCAATGATATGATAGTTATAATCGTTATAGTTTTTCGTATACAGACTATCAATCAGCATTAGAGTATCGACCTCATCTTCATTTGAGATATCGATATTTGTGTCATCATTCTCATTGATCATTAGAAAGTGTGCATTTTCTTTATAGGGGATGGCAATTGTTGTTGTAATATTATCGATGATCAGCGATTTTAAATTACGGTTACTCTTCGGATATATCGTATTTGCTTCATCATCGATAATGAAAGCTGTATAGCCTTCTTCTTTAAGAGATGATTTAAGATTATCAGACAGTATATAACCATCTTCATCGTCATCATTGATTTCAGTAATTAATTCATAGTTATCAATCTTAGCCGGTGAGTTATTAGAGAACAATGAGTTCACGTTTATACCAAAAAGAAAAAGACTTATGATCACAACAAGTAAACTCAAGATCAGAAAAGTAATGATGTACTTTAAAAATATTAAAGCAAAACGCCTATTCATTAACATCACCACGGAAGATATATCCTTTCCCTCTAACGGTTTGAATTAATTCAGGTTGTTCTGGACTATCTTCAATTTTTTTACGCAAGGTTCTAATGTGCACCATCAATGTATTATCATCCACACCTTTGTCATAACCCCAAACATTTAGGTAGAGTTGCTCTTTCGTAAGTATTTGATTATTGTTTGTCATAAAACAGGTTAAGAGATCGTATTCTCTTGTTGTTAGATGAATTTTTATGTCTGCCTTGAATACCTCTGCTGTCGACGTGTCCACTGTTAGGTCTTTATATTTCATATGATGTACTGGCTCTAAGTGCACTTTTACTCTATAGGCAAGTTCGATAGGGTCAAATGGTTTTTTGACATAATCTATCGCACCTTGTTGAAAGCCTTTATAGACATCAATTTCAGAATCTTTAGCAGTGACAATAATGACTTTTGTCATATTTAAATTGATGAATTTCATTAACTGGTAGCCACTTTCTGATTTTAAATTTAAATCTAATAGTAAGACTTGAAAATTGTGTCTTAAGATTAAGTCTTTTGCCTCTTCTAAGTGGCTAGCAGTGTATACATTATTTATATTTTGAGACGATAAACTTAAAGTTATCAATTGTAAAATATCATTATCGTCTTCAACGATTAAAATTTTATTAGTCATAGTGACACCTCAATTATATTGTAAAAATAAAAGCTCTACTTGACCACCTTTATAGAATAAATTAAGACACATTTAAGGTAAGTTTAAATTTCTCTTAAAGTCTGAAGGATACAATGGTTTTGAGGTGAATTATAAAGTGAAAAGAATCGAAAGTGCAGATGTTATAAGAGGATTCAGTTTGTATGGAATCTTAATGGCTAATCTACTTATTTTTCAATTTGGTTTAAGTGGAAAAGACCACATGGAATTTTATGAATTGAACACGATTAATGAGTTTCTATTTAAGGCTGTAAAGGTGATATTTGAAGGTAGTTTCATGCCTATTTTTGCCATACTGTTTGGTTTTTCCATGGATAAATTATTTGAATCCATGAAGAATAAGGAAATGAAATGGAAAAGGTTTAAACTTCTATGTCGAGCAATTGGCATTTTAGTAATTGGTTTTCTTCATGCTACATATATTTGGGAAGGGGACATTCTTTTAGCATATGGACTCGCCATGTTAGTATCCATTATTTTTATAGGTTTACCTTCTTGGTTTTATAAAATTATATCCGGCATCATCATCGTCATTCTATTGTTAATGCTTGGGAGTGGTTTTCTATCTAGTGAAATTGATGAAGCATCAACGGTTAGTGAAGCGGAGACAAATGAATATATGACTGAATTACTAACGGTCTATCAGACTGGAACTTACGGTGAAATTGTCGATGCTAGAGAGAATATGGAAGATCCTTTTTACAATGAAATGATGAGTGAATTCAAGGATTCAAAAGGGTTATTCATGATTTTAGGACTTTTTATGCCAGCACTTGGCTTTATGTTTGGTATCAACCTGTCCCGTTCTGATTGGTTCCAAAAGGATGGCGCAAAATTTTGGAATAGTGCACTATATATTTGGCTTATTCCAGTAAGTATCATAATGAAATCAAGTATTTACTGGCTAAATGATGAGACATTAGCAAGTAACTTAAACCTAGTTTTTGGCCTATTTTTAGCGTTTGGTTTAATGAGCTTAATGAAACTTTTATACCAGAGATATGAGAATAACATCATTATGACCGGTATGAAAAATATCGGTAAACTGTCGCTAACTATGTATATCTTACAAAGTATCTTTGGCACATTCGTGATGTACGGCTATGGGATTGGCATGTTTGGTACTAATACTGTAATCTTTACGGTTATCTTGTTTACACTCTTCTACGTACTTCAGTTGATCCTTGCGACTTGGTATATGAAACACTTTAGATATGGTCCTTTAGAATATCTACTTAGAATGGTCACTTACCTACGTATCCGTAGTAGGAAATGGCAGAATAAGACTTCAAAATAGATCTGTTTTTATAATAAAATCTGACAGTTTAAATGCTTTTATGCTAAAATTTAATTAATTACGACTTTAATCTAGTTAGGTAAGGATGATGTTATGAAGACTTTGCTTCTCACAGGATACGAACCATTTTTAAAGTTTAAAACCAATCCAACACAGTCTGTTGTTGAAAGCCTTGAAGGTAAAACAATTGGTGGTTATAAGATTGTCGGTAGAATTTATCCTGTTGTTTTTGGTGAGATTAATAGTTTAATCGAAAAAGACATTGAAGATGTAGAACCTGATGCTATTGTTTCACTTGGACTGGCTAATGGTATTAAAAGCATCCACCTTGAACGTATTGCAATCAATACGAGAGATGGTCGTGAGGATAATTCAGGTTTTAAACCAAGCGGAGAAAGAATCTATAAAGATGGTGCGGATGGGCTATTCTCTAAATTGCCTTTAAAGCGATTAGAACAAGCACTTTTAGATGCAAATATTCCAACAACAATTTCTAATTCAGCAGGGACATATCTCTGTAATAATTTAATGTATAGTAGTCTTTATTATTTAAATCAGAAAGGCTTAGACATTCCAGCAGGTTTTGTACATGTTCCACCGAGTCATGAAATTGGAATTGCAGTTGGGTCTGCAAGTTGGTCTCAAGAAGATATCACAAAAGCAATTCATATCTTAATAGAAAATCTTCAAGATACTTAGGAGGGCATTATGGACGTTTTAAAAGTAAATTCATATGAAGAAATGAGCGATAAGGCTGCGGGTATTTTGATGGATGTAATCCAATCTAAGTCAGCACCAGTTATCGGTTTAGCAACCGGTTCAACACCAGAAGGTACGTATCAAGCACTTGTTAAAAAACTTAATGATAGTGATGTCGATCAAGATCAGATCACAACATTTAATTTAGATGAGTATGTTGGACTAGACGCCTCACATGATCAAAGTTATTCATATTATATGCATAAAAACTTTTTTGATCATGTTTCTATTAAGGAAGAAAATATTAATCTATTAAATGGTATGGCAGAAAGTGAAACAGCAGAAGTTGAAAGTTACGAGAGAAAGATTGACGAGAAAGGTATCGACATTCAACTACTCGGTATCGGACGTAATGGTCACATTGCTTTTAATGAACCAGGCACTTCATTTGATTCATTAACACATAAAGTTGAATTAACACCAGAAACGATTGAAGATAATTCGAGGTTCTTTGATGATATTGATGATGTACCTAAGGCTGCATTTTCTATGGGCTTAGCGTCAATTATGAAAGCGAGAAAAATTCTTATTTTAATCAATGGTGAGAATAAGAAAGAAGCCTTATCAGCACTACTTAGTGGTGAAGTTTCAGAAGAAAATCCGGCTTCTATTCTAAATAATCATCCTGATGTAACGATAATTGCAGACAGTGCAGCAATTGGTGAATAAGGCTAACATATGAGATAATACTCCTAATACATCGTGTTAGGAGTATTTTTATGAATGAAAACAAACAAAAAATCATATACACATTAGCGATGCTTTTCATATTTTTAGTTATCGCAAATACTATGGTAGAAGTAAACTGGGCCTTACAAGTATTAGCAGTGCTGTTTGCAGCTTATTATATTTATATGGCGTATAGAGAGATCAAGAAAAACAAAGATAAAAACGAACCAGATTAACCATCGAGATGGTACATAAAAAGGCATGCTTCCTGATGTTTTGTTTCAGGAAGCATGCCTTTTAATTAGTGACTTCAGTCGGTTGAGCACGTAGACGTGCGAAACAAATAAACCACACGCTATGCGGAATGAGCCCTTATAGGGCTGAAAAAAAGCCACCCGTTATACGGGTGGATACTTACTTTACGAGAACTGCTCTTCTGCAGCAGCTTCTATTTGGTTCTTAATTCTTTTCGGTATCATAACAACTTCAGTTTTTAGGTTTTTAGGACGATAAGTCTTATCGATACATTTCTCGAAGTATTCTAAGTGTTTTTGATCAATACATTTCTCAGATTCTGTACTGGAGTCTCCATCATCTGCCTGAATAGAATACCAGTAAAGATAATCGAATTCGCCCATATGGTCACGCATAATCGTCTCGACAAACATCTTTTCATCATCGAGTGTGAGGAGCGCATCATTCATATGCTCATTGAGGAATTCCATCCATTGATCGACTAATTCTTCCTTACCTTTTTTCACCCTAAATCTTGTTAATTCTACTTGCATATTCAGGACTCCTTTGTTTTAGTCAACATCATATTACACCTTTTTTGGGCAATGTCAATGACCTTATCAAAGAATCTTTTTAAGAAAGTATCTTAAGAATTTTGAGAAAGTTATAGAAATAAATTTTTACTGTATATTATTCATTAAAAGTAGTCTCAAATTGCTTATTTTCTAAGCCTTCTAATGTTTTTCATAATACCACTTTCAGTCGACAATACACTTCTTTTATAAACATAAGCAGCAACCATAAGTGTTACGATAATCAGAGCGATGAGAATTACAACGCCTATAATCATCTCAAGGTGACCTGTATCATTAGTGAGTAATCTGAGTGGCATAACGAATGGTGTGAAGAACGGGATGTAGCTCGCTACTGTGATTAAGAAATGATCTGCAAAACTGATACCTGCCAATGCAATAAAGTAACCAATCATCGTAATAAAGGTGACTGGCATTAAGCCTTGTTGTATATCTTCCATACGGTTGATGAATGAACCGAGCATAGCTGCAATCGAAAGGTAAAGTATTAAACCAAGGACAACAAAGATGACGCAATAAACGATTAATAGTGGTGTTTGGTCGTTTGGCTCTAAACCAAATCTTTCAAGTAAGGCTGTGTGATCTGATGTGTAAAAAGCAATAAGCCCACCGATCGTTATGGCCGCAACTTGAATGATACTCACTGCCATCATTGCTAAAATTTTTGCCATCAAGTGTTGAACGGGTCGTATACTTGAAACAATCATTTCAATCACTCTTGAAGATTTCTCATTTGCAATCTCCATAGCAATCTGTGATGCATAGTTCAGTATGATGATAAACATCAAAATGACTGAGAAGTAGAATATAACCATATTTAATATATTGGTATCATCTTCACTTGCTGCTTCAAATTCTCCTGAATCTTCAGCTTGGACTAAGAAGTTAACAGGCACTTCTTTGTACATTAACGCTAGCTCTTCTTCACTTAAATCTAAAGTCTGCAGTACGTAGGCGCGGTTGGTATCATTTAAAGCAAGTTGAATGTTTTGTTCTTCTGTAGAAGATAGGGCTTCATCACTTCTAATTTCTGCTTCTAGTGGATCTGTACTTGTAACCTCTAGAACCGTATCGCCATCTTCTTCTACAATCTCTATCTCTTCGTCATAGGTTTGAATAATCGGTTCAAACACTTCTATAAAGGACTGATCTGCTTCAATCTGAAGCGTAGAGGACTCATCTGAATCAAATAGACTGATAATTTTATCCAGGTTAAATGCTAAAAACATTCCTGCGATAATAATCAAGGTTGTGATAATAAATGATTTTGCTTTTAATTTTGAGAAAAATGTTAGGTTGAAAGTCGTCATAAATTTATTCATAGTCTCGACCTACTTTCGAAATGAAGATATCGGTTAGTGAAGGTTCGTTAACTTGGAAACGTTTAAAGAAACCGAGTTCAGTCACTTTGTTATAGATTTCTTCAGCATACTTTTCCTCTTCAATTTTTAAGGTAGTCTTCTTACGTACTTGTTTGATATCAAGTACACCAGGAAAATCTTTTAAGAAGGACACATCATGATCGCCTTCAATAATAATTTCTTTTTGTCCAAAGTCTTTTTTAATTTGATCAATATTACCGCTGACTACTTGTTTACCACGGTCTAATATACATAGCTCCTCACACAGTTCTTCGACGTGTTCCATACGGTGAGAACTAAAAATAATCGTTGAACCATTTCTATTTAAATCCTTAACTGCATTTTTAAGAAGTTCAACATTAATCGGGTCAAGCCCACTGAAAGGTTCATCTAGAATGATGAGTTCTGGATTATGGATTATTGAAGCGATAAGTTGTATTTTTTGTTGATTTCCTTTGGAGAGTTTCTCGATTTTCTTAACCTTGTTCTCCGTTACTTTAAATCGGTCTAACCAATAATCTAAAGCCTCATTGGCTTCTTTTTTGGACATGCCTTTAAGCTCTGCTAGGTAGATGACTTGTTCTTTAACCGTTAGTTTTGGATGTAAGCCGCGTTCTTCCGGTAGATAGCCAATCTTGTTCGTCATGTGATAGCCGATTTTATCTCCGTCATATAAAATGGTGCCTTCTGATGGTGTGAGCAACTGCAAAATCATTCTAAAGGTCGTTGTCTTTCCCGCACCATTACCGCCAAGAAAGCCATACATGCTACCACTTGGCACATTGATGTTGATAGAATCTACTGCTTTGTGGTCACCGAAGGTTTTCTGGATGTTACTTAACTCCAAAGCCATGGTATGTTCCCCCTTTATTTTGATGTTTACATTTTACCACACCACTTGTTAAAGAAAAGTTGTTATAATATAAAAGGTTAAATTTATAAAGTGAGGTGTCGTCTTGGAAACAGTAGAAGAAAGAGCATCATTTAAAAAGTTTATGGATTTAATAAAACGCACGAATGTAAAGAAAAGTATATTTTTTTTTGGTGTGTTCCTTACTTTAATTAGTACCGCAGGATCATTAATCGTGCCACTTTTAACACAGATGTTCATAGATGGCTTTGATCCTTCAGTAATTAGTACACCTCTCATCGTACTGATTATTGCTGTCTTTCTCTTAAGCGCAGTCGTTGATGGTGTTGCTTATTATATGCTCGCAAAAATTGGACAGTCAGTCGTCAAACGGTTAAGAGAACTCGTATGGGATAAGTTTCTTAAATTACCAGTAACATATTTTGATAAGACGAAGAGCGGTGAGTCTGTTAGTAGAGTGGTAAATGATACAAGTATTATTCAAGGCTTAATTACGAGTCATTTCCCTCAATTAATTTCAGGTGTGATGAGTATAATTGGGTCGGTTGTTATTCTCTTCTTCTTGGATTGGAAACTTACGCTAATTATGTTCATAGCCTTACCAATTTCTATCGCAGTGATTCTACCTTTAGGAAATAGAATGCAAAAAGTATCGAGGAAATTACAGGATGAAACGGCGACATTTACAGGTTCTATCCAAGAAACTTTGGGAGAAATCCGCTTAATGAAGTCCTTTAATGCTGAAAACTACGAAAAGGTAAAAGGCCGAAAAGGTATTGGTAAACTTTATAAATATGGAATGAAAGAAGCTGTTATCAACGCGCTTTTATCACCTATAATGTATACAGTAATGATGTTAGTCATCATTTTAGTCATTGGTTATGGAGGCATACGTGTTGCTGATGGAACGATGACAATTGGTACACTTGTCGCATTTCTACTGTACCTCTTCCAAATTATTATGCCGATGACGATGTTTGCGATGTTCTTTACAGAATATAATAAAGCCCTTGGCGCAACAGGTAGAATTATCAATATAATGGAACTGGATGATGAAAAATCAGGAGTAGAGAAACCGAATCTTGACTATAACAACTTAAGATTTGAGCAAGTCACATTTGGATATGATGAAACACCTGTTTTAGAAAATATTTCATTTACGGCACAAAACAATCAAAAGGTTGCTTTTGTTGGTCCAAGTGGTAGTGGTAAATCTACAATTTTTGCTTTAATAGAGAAGTATTATGAAGTCTGGAGTGGACAAATACTTGTTGATGGTATTAATATCAATAATCTAAGTCTAAGTTCATATCGTAGTGGCATTGGTTATGTCGCGCAGGAAAGCGCCATTATTTCAGGTACAATACGCGATAATATTACTTATGGTTTAGATCCATCTTTTTATACAGAAGCAGATATTGAAAAAGCTGTTGAACAGTCATACACTAAAGAATTTGTAGTCAATCTAGAAAACGGACTCGACACCGAAGTAGGTGAACGTGGTGTTAAATTGTCAGGTGGACAACGTCAGCGTATCGGTATTGCTCGAGCGTTTTTAAGAAACCCTAAAATATTAATGCTAGATGAAGCGACTGCCAGTTTAGATTCAGAGTCAGAGAAATATGTTGGTGAAGCTTTAAACGAACTTATGGCCGGTAGAACAGTCCTTGTAATTGCGCACCGTTTATCAACAATTGTAAACTCAGATAAGATATACTTTATCGATAATGGATTACTTACTGGAGAAGGAACACACGAATCCCTAATATCCAGTCATGAAAAATATAAAGAATTTACAAACCAGCAATTTGGAGAAGATTAGAGGCAGTTTTATAAATGGGAATTTTAATAGAAGCATTTAGTCCAATCATACCGATATTTATCTTTATTTTTATGATCATCGTTGTGGTGACCTTATTGATTAATATTAGGAGTGGCTATCAGCTCGATACAATCGCAAAAAAGATCAGATATTTTTCAATCATTGGTTTGACGATGAGCATAGTGGGTATTTTTCTCGTAACGCTGATGCGGACTTCAAATGGAAGCGACATCGTTCAGCTCACACCTTTTGAGAGTATTGAAGACCTTTGGTATTATGCAACAACAGAAGCATTAATCAATAGTGTGTTAATGAATATTGTTCTATTCATACCAACATCTTTCTTTTTATATTTTATAATTCGAAGAGAGTTGTTAACCACAATTCTTTGCTTATGTTTGTCAGTCTTTATTGAAACAACGCAGTATTTATTACCGATAGGAAGAATTACAAGTATCGATGATATTATTTTAAACTCAATTGGAGGTATCATAGGCGTATTACTTGGGGTCCTATTTTTAAAGATAAAAGATGTTTATTACTTGATGTTTGGTGGTAAATAAAAAAATAACAGTTAAAAAAGGGGATGTTGTCTATGTACAACAAATTAAAAAACATCGAAGGTGTTACTTTACAACCTAAAGAAGTTGTAGGACCTGCACTTGTAGGATCAGTAGAGTACTTTAATGGGGAGAAAAGTACTTACCATGGTTCACTCGTTGCAACGACACAAAGATTGTTTTTGAATCTTGAAGATCATGGTGTTGTTTGTATTGAAGATTTTGACTATGAGAAAATTACAAGAATTACCATAGAAGATTTGCTTCTTGTAGGTCACATTGTACATCTGTGGACAGATGACCAATTAATCGTCAGCGTAAAAAGCATTTCCGAGGGTAAGCTTGATAAGTTCTTAGAATTTGTCTACAAGTACAAAGGTAAAGTTACAGTAGAAAATGAAGCACTAGCATAAAAGTATATAGAATATTGAAGGCTCCGGTAAGCTCCGGGGTCTTTTTTATATTTGAAATGAGGTAATTTTTTCTAATGGTACCGAATACGTATTATATTTGTGTATAATGACGGTATAAATAATAAAGGGGAAGCTATGAAATTTAAAATGATATTCCTCCTTACACTGGTACTCATGCTCACGGCATGTTCTAGTTTTCGTGAAATTGATGTGACAGATGATGGGGAGTTAAGAAGAATTACAACAGAAGATACATCAGAAATTGATATCCCGGGTAAGCCAGAAAATATTGTCCTGTTTCGTACCATTGATCCAGGAAATGCAGCCCTTTTAGGATATGAGCCAACTGCAGTGAACAGAGCACTAGAGGGGAATGAAACACTGACTAATGAGGTTGGACAGTCACTGACATTTTTAGAGCCTGGTGATATTGAGGGATTAAAAGCAGTTGACCCTGATTTAATTGTGACCTATTCACCTGATGAATATTTTGATCAGTATAGTGAGGTCGCACCAACGATTAGAATGTCTTATTCAGGGGGGATACTGAGTCCGTTTAGTCCACGCGTCTATTTAACACAACTCTATTATTTAGGTGTAATTTTAAATAAAGAAGAAGAAGCAAACAAGATTGGTGACGAGTGGGAAGGACAGACAACAGTCTTAAAAAGAGAACTTAATACGCAAGTTGATGATAAGAATGCTGTCGTTGCTGTCGCTAATGAAGATGGTTATTTGCTCTATAATGAATATATGAGCTATGGCACTGAAGCGGTATATGATGTGCTCGGTTTCCAGATGGACGGTGCACTACAAAGTCATTTAGAAGACAATTTATTTGATGTGAAAACACCAAGTGACCTTAGTGAGTTTGAAGCAGATTATGTCTTTGTTAATACACCTGACTATGAAAATGAGGATATTAAAAGTGAATTTGCACAGGCAATGGATATTGATAAGGATCATGTAATCTTACTCAATTCAGAAGATACCATTACTAATGATTTGATTTCTATACAAAAACAAACGGAGTATATTGTCGATAAAATAAACGAAGCGGGTGAGTAACGAGTGAAAATAGAAGGGGCTTTGATTGGAGAGCTTTTTAACGCACAAAAATTCGAAGACATCTATCTTTCCACTATGCCTGAATGGCAAGCATTGATGCCAAAAGAAGAATTTCTAAATGAAGCACGCCATTTTTATCAGGGTACGGTTCACTTTTCCTTGTACAGAGAAAATGAATTAGAACCTGGTGTGAGACGTTATGCTTTTGTAGATGACAAGACGAAAAAAATGTTGACGGTCGCGGTTAAACAGTCGCTTATCATTGGTCTAAAGTTTGGTTACTTGGAACAATATCATGAGTATAAAACGTCTTCAAAAGTGAAGTATCGCCTACCGTTTAAAGATGATTGGTTCGTCTTATTTGGTGGAGAAGATAACTTTTTAAACTATCATTATTCCTATGAAAATCAGCGCTATGCCTTTGATTTTATCGTTAAAGAAAATGGTCAAGCGGTCAGAGGAAATACTTCAGTTTTAGAAAATTATCACAGTTATGGACGTCCAATTGTCTCACCAGCATCAGGTACTATCTTTAAAGTATATGATGGGGTGAGAGATAATCCACCGATGTCGATGAATATGGATGATCCAGAAGGTAATGCCGTCATTATTCAACATGGCGTGAATGAGTACAGTATGCTTGCGCATCTAAAAGCAGATTCTATCCTAGTCAGTGAGGGGACCTACGTAAATCGTGGGCAAGTATTGGCAGCCTGTGGTAACAGCGGGGCGAGTGATACTCCTCACCTACACTTTCATGTGATGGATGGGCCGAACCCAGACACTTCACAGTCATTAAAAATTAAATTTGAACATGGTCTTGAACCTGAGCAGGGACAAACATTAAGGGGAGAATGAAATGAAGATATTGTTGTCAGTACTAATGTTTTTCAGTTTCTTTTCTAATAGTGAAACAGAGCCACTTCAAGGGAATACTAAAAACTTTGAAACAATCGATCAGGATGCTTTCTTACAAAATTTGAGTCAGTACTTAGATTCTTCGTTTACCTTTGCGGCAACGGGTGACATCTTAGTGCATGACTATCTTTATGAAGACGTTCAAACAGAGGATGGATACGACTTTGTATCTCGCGTAGAGTCAGTTGCACCTTATTTACAACAACAAGATCTGGTCTTCTTAAATCAAGAAACACCTATAGGTGGAGAGGAATTAGGTCTTAGTGGTTACCCTACCTTTAATGCACCAGAAGAAGTCGCAGATTTACTAAGTTACTTTAATGCAGACATTGTTAACTTAGCTAATAACCACACACTAGACCGTAGCGCGGAAGGTATAGCTGCAACGACTGAAAACTTAAAAGAGAGAGATATTGATTACGTCGGTGCAAATGTAAGTGAGGAAGATAAAGACCGTGATCGTATTTTCAATGTCAATGGGATTGATGTTGGATTCCTAGCTTATACATACGGAACCAATGGTATTCCTGTACCAGAAGGACAAGAGTACTTAGTGAATTTAATTGATATGCCAAGTATTGTAGAAGATATTGAGCAGTTAAGAAATAAAGTGGACGTATTAATTGTCAGCTACCATCAGGGTATTGAATATGATGAGTTTCCTAGAGATGAGCACATACCTGAGTATCACTCTATGGCAGAGGCCGGTGCAGATATTATTGTCGGTTCTCATCCGCACACCTTACAACCGATTGAACACTATGAAAGAGAAGACGGAAGTGAAGCGGTAATTGCATACTCTATGTCTAATTTCTTAAGTGCACAACAAACATTAAATACTCGGCTCGGTGGTATTTTAGAAGTCACTGTGAAACAAGAAGGGGAGAATATTGATGTCGGCGATGTTAGATTCATGCCGACCTACGTTGATAGTAATGAATATGAAGACTTTTACCTCCAGCCACTCGATGCAATGGATATGACTGATGTCTATAGTGACGTGAGTGAGCACATGACAAGTTATAGTGACAAAGTCGAGGTTGTACCTTACCTCGACTAGTCTTCAGGCTCTTCTTTTCTAATAATCGACATGATCGAGACGATACCTAATAAGATTAAAGTTAATATTAATGGTATGTTAAGTGAGGATGGTAGAAAATCCTGACAGAAATAATAAATCATGCCTAGCGCAATTAAAATGAGAATAATATTTAAACCCTTGCTAACTTTAAACATTTGAAACCACCTTTAAATGTTTGTTTTCTAACAATAATAGTATCATAATAGTGGTAGAAATGAATTGAGGAGAGAGAAATATGAATTATATTATGAGCATTCAAGTGTTGCCTTATCACCCTGGTGACAAAAAACTTTACTCGCATACTAAAGGGGCGATTGAGTTAATAGAAAACAGTGGTTTTACTCACTTTGTTGGCCCAAGTGAGACAACAGTTGAGGGGAATTTGGATGAGCTATTTAATCTCGCTAAAAAGATTAACCTCTACCTTGCAGAAGAAGGTTGCGAACATGTGACAACAAATATTAAGCTTGTTCAGTCTAAAGAAGAAAATCAGATTAAAGACATTCTAAAAGATTACTATGAATTTGAAGATGATGAATAAGAAGAGCGAATGTGCTCTTCTTTTTTGATATAATCGTGAGTAATACTATAAAAAAGGTGATTGTATGGGAGAATGTCCGCACTGTAAGCATGAGTGGACTTACAAAGAAAAACTATTAGGTTATGCATTAAAACCTCGGACACGTATCAGGTGCCCGAAGTGTAGAGAATACATAGAACCATCGACTTTATCGATAATCTATGATTACATCGCGATATTTCTTGTTGCCTTGTTTATATTTATATTAATACCAATTATGCAATGGCCGATGTGGCCGTCGCTGCTCATTAGTTTTATCTTGTTTTTATTATATGTATTTTTATTCCAACCTTTAACGATACGTTTTAAGCATTATGAATACAATATAAAAAAGAAATAAAACTTAAGGGGGATTATATGTTTTCTTTTCACAATACAACGGATATTCACTTTGGTGCTGGTGTGATTACTACGATTGAAGAAGTGTTACAGGATGCCGGTTACGAATCTATTATTCTCGTTGCTTCAAACTCACAAGTGAAGAATGGGGTTAGCGACTTATTAAAGTCATTATTATCGGGCAAAATTAAAGATACTGTTTCAAATATTGAACCCAATCCTACAGTAGATAATGTAGACAGTATCATTGAAGCATGTCATAGCTTTAAGGCTGATGCTATCATTGCTGTAGGTGGTGGCTCGACGATGGATGCTGCGAAAGCGGCAGCGGCAGCAGTTGTTCGTGATGTAGACGCTCGGACAATTATCGATGATAAGCGAGTCAACGGGGCGCTTGATGTGATTGCATTACCGACGACGAGTGGTTCTGCATCTGAAGTTACACCGTTTAGTGTCATCAGTGATAAGGAACGCGGCTTAAAAGTATCGTTAAATAGCCCAGATTTATATCCAAAACATGCTTTTGTTGACCCGGAACTCACATATACGTGTCCACCATCAGTCACAGCGATTTCAGGTATTGATGTTATTTGTCATGCACTAGATTCTATTGGATCTAAGAATCACAATCCAATTTCTGATGCAATTCATTTAAAAGCTTTAAAGCTTGCCTTTGGAAATCTAGAAACAGCATTTAATGAGCCAGATAATGTGACTGCTAGAAAAAACATGGCCTTGGCAAGTACTATGGCGGGTATTGGTTTTAGTCAGACTATGACGAGTGGATCACATGCGACGAGCTACTACCTAACTTCTGAATTTGACATACCTCATGCAGAAGCTTGTGCCTTTACGCTTGATCAATGGATCTTATATAATGCGGAAATAGATAATCGAATGGATAATATTAGTGCTGAACTCGGTTTTAAAAACACACGTGAGATGTCAGACGCAATTAATGACCTAAAAGAAACATTAGGACTTCGTATGACATTTGAAGATTTAGCTATTGAACGCGAGCATATCCCAGAAATTGCACGTCAAGCGATGGCCGCAGGAAATTTCAGAAATAATCTTGCAGAGCTAACTGAGGACGAAATGATTGAAATGTTGGAGAGAAAGTAGGTTATTTAGAGTGACAAAAAAGAAAATCCACGTTGTTGGTGCAGTAATAGAAAATGATTTAGGTGAAATCCTATGTGCTCAAAGACCAGAAGGTAAAAATCTAGCCTTAAAATGGGAATTTCCAGGTGGTAAAATTGAGGCAGATGAATCGCCTGAAGATGCTTTAAAAAGAGAATTGATTGAAGAGATGGCACTAGATATTACAATTGAAGATAAGATCACAACGACCACTCATGAATATGATTTTGGCATTGTTGAGCTGACAACTTACTTTTCTAAGATCAAGAGTGGCACAGTGGAATTACTTGAACATGTACAGATGAAATGGTTGCCTGCAGCTGATATTGATAGTTTGGACTGGGCACCGGCAGATATTCCTGCAATTAAGATTATAAAAGAGAAAAAAGGGAATAGAATAGAGAATTAATTCACAGGAGGGGTCACTCAATGGACTTAATTAAAGGTTTACTCGGTTTTATATTTAAAACTTTTGTTATTTTATTTGCATTAACGGCAGTGGCTGTCGTGGTTCTAGCATTTTTCCTTAAAAAGGATGTAGATGAAATCCGTGAGTTTACTGAAAGCATTAAAAACGACTTATATCGCGGAAGAGCATAAAAAATTGTCCGGAAGATTCCGGACAATTTTTCATTTGTCATTGAGTGCTTGATCTAAGGTCTCGATATTTTTAGCCATCATCGATTGATAAGTTGCATCTTCAGGATCGTTATCAGTCAATGTTTCTAAATTGTTGAAGTAGAGTGGCTCAGTGTTGGTTTCATCTCTGATGACATCAGTGACGGTCGATGTGACATTCGGTTCATATAATATATAAGGAATATTTTGCGCTTGTATCTGATCGATAATTTCAGTCAGTTCCTTTTGTGAAGGTTCTTGGTTGCTTAATCCATTAATACCAACCTGATGAAAACCATATTGTTCGGCTAAGTAACCGAGAGATTCGTGGGAAATGTAGACATCTGTATAGACAGGATCCTCTGTAATTTCAGTGAGCTGCTTATCGATATCTTCTAAGTCTGTTCGTAAATTATTAAAGTTTTCTTCGTACATATCACTATGTTCGGGCTGAGCATCAATTAGCGCATCTTTGACAGATTCTGCCATAATTATAGCGAGATTTGGATTTAACCAAATATGGGGATCTCCACTACCGTGATCATGATTGTGGTCGTCATCGTGTTCGTGATCATGGTCATCATGACTCGTTGAAATTAAATCGTCTTCATTGATGTTCGCTGTAGTTTCAATGACGTTCGTGTCTTCATTAATTGTATCTGTGATGTTTTTGGCGATAGGGTCTAAGTCATTTGATGTCATCATGAAAATATTACCATCAGCATACTCCATCATATCTTTTTGTGTCGGTTCATAAGAATGCATATCCGCACCAGCAGGGTAAATGGATTCGACCTCAACAGTATCCCCACCGATTTCCTCAACAAAGCTCGTTAAGGGAAAGACAGTTGTATAAATATTTAGTTTACTATTGTCTTCTTCGCTTAAGTTGCTACATGCTGTTAAGAAGAGCAGGGCGGTTATAAGATAGGGAAGAAATTTGATCATGTTTATAGTACTCCTAATTCCGTAATGATTACGATTTAAAATTATAGCGGACTGCTTGATATTATGCAAGTGATATTTAACCAAGAAAGTCTTGAAATTTTAGGAGAATCCTAGTAAAATAAATAAGGTGATTTAAAAAGCATATACTAATCATCTGTGAAATGGATGATCAACTGGCCAGTTGATTCGAGTATATTATCATTAATTATCGATTTCACTTAACAAAGGAGGCGACAGAAATGAGAGTAATCGTTACATTAGCTTGCACTGAGTGCGGAGACCGCAACTACAGCACTAAGAAAAACAAAAGAAACAATCCAGAGCGTATCGAAATGATGAAATTCTGCCCTAGATTGAACAAGTACACGTTACACCGTGAAACTAAATAATTACTTATAGCTATCATCAATTGATGATAGCTTTTTTTAATTTAACCCTTTGATTATGTTATAATGAGTCTGGGTCATTGACTAGTAAAATATTAATAGGGGAGTGCAATATATGACAGTAGTTATGGACGGCAAAAAGGTTGCCGCACACTTGTCCGATGAGATTCGTGAAGCACTAGAGGTTTCAGAATCACATGGTATTCAGCCTAAAGTGGCGTTTGTGAGAATTGGAGATTTATCCGATTCGATCTCTTATGAAAATGCCGCGGTTAAACGTTTTGAAAAATTGGGAATCCAGACTTCTCAGTTCCATTTTCCAGAAGATGTATCGACGAAAGTATTTTTAACAAAGTTTAGAGAAATTAATGAAGATTATTCAATACACGGTATCTTACTCTTACAACCTTTACCAAAACACATTCCAATGAAACGTGTAGCAGAGGTTATGAATTCATTTAAAGATATCGATGGAATGAAAGCATCAAATCTAGGTAAGGTACTCACGAACGATCCTGATCGTTTGGAACCATGTACACCTGCCGCTGTAATGAATATGCTTGATTACTATGACATCGACTTAAAGGGTAAAAATGTCACAGTAGTTGGTGCGAGTGCAGTAGTTGGTAAGCCGTTATCACTGTTAATGATGAACAGAGAAGCGACAGTTACCACATGTAACTTATACACTGACGATCTTGTTGAGAAATGTAAGAATGCGGACGTCATCGTTTCTGCAGCGGGAGCAATTAACTTGATTGATGAACCACACGTCAAAGAAGGTGCGGTTGTTGTCGATGTGGGTATTAACTTTAATGATGAAGGTAAGATGGTCGGCGACGTGAACTATGAAGCAGTTAAAGATAAAGCTTCATTCATTACACCAGTTCCGGGTGGAATCGGTGCAATTACAACGACAGTGCTTGCTTATCATTTAGTTAAGGCAACAGAACACCAGAAAGAACCTGTCTTGTTCTTAGAAAAACAAGAGAACTAATATTTATCGATTAAGATAATATCTAAAATATCTATAAAAGGGACGAAGATTAAATCTTCCTGTCCACACTTTTGACCAATGAGCATCAAGCTCCATTGGTCTATTTTTATAACTTCTAAATCTACGGAGAAGCGAGAACCATCATAGTAGTAGAAAATACGAACTGCACGTTGTTCATTGAGCGCTTTTTGGAAAGTAAATTCCATTTCACTTAAACGATCATCGGACAGTTCAGGGCGTTCAATTTTAGTCTGATCATCCATGAGTTGCTGCACATTTTCAAACTGCTCAGGCATAGTAGCAAAAGGCGCCCACTTGATCATGCCGCGTCCATTGGGAATATTTGAGTTGAGTTGATCCACGGGAAGTTGACGATAATCCATAACTTCAACCTTCTTTCTTAACTGCTTGTTCTCATTATACGAACATACGTTCTATTTTTCAAGTGGTGGATATATGGTAAGTTAATAGTAATAATAAGCTGAGTGAGGACGAAGAATGCGTAAAAAATTAGTTTGGGGAATCATTACTGTCATTGTCTTGTCAGTATTGCTACTTCCTTTAGTTGATAAAACAGCAAGTACGACGCGGGTCATCATTGATAACACAACCAAAGAAATTGTCCATCCGTCCTGCTACGATCAAGCGGACTTAACGAATTGGATAGACGAAGTCTCATTTGGTAGAGCAATAGATGAGTTAGAGTACGATGTTAGAGATGAGTGTTCAAAAGAACGCTTAGAAGAAGGTAAAACAAGCGTGTTGATGAGAATACTGGAGTAAATGGATTATTGTGGGCGGGTCGGCTGGGTCACTGTGAAGTCAACAGCGGTCCGCTAGGAAAATAACGGGTCGCTGTGAAGTTGACAACGGACCGCTAGGAGAAAATCGGGTCACTGTGACCACCACAAGTCGCACAACCATCAACAACCAATACTCAAACAACAAAAGAGAGCACCCAACTGAATTAAGTTGGATGCTCTCTTTTTCATAACAAACAAAAATTATTCTGATAAGGCTTTTGTAATGTTTGGAACGACTTGTTTTTTACGAGATACAACACCTTCTAGAATTGCTGTATTCTGGTCAAGCGCAACATCAAAGGCACGTTCTACTGATGAAAACTCATTTCCTAGTGCGAGTACCTTAGAGTTTGAGTTAAGAATATCCGTAACGATCAACGTAAATAGATCGTAATTTTCTTTGTCGATTTCTGAATTGATTGCTGCTTCAATTTCCTCACGACGGTTGAATACTTCGTCCACATCTACAACGTTGACTTGAGCGATACGTACGCTTTTCTCACCGATATCAAACGTTTTTGCATCTTCAGTGATTAACTGAACTGCTGATTTGTCTTTAGTAGATGCACCGGCTTTAAGCATTTCAAGACCGTATGTTTCAAGATCAACACCTGCTACAGCTTTTAATTCTGATGCTGTATCGATGTCTTCTTCAGTTGTTGTTGGTGATTTGAAAAGTAAAGTATCTGAAATAATTGCAGATAACATAAGTCCTGCCATTTCCTTAGATAATTCCAAGTTTTTCTCTTTGTAAATTTTGTTTAGGATTGTTGCAGTACAACCGACAGGTTCAGCACGGTAGTAGAGTGGGCCTTCAGTTTCAAAGTTCGCAATTCTGTGGTGATCGAAAACTTTTGTAACGACCGCATTTTCGATACCTTTTGCAGATTGTTGTTTCTCATTGTGATCGACTAAAATAACTTCGTCTCCATTTGCCACTTCTGTTAGTAAATCCGGTACTTCTACTCCGAATTCATCTAGGGCGTACTGTGTTTCACTGTTAATATCTCCAAGGCGATATGCCTTTACATCTGAACCGATTTGTTTCTCAATATCTTGGACAACAAGTGCAGAAGTTATCGTATCAGTATCTGGGTTTTGGTGACCGAATATTTTAATTGCCATTTACAGTCAATCTCCTTTTTCATGTGTGTAATATTTTCTTCACTTAATATTTTAACATTTCTTAAGGGTGTCTTCTATATCTTCATATAAAGAGCGATATAACTGTACTTTACCAGGTTATTTTATGTGATAAAATTAGATTATCTATAATTGTTACTCATAGGAGAGAAACGAATGTATAAATATCAAGATGACAGTTTCATGCTTCACACAGATCTATATCAAATAAACATGTCGAAAACGTATTTTGAACATGGGATTCACGAAAAGAAAACGATTTTTGATCTGTACTTTAGACAGATGCCTTTTGGTAATGGTTATGCAGTTTATGCTGGCTTAGCACGTATTATTGATTATTTAAAGAATCTACACTTCTCAGATAGTGACATTGAATATTTAAAATCAATTGGTTATGAGGATGACTTTCTTGATTATTTAAAAACAGTGCGTTTTACAGGGACCTTACGTTCGGTAGTAGAGGGGGAAACGGTCTTTAACAATGAGCCGCTTGTACAGGTAGAGGCGAGTTTAGTAGAAGCACAGTTAATTGAAACAGCGCTTTTAAATATTGTTAATTTCCAAACGCTGATTGCGACAAAGGCAAGTCGTATTCGTGAGTTAGTACCAGGGGATAACCTCATGGAATTTGGTACGCGCCGTGCGCATGAGTTGGACGCAGCGATGTGGGGTGCGAGAGCATCGATCATTGGTGGGTTTGATGGAACGAGTAATGTCAGAGCAGCTAAATTGTTTGACTTAAAAGCAAGTGGCACCCACGCACATGCGATGGTTCAAGCCTACGGCAATGATTACGATGCCTTCACAGCTTATGCTAAAACCCATAAGGATTGCGTCTTTTTAGTCGATACGTTTGATACATTAAAGTCAGGAATTCCAACAGCAATCAAGGTTGCCAATGAATTTGGTAATAAAATTAACTTTGTCGGTATTAGAATAGATTCTGGTGATATTGCTTACTTAACGAAGAAGGCAAGAATCATGTTAGATGAAGCGGGTTATCAAGACGCTCAGATTATCGTGTCTAATGACTTAGATGAAGTGACAATTCTCTCTTTAATTTCGCAAGGAGCAAAAGTAGACGGTTGGGGTATCGGTACAAAACTGATTACTGCCTTTGACCACCCGGCACTTGGTGCGGTTTATAAGCTAGCAGCTATTGAAGGAGAAAATGGGGAGTGGTTAAACCGCATTAAAATTTCAGGTAATATTGAGAAGGTAACCACACCAGGGAAGAAAAAACTATATCGAATTATTAATAAGGATACAGGCATGTCTGAGGGGGATTACATTACATTGTACGATGAGAAATTTGATTACTCTAATCCACTGTTGATGTTCCATCCCATTCATACGATGAAGCGCAAGCTCATCAAGTCTTATGAAGCAGTCGATTTATTACACGACATTATCGTCGATGGAGAAGTCGTCTATGAGTCACCATCTGTTGATGAAATGAAAGAAAAATGTAGTGAAAGTCTCAGTGAAATCTGGGAGGAAACAAAGCGTTTCTTAAACCCACAAGAATATCCTGTAGACTTATCTAACAAGCTCTGGAACGTTAAAAACGATTTAATTGAAGAATTGTCAAATAAGACCTTGGAGTGATTTTGATGTCAGATATCCAAAAGGAAATTATCGAGCGTCTTCATGTTAAAACAGAAATTAATCCACAAGAAGAACTCTCAGAAATCATTAACTTTTTAAAGGATTATGTCACTGATCATCCTTTTATAAAAAGTTTCGTCTTAGGTATTTCTGGGGGGCAGGATTCCACGCTTTTAGGCAAGATTGCCCAGTTGACTGTAGCTGCTTTAAGAGAAGAAGGTAAGGAAGTTAAATTCTACACAGTCAGATTGCCTTATGGCGTGCAAGCAGATGAAAGCGATGCAAGAGACGCGGTCGACTTCATTGAACCCGATGAACGTGTCACGGTCAATATTAAAGATAGTGTGGATGCCAGTGTTGACGCTTTATTGGATAGTGGCTTTACATTAAGCGATTTTGTTATCGGTAATGAAAAAGCACGAGAGAGAATGAAGGTTCAATATGCAATTGCAGCACATACAGGCGGTATTGTGCTCGGGACAGATCATGCAGCAGAAGCGCTCACCGGTTTTTATACTAAGTTTGGTGACGGTGCTTGTGATGTCGCGCCACTAATGGGCTTAAACAAGCGTCAAGGGCGTCAGCTACTTGAATTTTTAAAGGCACCACCACACCTCTATGAAAAAATTCCGACAGCAGACTTAGAAAGCAACAAACCGCTCTTAAGTGATGAAGCAGCATTGGGTGTTAGCTATAGAGAAATCGATGATTTCCTAGAAGGTAAACCAGTATCTCAGCATGCTTTTGATACAATCATTAACCATTATAAACGGTCAGCTCATAAAAGAGACTTACCATATAACCGTTACAATTTACCTAAATAGATAAATAAAGAAAGAGGGCTAACAACCATGTTACAAATGATTAACGAAAACCCAATGTTAATGATTTTAGTCATTTTTATCATCAACATTATTTACGTCACGTTCTTAACGATGCGTACCATCATGACCTTAAAAGGCTATCGCTTTGTTGCAGCTGCCTTTAGTATTTTAGAAACGTTTGTTTACGTCATTGGTCTAGGACTTGTGCTCGATAATCTAGATCGACCACAAAACATCGTTGCTTATGCACTTGGATTTGGTGTCGGTATACTCGTCGGTACTAAGATTGAAGAGCAACTTGCTCTTGGTTATACGGTTGTTAACGTTACGACAGGTAAAAAAGATATCGATTTGCCAAATGACTTAAGGAACTTAGGTTATGGTGTGACACACGGTCATCAATATGGACGTGATGGACAGCGGACAGTCATGCAAATACTGTCACCTAGAAAATATGAAAGAAAATTAATGGAAACGATTCGTGAGCTAGATGATAAGGCCTTTATTATCTCTTATGAACCGAAAAATATACATGGTGGTTTCTGGACTAAAGGACTTAGCCGTCGTCGTATGAAGAACTATGAACCAGAAAATGTAGAAGAAGTATTAGAAGAAATATATGAGCTACAAGAACAGGATGAGGCTAATGGCGCAACAGAAGCAACGAAAGAAAACATTTAAGGTTGGCCCTGATGATACACTTTCAGAAGTCTTAGAAAGAATGAAGGAAGAAGGCTATCAAGTCACTAGACGCATGGAAGTTCCGGTGTTTAAAGAAGAAGGCGGCGAGGTCGTCGTCTCACATCAAGAGACTGTTTTTGAGGGTAAATTAATCAAATAATGAGGATGAGTAATTAATGATCAGTAGGTATACAAGACAAGAAATGGCAGACATCTGGACCGAAGATAATAAGTACCGCGCCTGGTTGGAAGTAGAAATACTCGCAGCAGAAGCATGGGCTGAACTTGGTATCATTCCAAAAGAAGAAGTGAAGAATATCAGACCGAATGCTCGTGTTGACGCGACTAGAATCCAAGAAATTGAAAGAGAAACAAGACACGATGTTGTCGCCTTTACAAGACAAGTATCTGAAACTTTGGGCGATGAAAAGAAATGGGTTCATTATGGATTAACATCAACAGATGTCGTCGATACTGCACAGAGCTATGTACTTAAACAGGCAAATGAAATTATAGAAAAAGATATAGAGAACTTTATTGAAATTTTAGCGGATAAGGCAAGAGAACATAAACACACTATCATGATGGGCCGTACACATGGTGTGCACGCTGAACCGACTTCTTTTGGCATAAAAATGGCGCTTTGGCATCAAGAAATGGTTCGCAATTTGAAACGTTTTAGAGCGGTTAGAGAAGAAATAGAAGTAGGTAAAATGAGTGGCGCTGTCGGCACATTTGCAAATATTCCACCAGAAGTTGAAGAATATGTTTGCCATCATCTTGGTATAGGATTTGCGGAGGTTTCAACACAAACACTACAAAGAGATCGCCATGCACACTATATAGCGGTAATCGGCTTAATTGCAACCTCAATTGAAAAGTTTGCTGTAGAAATTAGACATCTTCAAAAAACAGAAACAAGAGAAGTAGAAGAAGCATTTGCTAAGGGTCAAAAAGGCTCAAGTGCCATGCCACATAAGAGAAACCCAATCGGTAGTGAAAATGTATCTGGCCTTGCGAGAGTGATAAGAGGGTACATCACAACAGCATATGAGAATGTGCCGCTATGGCATGAAAGAGACATATCTCATTCCTCAGCAGAACGTATTATGCTCCCAGATGTGACAATCGCTTTAAATTATATGTTGAACCGCTTCGGTAATATCATTAAAAACTTAACAGTCTTTGAAGAAAACATGAAGGCCAATATCGATAAGACATTTGGACTTGTATATTCTCAACAGATTCTTTTAGCCCTAATCGATAAAGGCATGTCGAGAGAAGAAGCATATGACTTAGTGCAACCGAAGGCGATGGAATCATGGGAAAGTAAGGTGCCTTTACAAGAACTCGCAAGTCAAGATGAGAAAATCACAGCAGCACTAACGAGTGAAGAATTGCAATCATGCTTTGATGAGTCACATCATTTACGCCGTGTAGATACAATATTTAAGCGAGCAGGTTTAGAGTAAATGAAAGCAATTAAATTTACTTTCGTCCTTAGTCTATTATTAGCTCTCAGTGCTTGTAGCGGCGAGGCATCAACTGAGGCAGAGGCAATTGACTACAGTAAAAATTATGAGGCGCTTACGTTTTCAGACTTAGACATTCCAGTCAATGTTGAAGTAATTGATGGGGTGACTTATGCGGATGGTGTGTTAATCGTAAACAAAGAGATTCCGCTACCTGATGATTACAACCCAGGTATGCAACCAGAAGCGGAGAACGCTTATATGACAATGTTTGAAGATGCTAAAGAAGAAGGGCTCAACTTTGAATTGGTGAGTGACTTTAGAAGTTATGATTATCAGGCTGAGCTATATAATAATTATGTAGCTAGAGATGGTAAGGAAGCGGCTGACCGCTATAGTGCCGAACCAGGTCATTCAGAACATCAGACAGGTCTTGCAATTGATGTCGGATCATATGATAGTGCAGTACTCTTACAAACTTCATTTGAGTACACGCCAGAATTTGAATGGTTAGAGGAAAATGCCCATCACTATGGATTTATTATTCGTTACATGAAAGGTAAAGAAGATATTACCGGCTACATGTACGAACCTTGGCATTTGAGATATGTTGGAGATAAGGCGACGGATATTCATGAAAGTGGCTTAACTTTAGAGGAGTATTTCGACCTTATTTAAGAGCTCGTGTGGTGCGTAAAGCACCCACGGGCTTTTATGTTTTTTAATAGGTAAAAATGCTATAATTATCATATGATTTTTATAAAGGACTTGTGACTATGTTAAGACAAACAAAACATGTATTTAAGCTAGATCCACAGAAAAATATTACAGATGCATCACTTGAAGCGACCCTAACATCTCAGACAGATTTAATCATGATAAGTGGTACAGATGGTGTCACCAGACAAAATATCTCGGATTTACTTGAGCGTATCAAAAGCTTCAATTTAGACAAGTCTATAGCGCTTGAAATATCTCATCCTGATGCTGTTGTACTAGGCTTTGATTATTATTACGTGCCAAGTGTGATCAACACTAAAAATATTAAGTATGCACATGGCCTCTTAATTGAGGCGTTAATGGAATATCATGAGTTTATTGAGTATGAAAACATTAGACTCTTACCTTATATCGTGATGAACGAACACTGCAAAGCTTTTAATCGAGCAGAGTGTACTTTGATGAATGACGAAGAATTTCTAGCTGCTATACACATGTTAGATAAGTTATATAAAATGGATTTTATATATGTAGAGTACAGTGGCGCATACGGAGATTATGCACTTGTTAAAGAAGCATTTGATGCGTGTGAAAATAGTCATTTATTATATGGCGGTGGTATTCAGTCCCACTCAGAGGCAACTCAGATGGCCAAGGTAAGCGACACGATCGTCGTAGGAAATATTATCTACGATGATATAGAACAAGCATTGACAACAATCATTTAATAAATGGAGTTTTTTAAAATGGATTTAAGTGGAATGAATAAGGAACAACTACAAGCGATTAAAACTACGGAAGGGCCACTCTTAATCATGGCTGGAGCAGGGAGTGGTAAGACGCGAGTTCTAACACACCGCGTAGCCTATCTTCTAGATGAAAAACAAGTCCCATCTTATAATATTTTAGCGATCACTTTTACAAACAAGGCAGCAAAGGAAATGCGTGAACGTGTAGATAGGTTAATTAAAGAAGATGCAAACAGAATGTGGATTTCAACATTCCACTCCATGTGTGTCAGAATTCTAAGAAGAGACATTAGCTATCTCGGATACGATACGAGCTTTTCTATTTTAGATCCGCTAGACCAACAATCCGTCATTAAAGACATTTTAAAAAATAGAAACCTAGATGTAAAACAGCATAACCCAAGAAGTATATTATCAGTGATTTCAGCCTATAAAAACCAATTGATAAAACCAGACCAAGCGATTCAAGAAGCAGGCGGCTTCCTAGATGAACTCTACAGTCAAATATATAAGGACTATCAAGAGGTGCTCTATCGTAATAGTTCTTTAGATTTTGATGACTTAATCATGCTAACAATTGAATTGTTTGAAAAAGAAGCCAGTGTCTTAAGCTACTATCAGTCGCGTTTTCAGTATATTCATGTTGATGAGTATCAAGATACGAACCATGCACAGTACCGCCTAGTACAGATGCTTGCGGATAAGTATCGAAATATTTGTGTCGTTGGGGATTCTGACCAGTCTATTTATAAGTTCCGTGGCGCAGACATTCAAAACATTTTAAACTTTGAAAGAGACTATCCTGAAGCCACAGTTATAAAACTAGAAGAAAACTACCGTTCGACTAAGATGATTCTAGATGCTGCCAATGCAGTCATTGATAACAACACAGAAAGAAAACCGAAGAACTTGCGCTCTAACAAAGGAGAGGGGGCGAAGGTGGAAGTGAACGTTTCCTTTAGTGAACGTGAAGAAGGGCAAGCCGTTGTCCGAAAAGTTCAAGAGTTGAGTGATGAATACTCATATGGTGATATGGCAGTGCTGTATAGAGCGAATGCTCAATCTCGTGCGGTAGAGGATGCCTTCGTTAAGTCAAGTATTCCCTATAAAATGGTTGGCGGTATGAAGTTCTACAGCCGCATGGAAATCAAGGATTTAATGAGCTACTTAAAAGTCATTCAAAATCCTTTTGATGATATTAGCTTCAGTCGCATTATTAATGTGCCTAAAAGAGGCATTGGGGCAAAGACCATTGAAAAGCTTCAAGCCCATGCAGATCAGTTGAACTCCAGTATTTACGATGCGATTCGTGACGCAGACTTTTTGGGTATACCACAAAAGACTGTTGTTAAATTAGTGTCTTTACTAGAAGTATTGGATAACTTAAAGGAAAAGTCCAAATACTTAACGATGACAGAACTCGTAGACGAAGTATTAAAAGATACCGGCTATCACGACATGTTAGCACAGGATAAAACACTCGAGGCGAGAAGTCGTTTAGAAAACTTAGAAGAGTTTAAGACGGTCACGAAAGAATTTGATAATGAGCACCCTGTCCAAGATGATAATCTATTTGAGTTCCTAAGTGATATGGCTTTAGTTTCCGACCAAGATGGTGTGGACGATACAGTGGGCGTGACGATGATGACCATGCACGCTTCAAAAGGCTTAGAGTATAAAGTCGTCTTCATTGTCGGTTTAGAGGAAGGCGTCTTTCCATCTAAACGTGTTCAATTTGACGACAAAGAACTTGAAGAGGAACGTCGACTCATGTACGTTGGTGTCACACGTGCCATGGACCGACTCATCTTATCAAGAGCAGAGTCAAGAATGTTATATGGCCGTACTGAATCCAATATGATGAGTCGGTTTTTATCGGAGATACCTGAAGCGTTAGTAGAGAATCAGGGTGGAACAAAATTATTCGGTAACACGAATCAGCCCACACCATCTTATGCTAAAGGTCCGAAAAAACGGTCACAGGTTATTCAAAAAAAACCAAATGCCACATACAGTATCGGCGACAAGGTATCTCATAAAGTATTTGGTGATGGTATCGTTTCTCAAATTAAGGGTGAGGGTGATGATACGGAGTTAGACATTGTCTTTCATACCGCAGGGCCAAAACGTCTTTTGGCGAATTTCGCACCACTAGAGAAGAAGGATTGAGACTAGATGAAAGAAAAAATTAGAGCCTTACAAAAACAGTTAAATCAATATAACTACGAATACCATGTCCTGGATCAACCATCAATTCAGGACGTCGACTACGATAAATTACTCAGGGAATTAATTGAATTAGAAGAACAATATCCTGAGTATAAAAGTGCGGATTCACCGACCGTTAGGGTCGGTGGCGCTGTCTTAAGTCACTTTGAGAAAGTGCGTCATAATACACCGATGTTAAGTTTGGGTAATGCCTTTAATGAAGCGGACTTAAGAGCATTTGACAAGCGGGTCAAACAAGTTGTGAACAGTCCAACATATATGTGTGAATTAAAAATTGATGGTCTCGCCGTGTCGCTTACATATGACAATGGGAAATTCACCATTGGTGCGACACGCGGTGATGGTACAGTTGGAGAGAATATTACTGAAAACTTAAAGACCATTCATGCCATCCCACTTTCAGTGCCTACAGACTTATCCTTTGAAGTCCGTGGTGAAGCATACATGCCAAAATCTTCTTTTGAAAAATTAAATGAAGGTCGCCTTGAACGTGGTGAACAAGAATTTCAGAACCCAAGAAATGCAGCAGCGGGATCACTGAGACAGCTAGATCCAAAGCTTGCTGCTAAGAGAAACTTATCAGTATTTTTATATAGTGTCACTTCACCAGAAGCATTAGAAGCTACGACTCAAAACGGTGCTTTAGATGCATTGGATAAGCTCGGCTTCAAAACCAATCATGAACGTCAGCTATTAAATAGCATAGACGAAGTTTTAGAGTATATCGATTACTGGACGACACACCGCTTTGAACTTCCCTATGAGATTGATGGTATTGTCATTAAGGTCAATGATCTACAAGAACAAGATGAGCTCGGATTTACAGTAAGATCTCCCCGCTGGGCAATCGCTTATAAGTTCCCAGCTGAAGAGGTGATTACCGAGGTCTTAGATATTGAGCTGACAGTGGGACGTACAGGTGTCATTACACCAACAGCAATTCTAGAACCAGTTAAAGTTGCAGGTACAACAGTTGGACGTGCCTCGCTTCACAACCACGACCTCATTGAAGAAAGAGATATTAGAATTGGTGATAAGGTCGTCATTAGAAAAGCAGGAGATATTATTCCTGAAGTGGTTAAATCACTTAAAGAGGAACGAACAGATCAAGCGGTCTATGAAGCACCAACAACTTGCCCATCGTGCGGACATGATGCGGTACATTTAGAAGATGAGGTTGCGATACGTTGTATTAACCCTGCCTGTCCAGCTCAGCTTCAAGAAGGTATTATTCACTTTGTTTCTAGAGGGGCAATGAATATCGATGGTCTTGGAGAAAAAGTGGTTAGGCAGCTATTTGAAGCGGACTTGATTAAAGATGTTTCTGATTTATATAGCTTAAAATATGAGGATCTAATTGAACTTGAGCGTATGGGAGATAAGAAGGTTCGGAATTTGCTCCAGGCGATTGAGGCATCAAAAGAAAATCCTTTAAATAAAGTATTATTTGGTTTAGGCATTCGGTTCCTAGGTGCCAAAGCATCCAGACTTATAGCAGAAGAATACGGTACAATCGATAAAATCCTCGAAGCCAGAGCTGAATCATTAATTGAAATTCCTGAAATTGGTGAGAAAATTGCAGACTCTATAGTGACTTATACTTCGAATGAGGACTTTAGAAAATTGATTAAGAAATTACAAGACCATGGATTAAATTTCACTGAAGAAGTTCAAGAAGTAGCTGGTAACCTGTTTTCTGATATGACAGTGGTCTTAACTGGTAAACTAGAAGAAATGACACGTCAAGAAGCAGGTGCATATATTGAATCCCAAGGTGGTAAAGTCACGAGTAGCGTATCTAAAAGTACGGATCTTGTCGTCGCAGGTAGCGATGCTGGTTCGAAATTAGAGAAAGCCAAGCAACTCGGAATCGAAGTTTGGAATGAAAGAGAATTTATTGAGAAATTGGGGCAATGACAATGAAGTTTAAAACTTTAATGCTCGGCGGTGTCGTAGCCTTCTTACTAAGTGCTTGTGGTGAGAATGAGGCAGAAATCACAGAGCAGACCGAAAATTCTGGCCTTGAAAATGAAGTGTCAAATGTTCAGGTTGAAGAACAAGAGGATAGAATAACTTCAAGTGGTGACGAATTTTATCGATCAGTGGTACCTTATGAATTGTCACCAGCTAGAGGCTTATCAAGTCAAAACATGGTGTCTTCATACAATGTTGAGGAGTTTGAAAAAGGCTTATTTGAAGTGAGTAAAGGAGAGTTTCCGACGGATCAGTTTGTCTTTAGAGAAGGACAGATTATCTCAGAGGAGATGACTAGAGGCTACTTAGGCCGTCAATATACGAGTGAAGAGTTAGAAAATATGGAAGAAGATGAGCTATTAAGTTCCGATGCCTTCAGTAACCTAGGTTTAAATCCATCGACAAATGGTGAGACAGATCCTGAAGTAATCGCCGAAGAAGCACCGCTTTACCTCTCACATATTTTAGAGCAGAACTACTTGTCTGAAGATGAAGAAGGTAATTTAAACTTTGATGGTATTACGATTGGACTTGCGATGAATAGTGTTCACTATTATCAAACTGAGGAATATGGTCAAACACAAGAACAAGAATTAGACCCAGAAGTCGTCAAAGAGGAAGGCGAAAAGATGGCAACTGAGATTTTATCACGTATTCGTGCGAACGATGAATATGTAGATAAGAAGATTGTTTTCGCAATATTCATCCAATCATCAGATACTGATATTGTACCCGGTAATTTCGTCTCACAAGCCACAGTTGAACCAGGTGAAAATTCAATCAGTGAATTCACTGATATCAACGTACAAAATGTACTCTTACCTTCTAATGAAGCGTCTGAAATCTCAAGTGAAGTAAACAGTGAATACGAAACCTTTAACAGAGAGTTATCGTCATATTTCGATAGTTTTACGACATCGGTTGGACGTGGGAAATTTGTCGATAATAATTTAGATACGTTGACTGTTGAAATCCCCCTTGAATATAATAGCCGCGGAGAAATGATAGGTATGTCGCAGTTCGTTAGAGACTTAGTAGATGAACACTTTACCAATACTGATGTTGAAGTAGAGATTAAAGATAAGTCACAGGTCTATAGTGTCATCACGAGAGAAGGCGAAGGACAAGCGAACTTATACATCTTTGAATAGTGAGTTCACATGGTAAAGTCAAGGTAGATTTGGTAAACTAATAATATTGTAAAAACTTAGGAGGGTCATTCATGATAGAACTTAACCTTGATAGAATTCGCCATGTTGCGAACCTATCAAAAATTGAGATTAAAGATGATGAGGAACTAAAGAACCTATCAACAAAAATTCAAAGCATTGTTGCACATGCAGATCAACTTAACGAACTTGATCTAGATCAGGTTGAGCCGATGACCCATGCACTTCAGGTTGAATCTAAACTGAGAGAAGATAAGGCAGGTCAGCCGTTAACACAGGAAGAAGCTTTAAGTAATACTGAACATACAGAAAACGGACAATTCAAAGTTCCTAAAATGATATAAAGGGAGGGTCAATGAAGTGAATATTAATGAATTAACAGTTGAAGAATTATACTCAAAAATTCACAGTAAAGAAATTAAACCCTCTGAAGTAATAGAGGCTTTATTCAATAGAATTGAAAAGTACGATGGAGATATTAAAGCGTTCATTACACTGACAAAAGAAGAAGCAACAGCTAAATCAGAAGAACTTGATCGTATGCAGGCTGAAGATCAAATGGATCAGGCATTATTTGGTGTACCATTTGGTATTAAGGATAATATTGTGACAAAAGATGTCTTAACGACTTGTGCGAGTAAGATGCTACACAATTTTAAACCAGTCTATGATGCAACAGTAATGAACAAGCTGAATAGTGAAAATGGTATTATGCTTGGTAAATTAAACATGGATGAGTTTGCGATGGGCTCAACTTCTGAGACATCTTACTACCAAACAACTAAAAACCCATGGAACTTGAACTGTTCACCAGGTGGCTCTTCAGGTGGTTCAGCAGCAGCAGTTGCCGCAGGTTTTGTACCCTTTGCTCTTGGAACAGATACGGGTGGATCAGTAAGACAACCTGCATCCTTCTGTGGCGTAGTTGGTATGAAACCAACTTATGGTCGAGTATCTCGCTTTGGTTTAATTGCCTTCGCATCCTCACTTGATCAAATTGGACCTATTACACGTAATGTACGTGATAATGCAAAAGTCCTAGAGCTAATCGCAGGAGAAGATACTGAACACGACATGACAAGTGTTCAAAATCAGGAAATAGACTTTTTATCTAATATAGATGAGGACGTAAAAGGGTTGAAGATCGCTTTACCTAAGGAGTTTTTAGGTGATGATGTGGACGAAGAAGTGACACAGGCTGTATTAGATGCTAAAAAACGTTTTGAAGATTTAGGTGCAACTGTAGAAGAAGTGGAGATGCCTAATCTTAAATACGTAGTAAGTTCTTATTACTTGATTGCTTCGAGTGAAGCGAGTGCCAATCTCGCACGCTTTGACGGTATCCGTTTTGGTTACCGTTCAGAAAATGCAAATACACTTGAAGAACTATATAAAAAGTCTCGTGGCGAAGGATTTGGTGATGAGGTAAAACGCCGTATCTTACTTGGTACTTATGTGTTAAGTGCAGGGCACTACGATGCCTTTTACGTAAAAGCACAAAAATTACGTCGATTAGTTGCGGACGATGTGAAAAGAATTTTAAAAGATCATGATTTAATTATTGGACCAACGTCAACGACTCCAGCACATAAATACGACGAAGTAAGTATCGAAGGGACAAAAGAATATAAGAATGATATCTTAACGATCCCAGCAAACTTAACAGGTATACCTTCTTTAAGTATTCCATGTGGCATTACTGAAGATAATCGACCAATTGGATTACAAATCATGGGTAACCACTTCGAAGAAAACAAAATTTATAATGCTGCTTATCAGTTTGAAAAAGTTTATAACTTACATGAAGAACTCAAAAATCTAACGATGGGGGCGGAGTAAGATGCATTTTGAAACAATAATCGGACTCGAAGTCCACGTTGAATTAAAAACGGATTCTAAAATATTTTCAAATGCCCCATTACACTATGGACACGATCCTAACACGAATCTGTCAGTAGTTGAACTTGGGTACCCAGGAACTTTACCGGTCTTAAACCATAGGGCTGTAGAATATGGTATGAAAGCTGCCATGGCATTAAACATGGAAATCGCAACAGATACTAAATTTGATAGAAAAAACTATTACTATCCAGATAATCCGAAGGCCTATCAAATTTCACAGTTTGACAAACCGATTGGTGAGCATGGTTCACTTGAAATCGAAGTCGATGGACAAAAGAAAAAAATTGGCATTACTCGTCTACATCTAGAAGAGGATGCAGGTAAATCTACGCATAAGGATGACTATTCACTAGTCGATTTAAACCGTCAAGGTACAGCCTTAGTTGAGATTGTTTCTGAACCCGATCTTCGTTCACCGGAAGAGGCTTACAAGTATCTAGAAAAGATTAAATCAATCATTCAATATACGGGTGTCTCTGATGTGAAGATGGAAGAAGGGTCACTTAGATGTGATGCGAATATTTCCATTCGACCTGTCGGACAAAAAGAGTTCGGTACGAAAACTGAGCTGAAAAACTTAAACTCATTTAACTTTGTCAGAAAAGGACTTGAGCATGAGGTTGAGCGTCAGGAGAAAGTACTCCTATCCGGCGGTGTTATTGAACAAGAAACAAGACGTTATGATGAGAAGACAGGCGAAACAGTACTCATGCGTGTCAAAGAAGGTGCAGATGACTACCGCTACTTCCCAGAACCTGATCTATTATATCTACACATTGATGATGAGTGGGAAGAAGAAGTTAGAGCTACGATTCCTACATTACCAGACGAATTACGTGAGAAATATATAAATGAATACGACTTACCTGTCTATGACGCAGAAATTTTAACGATGAGAAAAGAACTCTCTGACTTCTTTAGCGAGATGGTAGAATCTCATCAAGCAGATCCTAAGCTTGCTTCAAACTGGTTGATGGGTAATGTTAATGAGTACGTAAATAAAAACAATGTGGCGATTGAAGAAACTGGAATTACACCAGAAAACTTAACAGGCCTGATTGAAATTATTGAAGACGGCACAATTTCAAGTAAGCAAGCTAAGAAGGTATTCACTGAGTTAATTAGTAAGGGTGGAACAGCGAGACAAATTGCGAAGGACTTAGGTATGGAGCAAATCTCTGATCCAGAAACCTTAACACAGATGGTGACTGAAGTACTTGATGCTAATGAACAATCAGTTGAAGACTTTAAGAATGGTAAAGACCGTGCAATTGGTTTCTTAGTGGGTCAAATCATGAAGAAATCAAAAGGGCAAGCAAACCCTAAAATGGTAAATGAAATACTTCTAACAGAAATTAAAAAACGATAAGTTATTTATAAAAAAGGCGGAAAATCATATGATTTTCCGCCTTTCTACTTACTGAAGTAAGTATGCTTGAATATTATTTATTATCTCATCTTCAACTGCTGGATTCATAACATTGTCATCTGGGTTATAAGGGTTCTCAACAGAGACTTCTTGGTTATCGATATAGAAGAAGTCATTGTTTGGGAAGTATTCAGCATCATTACTTAGCGTGTCTGCTAAGTTTTCATGTTCGTGAACATTTGCATTACCAAGTATAATAACTGTCTTATCTGCATTGTATAGGTCCATGTATGCATTTCTTAAGTTATTCAAGTTACGTTCCGGAAGCACTTCATCATTATAGTCTGCAATTTGCATTGCATCCATGATCACAATGTCGCTATTGTCGTTAACAGTTAATTCATTCATATCAACAGTGTTACCTGGCATTTCCACTTGATTAAACTGTATAGTGTTTGTATCGAACTGTTGGTTTAATTTGTCAGCAAAGTCACTGTTGTAGTATGCAGGTGTTAAAACGTCGACAATTAAAGCTTCATTGTTAGCAATTCGCTGATCATACTGTTCTTGGATGCTTGACTCATTAAAAGCGATAGAATCTGGTTGTTCAGACGTTTCAGTTTCATCAGTCGATGCTTCAGAATCTTCAGCTGATTCATTGTTCTGATTGTCTTCATTGTTTTCTGTTTTCGCACTTTCTTGGTCTTCTGTTGTTGTGTTGTTTGACGCTGAGCCGGTATGTACGAAGTTAAAATACAAGCCAGCACCAAAGACGATAAGTAATATGATTGCAATAGCTTTTTTCATAGTATCTCCTCAAATAATAATATTGCCAATCATGAATATGTTATAATATTGGCACATAATTCTTTTACTGATTATTATACATGAAATAGATGTGAACGACATTATTTTAGGATGATTGTATGAATATAAAAAATTTAAATAGTAGTGTTAAAGATATATATATAAATCAAGCATTTGAAATATTAAACTTTTTTAAATCAATGATTATAGAAGTACATCATATTGGTTCCTCTAAACTTAGAAAGTTCCCTTATGATTGTGATTTGGATATTTTGTTTATCGTAAAATCTTATGATGATGTTAAGAATTTAGCAGATATATTGATTGCTGAAGGCTATGTGCAAATCGATGATTTCTCAGATTTCTTTAGGGATGATATGGTCATCAGGCGAACGGTTGATGGAACGAATATTAATATGATTTTTATGAGCAGTGGTAGTAGAAAAAAGGAAACGGTCATTAACTGTACTGAATTTCTTGTTTTCGATAAAAACTACAGTGATAATTTAAAAATACTTAAAAAAGCTTTTCTTAAGAGTGAAATTACGGAAGATGAGTACGGGGAGCGTAAATATCGTCTCTTTTCGATGATGAATAGAAATGAATCATCCGAGGGCGTATAAATTCATAATATAGAGGAGATATTTATGAAGACTGCGAGAATTATATATAATCCTACTGCTGGTAAAGAAACATTTAAAGATCAATTATCGAATGTGTTGACTCGATTTGAGAATGCAGGTTATATCACAAGTACGCATGCGACATCTGGGCCGGATGATGCGACTTATGCGGCTAGGTTTGCCTGTGAACAAAATTTTGATTTGGTTGTTGCCGTCGGTGGTGATGGTACTGTCAATGAAGTGATTAATGGACTGGCAGACTTTAACGAAAGACCAGACCTCGGTATTATCCCAATGGGGACTGTAAATGATTTTACACATGCCCTAACAATTCCAAACAATTTAGAAGAAGCTATCGATACTATTCTAAGTGGTAAAACAGCGAAAGTTGATTTAGGGAGTATGAATGGTAAGCACTTTATGAATATTGCTGGTGGTGGAAAGATTACAGAAGTGTCTTATGAGGCGCCGAGCAAACTTAAAGCAATGATAGGTTCTCTAGCTTACTATATAAAGGGTATAGAGCTGGTTCCACAAATGAGGAGTATCAATCTACGTATTGAGTATGATGATGATGTCTTTCAAGGTGAAGTCATGCTCTTTTTGATTGGTCTCACAAATTCCATTGGTGGTTTTGAGAAGCTTGTGCCAGATGCCAAACTGAATGATGGCTATTTTTCTTTGTTAATTATTGAAGATGTTAATTTAGCGGAGTTTGCCCATCTACTTTCCATCGCCATGAAGGGCGAACATTTAAAACATCCAAAGGTACATTACTTTAAAGCGAGAGAGGTCAAAGTGTCATCTTTTGAAGAGGTACAGTTAAATTTAGATGGTGAGTTTGGTGGCGTCTTACCGGCACACTTTAAAAATAAGAAAGAGTTTTTAAAAGTAAGGGTGCCACTGGCGTTTTATCAGGAATTAAATGGTGAGGACATGGAATATAGTTTACCGGACACGGAATAAGAAATGTAAAGACAATAATCTGAGGGTGACTGCTTTGAAATTGACAATATTTTCAACTACGGATGTGCATGGTGCAATTTATCCTTATAATTATTTTATGAATGAAATGAAGTCTAATGCACTGCTAAAATTTAAATCATATATTGAACATTATAAAAATATGCATGAAGACGAGTGCGTAATCACTGTGGATAATGGTGATTTGTTACAGGGTGATGTATGGAGTGAATATGACAGCATTCATCCTAAACAGGCACTCTTACCCTCAATTATCAACAATATGTATGATGTGATTGGTCTTGGCAATCATGAGTTTAATTTCGGCCTATCATTTTTAGGTGATTTCTATGAACAAGTGAATGTACCTATTGTTAATTCAAATGTCGATTTTAAGGATAGTGTGCTATCTTCCATTATTAAAAAGTCTTACATTATGAAAACAGAAATAGATAAGAAGCCAATTAATATTGGATTTTTAAGTGTAGTCCCAACGCAGATTATGAAATGGGATAAATTTCATCTATCTGGGAATGTTGATGTTCACCCTATGTCAGAAGCGGTAAAACAAACGGCAGCGGATTTAAAAGAAGATGGGGCAGATATTATTATTCTATTGAGTCATACAGGAATGAGTAAAGCGGCAGATGACCAACATACACATGGTGAAAACCAGGCAATGCTAATGGCGTTATTAGGCTGCATTGACGGTATTGTGTTTGGCCATACACACGACTTGTTCCCGCATGAAGACATCAATGTTCAAGATGAGCGCTTGGATCTATTTAAGGGCACATTTAATGGAATCCCTATGGTTCAACCTGGTGTGTCTGCCAGTCATTTAGGCTTACTATCTTTTGACTTAGAATATGACCAAGGATGGACAGTTACTGAAGGTAAATCTAGCTTAATTCCATCGACAGATATGATGATTGATTACGAAGCCCTTGAAGACTTTAATTCTTATCATGAGAAAGTGAAAGGGTATTTAAATCAAGTCGTTGGTCATACTGATGTGTCACTACATACGTACTTTTCTAGAGTTATACCTTCAAGAGCAGTCCAGGTCGTATCTGAAGCGGTCGTTTGGTATGCGAAAGGACTAGCTGAAGTTCAGAAAGAACAGCTACCTGTACTCGGTTTTAATTCTGCTATTAAAAGTGGACGAGACGGAAAGAACGATTTCACAGATATCAAAGCAGGTGACTTAACAGTCACAGACACAGTGAATTTGTATAAGCATGCAAACACATTAGTCATCGTGAAAATTACAGGCAAAGTGTTAAGAGAATGGCTTGAATGGTCAGCATCTTCATTCAATCAAGTCGGTGCAGTATCACTAGTTAAAGAAAATCATTCGAGAGATGGTTTTCCAGGTTATAACTTTGATACTTTCTTTGATCTTACTTATACATTTGATTTAAGTGAGCCTTCACGATATAGAAGTTCTGCCCATCAAATTAGTGATTCTAATAGAGTAGTAAAGCTTGAGTATGAAGGGCAACCAATTCGTGATGAAGATATGTTTTTAGTTGCAGCAAATAACTACAAAGTCGCTTATGCACCTTTTTTAAGAGATGCTGAGATTATTTATGAATCTGCCTTATCTGTTAGAGATATTTTAACTGAGTATTTGAAGAATGGTGAGACTTTTACTGATAAAAAGCCAATGACACTTTTACCACACGGAACATACCAATTTAAGAGCGGGAGTCTAGGGAGAAAATATACAGATGACTTACCGATTAGATATATTGAAGACCACGGTGATGGGTTTTCAACCTATGAAATTGATTTATAAAACGAAACAGTTAGAGGTTTAATAATGAGTGTATTAAGAAAAAATGAACAGTATGAAGGGGTCGTAGAAAGCTATACAAAAGAAGGCATGGGTGTCGTTAAAGTTAACGATAAGCCGGTCTTTATTGCTGATGTTTTAAAAGATGAAGAAATTCGTTTCAAAGTCTTACAGGTCAAATCAAGATTTGCCTTTGGTAAAGCCTTAAAGATAAATAAAGTCTCAGTAAATAGACAAGTGCCCCCATGTCAGTATTACTTTCAATGTGGAGGTTGTCAGATTCAGGTAATGAATGCCCTTGAACAGGCGAAATTTAAAAAAGAAGTTGTCGAACAAAATATCAATGGACTGGCCGGTTTAAATCTAGAAATTAAAGACACAGTGACAGGTAGTGGGAACTACTACCGCAATAAGTCTCAGATTCCAGTGCAAAAAGTGGATGGTAAGTTAGTGATGGGCTTTTATAAACCACGTTCACACGATATCGTTGACATCAACCATTGTTATATTCAAAAAGATATTCACAATGATATTATGAATTTCGTTAAGGAGAAACTGATTGAAGAAGATGTTTCGATTTACGATGAAGTGAAGCATGAAGGACTGTTAAGACACTTAGTCATACGGTCGAATCATGATGATAGTGAGATTCAAGTCGTCTTTATTACTAATGGTAAGCGTAATGAATTTTTATCGATCATTAAAGCATTAAGAGAAGAATTTCAGGCAATCAAGAGTATTGTACAAAATATTAATGATGAAAAGACCAATGTGATATTTGGCAAGCGTTCAATTGTGCTCCTCGGAAAAGAATATATTACGGATACCTTACTCGGTAGAGAATTTAAAATTAGAGACCGTTCCTTCTATCAAGTGAATCACGAGCAGACTGAAAAACTCTATCAAATCGGCTTAGATCTTGCCGATTTAAATGGTGACGAAACGATTATCGATACGTATTCAGGTATTGGGACAATAGGACTTGCTGCATCAGACAGAGTTAAGAAAATCATTGGCATTGAAGTCGTTGACTCTGCAGTTGAAGATGCAAAAGAAAATGCACGGTTGAATGGTATCGATAATGCAGATTACTATTTAGGTAAGGCTGAGGAAGTGATGCCTAAACTAGTTAAATCCGGTGTCAGTGCAGACTTAGTCTTTGTAGATCCACCAAGAAAAGGCTGTCATCAAACATTCTTAGATTCGTTATTAGAAGTAGAACCGAAAAAAATTGTATATATCTCGTGTAACCCAGGTACACTACAAAGAGACATGAAGTATTTAGTAGAACATGGTTACAAAGCTAAATCCGTAGTACCCGTGGATTTATTCCCTCAGACGAAACACGTTGAAGCGGTTACTGTGTTAGAGAGAAAATAGATTAAAAAGAGGCTGTTTATGTAGCCTCTTTTATTATGCTTTGACATAATTTGATAGCGCTGCCAATTAATGAAGAAGTGAGTTATAGTTAAATATATAAGAATTAATTGATGAATTACTAAAATCTATAGTTTAGTAGGGGGATGAAGAATTTGAGAATTATTACAATAGTACTAGGTGTAATGCTGTTTATAGTAACAGGTTGTAGTAATAATGAAACAGGACTAGAAGGTAAAGAATTAGGTATCTCAAGTAATGACCCTACAATTTCGGAAGAAGAAAAAGAAAATGCTGAAATTAATTTTTCCTCAAACATGTTAGTTTTAGAATTTTCTTCAGCTGATGAAGTGACGCTTTTGAATCTAGGTAATGAATATACTGGTAGTTACAGCTTAGATGGTGAGAGTCTAACAGTTAAACTAGAAGATGAAGGTACAAATTTAAGATTGGACTTCGTAGAATTTAAAGAAACACCTGATGAATATTATAGTTATAGCGGAGTAATTGATGATGGAGAATTACATGTAGGTGATGAAACTTCTCAATTATCAAATAGCTATCAAAATATTTCAATGGAAGAAACTTATGTATTTCTAGAAGAAAAGTAATCTACTAATGTTAAGTAAGTGTAGGCAAAGATCTTAACGGTCTTTGTCTTTTATCTTATATATTGCATATTGCGTATTGTATACTATATACAAATACAAGGGGGAATTGTTTGATGTGGAATAATAATCAGTTAAGTCAAAGTTTAGGCATTAAATATCCAATTATTCAAGCGGGTATGGCAGGTGGAATTACGACGCCTGATTTAGTTGCTTCAGTATCCAATTCCGGAGGGCTAGGTAGTATCGGTGCGGGTTACATGAATGTTGAAAAATTAAGAGAGACGATTCAAGAAGTTAAAAAATTAACGGATCAACCTTTTTCAGTGAATCTGTTTACGCCTGAATTTGTTCAAGTAGAACAAAATGAAATTGATCAGGCAAATGAGTGGTTAAGTAGATATAGAGATGAATTGAACATCAATGAAGCACCTCCTGTTAAAAAGGTTACAGATGAGAATTTTAAACAACAAGTCGAAGTTATTATTGAAGAGAACGTTCCAATTTGCAGTTTTACTTTTGGTATACCTGATGAAGATATCATTAAGAAATTAAAAGCAGAGGACATTATTATTATAGGTACCGCAACTACTGTAGATGAAGCAATTGCCAATGAATCAGTTGGTATGGATGCAATTGTTGTTCAAGGCAGTGAAGCGGGTGGACATAGAGGAAGTTTCTTAAATAATGAAACACTACCGATGATTGGCACCATGGCTTTGGTACCACAAGTTGTAGATCATGTTGGCATACCCGTCATTGCAGCTGGTGGCATTTCTGATGGACGTGGAATCATTGCGTCTCTTGGCCTCGGTGCAGAAGGTGTACAATTAGGTACAGCCTTTTTAACGAGTGAGGAGAGCGGATCACCACAAGTTGCAAAACTTGCGATCTTAAATGCACAAGAAACTGATACTGTAGTGACCACGACTTTCAGTGGTAAGCCAGCAAGAGGTTTACTGAATGATTTTATAAAAGAAATGCGTCAGTATGAAGGGAAAGTCCCTTCATATCCAGTACAAAATAGTTTAACACAGCCGATTCGAGCTAAAGCAGCAAAATTAAATCGCCCTGAATACATGTCGTTATGGTGTGGACAAAATTTAAGAAGCTCTAAAGAGAACTCTGCGAATCAAATGGTAATAGACCTGGTTACTCAAGTTGAAGATGTCATTAATAAGTTATTCCAATCTTAATTCGAGCAATGGAAATGATGATTGATTTTGGATAAGATAAACAATAAGCAAATATAAATTCATTTTATTCAGGAGGAAGCATTTTGAAGTTTATTTCATGGAACATAGATTCACTAAACGCAGCACTAACAAGTGATTCTGCTAGAGCATTATTATCAAGAGAAGTAATCAAATCCATTCAGGTACACGACGCTGATGTTATTGCGATTCAAGAAACTAAATTATCAGCGAAAGGTCCAACCAAAAAACATGTAGAGGCTTTAGAAACAGCCTTTCCTTCATATAACATAGTGTGGCGTAGTTCAGAAGAACCCGCACGTAAAAGTTATGCTGGAACAATGTTCTTATACAAAAATCACCTAGAACCTGAAGTGCATTATCCATCAATCGGTGCACCTACGACAATGGATGCAGAAGGACGAATGATTACTTTAGAGTTTGAAGACTTTTATTTAACTCAAGTGTATACACCAAATGCTGGGGATGGTCTTAGAAGGTTAGCAGACCGTCAACTATGGGACATTCAATATTCAAATTACCTAGCTGATCTCGATGAGAAAAAACCAGTTTTAGCCACGGGAGACTACAACGTTGCACACAAAGAAATAGACCTAGCAAATCCAAAAAATAACCGTCGTTCTCCAGGTTTTACTGATGAAGAACGAGAAGGATTTACAAACCTTTTAAACAAAGGATTTACTGACACATTCCGTCACATTAATGGGGACGTTGAAGGCATGTATACTTGGTGGGCACAAAGAGCGAAAACAAGTAAGATTAATAACTCAGGATGGAGAATTGACTATTGGTTAGTTTCAAATCGTTTAGCTGGACAGGTTCGTAAGTCTGAGATGATTGACTCAGGACCAAGACAGGATCATACTCCAATTTTAATGGAAATTGATATATAGGTGAGGCTTTAAATCGAGTATAATAATGGTAAGTAAAAACTAGGGGGAATTACCATGGGAGAGACAACAAGTTTCATTAGTCCAGATAATTATTGGGTGCTCTGGGCGATATTAATTGGTTGGGCGGCTGTCGCTATTGTTCTCGAGCAAAAATACAGTTGGGCATCAAAGTTATCTGGAGCAATAATCGCTTTAGTGGGGGCCATGCTCCTAAGTAATACTGGCGTTATTCCACTCGAATCACCAGTTTATGATGCAGTATGGACATACGTGGTGCCACTCGCAATACCACTTTTACTATTCCAGTCGAACGTTATTAAGGTTTGGCAAGAGAGTAAACGCCTGTTAATTATCTTTTTAATTAGTACAGTCGGAACAGTAGCAGGTGCAATTGTTGCCTTCTTGTTGTTAAGAGAGTTTGTACCACAAGCGAACTATATCGGTGCCATGTTAAGTGGTTCCTACTCAGGTGGTGGGGTTAACTTTGCGGCAATGGCGACACGATTTGACGTGCCACAAGACCTAGTATCTTCTACAGTCGTTGCGGATAATCTACTAATGGCAGTTTATTTCTTTGTTCTTATATTGATACCGACAGTATCATTCTTTAAAAACAAATTCGGCACACCACACATGGATGAAAATGAGTCTAATGGAAAAAGCGATAATCATGCTGCCTCATATTGGAAATCTAAGGATATTTCATTACAAGATATAGCTTTAGCGATTGGAACAGCCTTTATCATTGTAGCAGTGTCATTCTCTATTGCTGAATTTTTTGCCAGTGTAATTCCGGAAGATAGCAATATTTTATTATCTGTCTTAAGAGGTATTATCGGTGATAACTACTTAATGCTTACAACGTTAACACTAGTACTTGTAGCGAGCTTCCCTAAATACTTTGAAAACATTGCGGGATCACAAGAATTTGGGACGTTTTTCATCTATATATTCTTTGTAGTCATTGGTGTACCTGCATCGGTTCCATTAATTATCCAAAATGCACCAATAATCTTAGTGTTTGCAGCTGTTATTGTGTTGATTAATATGATTATCTCATTTGGCTTCGGTCGATTATTTAAATTTAATTTAGAGGAAATCATACTTTCGAGTAATGCAAATATCGGTGGACCAACAACCGCTGCAGCAATGGCGATTTCGAGAGGTTGGACAAAATTAGTTGGACCGATACTCATCATCGGTACACTAGGATACATTATAGGTAACTATATAGGTACCTCACTTGGTGTATGGTTTACATCTATGATGTAGTTGAATAGATAAAGCGACGTGAAAATCTAATTTCACGTCGCTTTTATATATATTACTTATAATCTACATCTTTAATGTAGTCTAGTTGTTCAAAACCAAGGTTGCCACCAGTAATAACAAAGCATACTTTGTCTTTAGGATTAACCTCTATTTCTTTATTAAGTACTGCACCGACACTCGCGGATGAGGAGATTTCAGCTAAGATTTTTCCTTCCATTAACAATAACTTTTGTCCCATTTTCATTGCTTCTTCAGTTGCTGTATGGAAGCTATCTACATATTTTTCAACGATTGGGAAGGTCTTTTCACCTGGCACTACAGTCACTAAGCCATCAGCGATTGTCCCTTTATTTTCAACTTGTGTAATTTTCCTGTTCTTAAGACTTTCATTATATTTCGGTAAATTAAATGGCTCAACACCATGAACTTTAGCACTGCTACCTGATTCTTTAATCGCAGTTGCGATACCGGATAAGATCCCACCACCTGAAGCGGGTACAAAAATTTGATCGACATCTGGTAGTTGCTCTAAAATCTCTAATCCAATTGTGCCTTGTCCTGCCATAACTCTATAATCATTAAATGGGTGAATTAATTCGTAACCATGTTCTTTAGCAAGGTCTTCAGTTAACTTAAAACGTTCTTCAACAGTCGTTGGTATAATTTCTGCCCCGTGTTCTAAAATCTTTTCTTTCTTGAATGCTGGAGCTGTATCTTGAACAGCGACGACTGCTTTAATACCGAGCATCTTTGCTCCATAGGCAATGGCTTGACCATGGTTGCCTGAAGATGATGCAATAATGCCTTTACTTAACTGTTCGTCAGAAAGTTGGAGTAGGGTGTTCATCACTCCACGAAGTTTAAAAGCCTTAGTCAATTGCATATTTTCTAACTTAACGTACACTTCACAACCTAAGTATTCTTCTAAGTTATGTAATCTTAAAAGTGGTGTCTCTACAGTATATGGTGCAATACGTTCACGAGCTTCTTTGATATCAGCTAATTTCAATGTCATCATACCATCCCCTTTTCTTATTAGTTTTATCATAACGCTTTTTCAGAATAATAGAAATATATGAATTTTGGTATATTATTAAAAATACATTTATAATAGGAGAAAGAAGTATTTCTAGGAGTGTATGAAATGTACGTTGACCGTAAACCATCTATAGATATTTTAGATTTGAAAGAATCAATGGCGAATAGAATTAAGGAAAGAGAACACTTCAATTCTCTAGAATATTTTGATCAACTTATAGATTTTGTGGAACTCAATCATATATATTCTTCTGCTTTAGAAGAAGTCACAACGAAATTAAAAATTTTAGATGATGAGTTTCAAGTCATTCATAAGCATAATCCCATTCATCACATGGAGAGCAGAGTGAAGGGCACTCAGAGTTTATTGAGTAAGCTAGAGCGAAAAGTTCTAGATATTGACGTTGCAAGTGCTAACAAAAACATTTTAGACATTGCTGGTATGAGTGTAATTTGTAATTAGATTGAAGATATCTATGTGCTAGAATCTCTATTTTTAAAACAAGAAGATGTTAAATTATTAAAGAGAAAAGACTATATAGAGCATCCCAAAGACAATGGTTATCGTAGTCTTCATATCGTTGTATCAGTCCCTGTGTTTTTATCGGAAAGAATTGAGCATACACCTGTGGAGATTCAAATTAGAACGATTGGCATGGATATGTGGGAAAGCCTTGAACATAAGATGCGCTATAAAAATACTAAAAAGGATACTAAAGCGTATCAAGAAACACTATTAGAATGTGCCAGACAAATTTCAGATGTGGAAGATAAAATGCAAAATATGCATAACGAAATCGAAAAATAAGTAGGGTAGAATCAGGAGAATTTTATGACGCTAGATAATTTTATAAAAGAATTGGAAGATGAACTCGGAGTTTTACCAGAAGAACAAAGGGATGAAATCATCGATCGTTTCAAATTACAAATCGAACGAGCTAAAGATTTAGGAGATAGTGAAGCGGACTTGTTAAAAGTATTGGATGACCCGAAAAAAGTGGCTGAGAAATATATAAAAGATGCTGTTGTTGATGAAGAAGCTACGGAGGAAGAAAAGATCCTAGAGGTTCCAGAAGGTGAGATTCAACCAGTAACAGCGGATTTTGCATCTGTGGTCAATGAGTATGATATTCAAAAGCTGATGGTGAGCGGGACGTCGGTCGATGTCAAAGTTGAGGCTGGACATAAGCTTGGATTTAAATTTATATCGTATTCACATAAAGGTGATTTGAGCTATCAAATTAAAGATGGCCGGTTGAACATACTTCATACTGGACGAAAGAAAAATGTAAGAGTGCATACGATTTTTGACTATATGAAAAAAAGAAAACAGATGCGAAATGATGAGCTGACAATCATTTGGCCTAAGTCATTAGATGAGTTGAATGTGGATTTAAGACACGGCAAAATCAGTTTGGCTCATATCAATGCTAAAAATCTAAGACTTCATAGTTCTGAAGGAATGGTTGAAGCAACAAATGTGAAAAGTGATAATGCCGAGATTAAATCTGATATGGGGAGTCTTATTTCACGAACAAGTCAGTTTAATGAATTATCTATGAAAACAGAGATGGGTAAAATTATTTTAGAAGATGTAAGAGCTGATTACTATCATCTGGTTTCAGAACTCGGGAGTATCAATCTGACAGGATTAAAAGTAGAAAGTAACGTGAAAGCAATCAGTAAGATGGGTGCAGTTCATGTTAACTATAAAAAAGCACCTCAGTTAACCAAAGTCGTTGCGAAGGCGAATGTCGGTAAGGTACATAACGACTTGGCAAAGGTTGAAATTGTAGATTCTCGTTATAAGGCAGAATATAAAAGTGAGATGGGTTCTGTGAGAGTTAGCTTGTTATAGGGGTTTTATTGTTTTTGGGATGGTGATGAGGTCAGTTTGTCACCATCCGATGTGATTCGAAAAGTGATGAGAAAGTGTCATCTCCATTCAAAATGCTTAGAACAGAGATGAGAACATGTCATCTCCATCCGGCAACACAACATAACCAAAATACTATAAAAAATCACAAAATTAGGGTGGAAATCATATCAAGATTTTCACCCTAAAATTTTAATAATCTTTTCTTCTAATCAATAACATGCCCAATACTGTGAATAATAGAATGGCAACAATAGATGAGAAGTAAAATGAAGTTTGCCATTCAAGAGTATTAAGAAGATCTGGTAAATAGTAGAGTGGCAGGCTATTTTCTAAAAATTTTACGACTGAATCTGGTATCTTATCCCAGAATAATAAGCCGTTAAATAAACTCGGGAGTAGCACGATTGAAATCAAAGCAATAATAAATAGTGCTGCAACGTTAGTAAAGTAAATACTAATTAATAGGAATAATGCACCATAAAACAATGTGTAAATGACATAAGTGACTGGAATCTTCCAGTATAGTGCTGAGTCAAAGTCTAGTCCAGCATAGTTTGAAAGTACATAAGTAGAAGCTAGACAGGCGAGTCCAAAGAGTAATCCACTACAACCGATGGATATTATTTTACTCAAGAAATATTTCATTCTATTACTTGATTGATTCATCATTAAAATAATCGTATTCTGACTTAAGTCTTTAGTAAAAGGTAACATCGCATTAATCACGACGAGTAGGGACCCGAAGAATGCAAAGAATGCAATCAATTGAGTCGTATCAAATGGTGCTTCAAAATTTGCGACTGAATATGCTATAGCACCAGCAGGTAAGATGCACAGAATTAGTGAGAAATAAGTGAACCAACTTCTTAAAGCTGCAAGTAAATCGTAAGTGACTATTTTACTAATCTTCATTATTTCTCACCATCCTTCATTTGACTAAAGTAATAATCTTTAACAGATTGCTTATGCTTATTAATATCCACCGGATACACGCCGTCAACACTAAGTGCTTTTAAGATATCCTGCAGTTTATTAACCTGACGGGTTGAGATAATAGTCTCATCAATTTTAGCTTGACTATCAATTTCCTTAATAATTTGTTTGGCAAGTTCAATATCTTTAATGTCAAAAACCAAGGATAGGGTACTTTGAGTCGACAGTTCAGCAATGTTTTCCTTATTGCTTAAAACCCCTTTGTCGATAAAAACAATATCATCACTCACTGCTTCTATATCTTCAAGTTTATGACTAGATATCAAAACTTTCATATTCTGAGACCGAGCTAAATCTCTTATGATTCTTAGAACTTCTATGGATCCATCAGGGTCCATGCCATTTGTCGGTTCATCCAAAATTAAATAGTCTGGTTTTCTAGCTAAGGCAATAACCAGACCTAATTTTTGTTTCATACCCATAGAGTAGGTCTTCATTTTTTTATTTACATAGCCAGACATGCCTAGATCTTCTAGGAGACTATTAATATATTGCTTGTCATAAGCAGTGCCATTAATATTCGTGAAATACTTAATGTTATATAGACCAGATTGATTTTTATAATATTTTGGTTCCTCAATTAAATAACCAACTGTTGCTTGATTATCAACAGTCACATCTCCTGAATAATTAGGAATAATGTTGCACATAATCTTCATCATAGTTGTTTTACCGGCACCATTCTTACCAATCAGTCCAGTTACATTGGAGTCGAGCATAAAATTGACCTGATTTAATACTAAATTGGATCGGTATTTTTTTGTTACATTGCTTAGTTCCATCTGTTCGATCTCCTTTACTTAAAGATTTTTTTCAGCTTCTTTTTTTGCTTTCTCTAGGTTTGAATAGGACATAAAGAAAAATATACCCATTATTAAGAAGATAAATGGTGGTACTACTCTCATAAGCGCAAAAGGTAATTCAAATAAAAATGCACGCCAAAATTCAAAGCCTTCCATATCAAACAAGCCAGGTGTTAAAAAAATTTCTCCATCGTAGGCATTGAAAAATATAAAAGTATAAATCAGAAATATAAAAGCAAAAGTGCCTGTGTATGAAGCAGCACGTTTATAAAAACTTACTTTTGATTCGACATCTGAAAATAGTTCATCGTTACCATCTTTGACCTTCGTCCATGTGTGGGGTGTCATTCCAAAGCGGCCACCACGGACGTGTTCCCATCCCAGATCTTCATGGATTGATACATACTCATTATACTTTTCTGTACTCATGCTATTTCGATAATCAAGGCGAGTAACGTAATTTTTGTCACTTTTTTCAAATACAAAAATAAAATCCATTGGATTTTTGACAAGTTTGTAACCTTGTTCATTCATTTCGTTCAACCATTTTTCTTGCTTATTTGGATCTGTGAAATACTTACTTACTTTCATCTTCTTCAACTCCTTTTTCATAAAGCGTAATAATATGATGTAACCTTTCATTTTCTTTCTTTAAAATTTCTTCACCGATGGTAGTGGTTTGATATACTTTTTTTCGTTCACCAGGTTCTGATAAGAGTTCTATATAACCGTGTTTCTTTAAATTTTCTAAGGCGCCGTAAAGCGTACCCGCTGCGATGTTAACTTCTCCCTGACTCATTTCACTAACTAACTGCATAATGCGATAACCATGTAAAGGTGTTCTAAGTGCGAGCAATATTAGATGCATGGTCTCTGATAAAGGAACTAATTTAGGTCTCATATAATGTTCTCCTTTATATAGTTGTTCTGTATAGTTTAACTATATAGTTGGACTGTATAAATGTCAACGGTATATATTTGATGAAAATTTAATCTATTTATCATTTTCCTTTCACGATAATTTAGGAATAGGTATGTATCATGTGACAATAAGCGGGTGATTAGACGCTTTGAAAGGAAAGATAATCATGTTTTTAAGGTTTTATAGTAGAGCATATCAATTCTTATTAAAAAGTATGGCACCTTTATTTAATTGGCAACCTGAATCGGTTCTTAACTGTGCCGGATGTATTGAAAAATTAGCGCCAAAAATGGCAGATGATAACATAGATAGAGTACTGATTGTCACAGATGAAAAAATATTAAATGCTGGACTTCTTAATTCACTTCTAGCGTCTTTAAATGAGGCGAATATTATTTACTATATTTATAAAGGTGTAGAAGAAAATCCATCAGTATCACATGCTAAGGAGGCAAGAGATTTATATTTAAGAGAGAATTGCCAAGCAATCATTGGTTTTGGTGGAGGTTCTGCCATAGATTGTGCCAAAGGTGCTGGGGTTTTATCCACAAATAATATGGAACATCTAAGTGAGTATAAAGGATTTATGAAAGTGAAAAATAAGTTACCCTACTTAGTTGCAGTACCAACGACAGCAGGAACTGGAAGTGAAACATCAAACAGTGCAGTACTCAGTGATGAAACTGGTAAGAATAAATTCGTGATCACTGACGCTAAGCTCATGCCGAAAACAGTTGTCTTAGACCCTGAACTGCTGATAAGTCTGTCAAGAGAGATGACAGCTTATACAGGCATGGATGCTTTAGTGCATGCCGTTGAAGCTTATATTAGCCAAAATTCCAATAAGCAAACGAGAATACTAAGTGAAGAAGCAGTGGAACTCATCTTCAAAAACTTATATGAATCATACCAGGACGGTAGTAACATAACAGCAAGAACAAATATGCAAAGAGCATCTTATTTCTCTGGTAAGGCATTTACAAGAGCTGGACTCGGTAATATTCATGCCTTGAGTCATTCAATTGAGTTAAAATATAAAATCCAACATGGTCATGCAGTGGCTTATTTAATGCCTTATGTATTAGAGAAGTACGGTAGTAAAATTAACAGTCAACTAGCGAAACTTGCACTGATTGCAGGCGTTTCAGAAGAATCGGATAGCATTGAAGAAAGCGCGCAAAAATTTATTCATGGAATCCGTGAGTTGAATGAAAAAATGAATATTGAAATGCCGTTGAATGCATTAGCTAAAGAAGAAGTTGGTTTCTTAGCTAAACTTGCATATAAAGAAGCGAATCCTTACTATCCAGTCCCTGTCATGTTTAATAAAGATGATTTTCAAGGATTGCTTGAACGCGTTTTTATCAGTGAAAGAAGAATAGCTTAAGCTATTCTTCTTTTTTATTAATAATAAATCATGCCTTACTCTAAAGTTTTATTGACTTTATAGTGTAATAAGCATAAAATTTAATTGATAATGATTATCAATATTATAATAGGACAGAGGGAAAATAATGAAGAAATTACTTTCGATTTTGTTAGGTGTATCTATCTTTTTAGCTGGATGTTCAAATACTAGTGACGATACTGCACAAAATGAATCTGAGGAAGGTGCATCAGAAGAGGGTGAGGAGCGCGTCCTTACAGATGATGCAGGTAATGAGGTAACGATCCCTAGTAATCCAGAAAGAATAATTGGTACATATTTAGAAGATGATTTACTAGCGCTAGAAGAAACACCAATTGCTCAATGGACAGTTGGAGAAGATAGTGTCCAAGATTATTTACAAGATGAAGGTCTTGAAGGATTACCATTAATGCCGTTTGACTTACCATTTGAATCAGTAGCAGCTGAAGAGCCAGATCTACTACTCATCAGTTCTGCAGATACTGTAGAAGGTGACAAATACGAAAGCTATTCTAAGATTGCGCCAACATTTGTTGTAGACAGTGGCTCATATGATGATTGGAGAGACCGTTTGACACGTGTTTCAGAAGTATTTGGTAAGGAAGATTTAGCCGAAGAAAAGATTAATGAATATAACGAACTTGTAGATCAAGCTTCTACTGAATTATCTGAAGAGGTAAATAATGAGTCTGCAATTGCTGTATGGTACACTGGCGGTTCATTCTTTATTTCTAACAAAGACAAGTCAAGTGGTGAAGTGCTGTATAATGATTTAGGTTTGACAGCACCAGACCTAGTTGAAGAGCTATCAGCGGATAACGAAACACCTTGGATTGAAGCTTCACTTGAAAGTTTTGCAGAATTAGATGTCGATCATATTTTCTTCATTGCTGATGCTGAAGGGGATAGTGAAAAAGCATTAGCTGATGATGTGTTCCAAAATATACCTGCTGTCGAAAACGGTAATGTGTATGAATTAGAGCAAGGAAACAGCTGGTTATATAGTGGATATATTGCGAATAGCTTGATCGTTGAAGATGTGGAAGAAGCATTGGGTACAAATTAAGGAGTGTAAGGAATGTCACACAATATATATGATGTTACAGTGATTGGCGGTGGTCCAGCCGGACTATTTAGTGCCTTCTACGCAGGACTTCGTGAAATGAAGACGAAGATTATAGATGGCCAGGAAAGGTTAGGCGGAAAGGTACATCTTTATCCACAAAAAATGATTTGGGATATTGGAGGAACGGAGCCATTACCAGCAGGTAAACTGATTGAAAAGTCTATTGCACAAGGTTTGACTTTTGATCCGGATGTAGTGCTCAATACCATTGTTACAAATATTAAAAAGGTTACTGATGATTACTTTACGATTGCCACTGAATCTGGAGAAGAACATTATTCTAAAAGTGTGATAATTACCATAGGCGGCGGTGGCATGATTCAGCCAGTTAAACTAGATGTTGAAAATGCTGACCGTTATGAAGGTAAAAGTTTACATTATGCAGTACCAGATATTATGAGCTTTAAAGGTAAAAAAGTGTTAATTACAGGTGGCTCCTACTCAGCAGTAGACTGGGCTAATGATTTAACCCCAATCGCAGGAGAAATCAACTTGATCTACCGTGGTGATGATTTGACCGCTCATGAAGCAGAGGTCAGTCGCTTGAAGAAGAATGGTGTTAAAATTCGTACTCAATCGATTGTCACTGGGGTAAGCGGTGAAAATAACCTTGAAACTGTTGATATTAAGAACAAGGTTACTGGTGAAGAAACAACGGAAACTTTTGATGCGATTATTGTTAACCATGGCTATGATCAAAATAACCTCTTGTTTAGAGAAAATCATTTAGGACTAAATTTAGAAAATGATTTCTATATTAAGGCTGCACCCACTGGATTAACAAATGTACCAGGAATATTCGCTGCAGGGGACTGCATACGTTACGAAGGGAAAGTCAATCTTATTGCTGGTGCATATGCAGATGCGGTTAACGCTGTAAATAACGCTAAGACACATTTAGATCCTGAAGCAAACCAATACGCGATGGTGTCATCACACAATCAGCGATTTAAAGAGAAGAATAGAAAAATTATGTATGAAGATTAGGATGCCCTTGTGGGCATCTTTTTTTCGCTTGCAAGTCCTCTAGTCTATCAGTAAAATTGTATGAACGAATATAAGTGTGAGGCGATTGAAGTGGCAAAAATAAATAATGATCATATAGAAACATTTGAAGTAAAGATCAATGACTTTGATAGGAAGGGCTCAGGTAGAGGGGTAGCGTATCGAGATAACGGAGGACATAAACCGCGTCAAATCAAATTGACGATTCCACAAACGATTCCCGGTGAGAAGGTACTTGTTGATGTACCGAATCCGACGAGAAAACGTGGCACAGTGATGCCGAAAGAAATTATTGAAGAAAGCCCAAATAGAATCACACCACCTTGTCCTCATTTCGAGCTTTGTGGCGGCTGTGTATGGCAGCACTGGACGTATAATTCACAATTAATTGAGAAGACGAATTACGTGAAGCGTGAGTTAGAGAGAAATGGTTTTGATCAAAACATCGTTAAAGATGCTATTGGTATGGAAAAAAATCCATTTGAATACCGTAACAAGATGGAATTCACCTTCGGCCAAAACGGTGAATTAGGAATGCATGAACTTGGTAATTTTAGAAAAGTCATCGACTTAGATACTTGTCTGATTGCAGATAAGGATATGGTGAATGCAATGTTGACTGTATCTGAGTGGACACGTAAGAACAATTTACCAGGTTACCATAAAGAGAATCATACAGGATTACTGAGACACTTGATGGTCAGACGTTCTCAAGAAACAAAAGAGATGATGTTGGCTATTTTTGCGACAGAAACACCTGATGGTGAGTTAAAAGATAAAATCGACGAGTTAGTAGCTGATATATCAGCACAATTTTCAAACGTGAAAAGTATGATGTGGATGGTCAATACAGATATGGCTGACCGTACACAATCAGAAGATACTTATACATTATTTGGTAGAGACTATATATATGACGTTATGTATGGTTATAAATATCGAATCTGGTTCGATACTTTTTTCCAAACAAATCCAACACAGGCTGAAAAGTTAGTTGACTTAGCAATCGAGATGGCAGAAGCAACAGAAGATCAGAGAATGATTGATCTATTTTGTGGCGTGGGCACATTCTCACTACCATTCGCTAAGAGAGTGAAAGAACTTGCAGGTATTGAAATTGTAGAAACTTCTATAGAGTCAGCTAAAAGAAATGCTGAAGATAATGGCATCAATAACACGTACTTCCTTGCAAAGGATGCAAGAAAAGGTATGGACGAAGTATTAGAAACATGGGGTAAACCAGACCTATTAATGCTAGACCCACCACGTTCAGGTGCAGGTGGTAAGGTTATGAGAAGAATTGGTCGACTTGGTACTGAGCGTGTCGTATATGTATCGTGTAACCCGGAAACATTCTCTGATGATATTGTTTGGCTCCGTGAGTTTGGCTATGAGTTAAAACAAGTTCAACCTGTGGACTTATTTCCACATACAGCGCATGTTGAAGTAGTGAGTTTACTAGAGAAGACTTCTGAAGCAACGATAAATTAAGTATAAAAATTTTTATATAACAATATAGATTATTAGTATTTGTGATTCATTCAAATTTCCCTAACAATAAATGTAACAACTTAAAAGGGGTTTTTACAATGAGTCATGTTGCAGAAGGGAAACTATTAGATTCAGAGTTACTGGGAGAAATTAGAGAGAAATTTGCTTACATCGATACTGATCCTTTAACAAAAGAGGCTAGAATATTTTTAGATAATGCAGGAGGATCATTTCGTTTAAAGCTTGCAAATGAGCGATTTGCTGAAATAGATTTAATTCCTGACCATCCGATGAGGGAACATAGGACGGCTGTATATTTGTCGGATATTGAAAAACAAGGGATTGACGATATCAGAACAATCTTCAATGCGAAAAATGGGGCTATCGTACCATACTATACGGCTTCACAGGCAATATTTAATCTAACAGGTGTAGTAGCAGAACATGTTGAAGGGACTAATATTGTAACGACGGCCTTGGAGCACCCCTCACTTTATGATGCTGCTCAATTTTATGCAGATAAGTTTGGAAAGGAACTCCGTGTTGCACCGACAAACAAAATCACTGGTGGTGTCGATGTCGAGGAGATTACAAAGTTAATTGATAAAGATACAATCTCTTTAAATTTCATCTATGCATCAAATATATCTGGCGGCATTTTAGATGTAGAGACGATCATTAAAGAAGCTAAGAAAATTAAGCCTGATATTTATATAATTATAGATGCTGTTCAACATGCGCCTCATGGTTTAATTGACTTAGAAAAGACAGTTGTCGATGTCATTAATTTTGCACCTTATAAATTCTTCGGTATTCGTGGTGTAGGTTTTGCTTACGTGTCAGACCGTGCAACTCATTTACCACATCAAAGACTACTCGGGAAAAGTGATGAAGAACTTGGACTTGGTAGTGTGACACCTGGTTATTATGCTGCTATCAGTGCGGTTGTCGATTATGTTTGTTGGTTGGGAGAGAAATTTACGAATACGTCAGACCGACGTTCTTTGTACGAAGCAGGAATGACGGCAATATCTCAACACGAAAGGGCGCTACTGCAGATACTGTTAGATGGCACTGAATCAGTAGATGGCCTAAGAATGTTAGATGGGGTCACTGTACATCTGGATTATGAAGACTTATCCAAACGTGATTTTATAGTCGGTATAAGTCTTGAAGGTATTGATTACAATGTGGCTGTGGACTTATATTCAAGAGAAAATATCATTGTATATGACAGAGTTGCATCGAGTATTTATTCTAAAAGAATGCTCGAATCGTTTGATATGGATGGTGCGATAAGAATATCACCCATGCATTGCCAGTCTAAAGAAGAAATTTTGACATTCTTAAAAGTGACTAAAAAGATTGTAAACTCTTAATATTTAAAACAGGGCTTAGGATATAATCCTAAGCCCTGTTTATATTGTCTTTGGTTTATGTTGTTCTAAGTATCGAATTAAGTCCCGACTGATTTCAGACGATGAAATGCCTTTTTTATAATACAACTTTATATTTTGGTAGCTGTTTACATCATTCAGTTTATAAAAATAGACGTCATCACTAATATCAATATAGTTGGTCAAACCTGCTCGTACAAAAGCGGGACCAACACCTTTACAGGCAATGTGAAAGGAAGTTAGCATCTGGTCTAAATACATTGACACTTTAGGTTTAAAGTCAGCATTCTTAAACATTTTCATGCTTCTGTTATACATGTCATTACCTTCTCTTAAGAGGAGGAATTTCTCGTTTTTAAAAGCATCTAAATTTACCTTTAAGTCATCATTTTTGTGATATTCACCACTTCTGACAGTATCATATGTAAGTCGATAATTAAACAGTGCTTCGTTAATCTGAGATGCTTTTGGAACAACGAGTAAAATATCATCCTCTGCCCAAATAAGAGACTCATAGTGATAATGTTCACCTTTAGTTTCTACATCTATTATTAAATCTACCACCCCTGATTTTAAGTATTTCATTAAATCATCTGCATTGGCTTCGAGTAAATTCACTGTGTACTGTGGATACTTTTCTTCGAAGTCTTGAATAAGATTAGGTAGGACATATGTACAGAAAAAAGAAGCAGCACCAATGTTAATGATACCCTTGTTCTTCTCACTTAATGCTTTAAACTTATCTTGCATCTCTTTTTCAATCTGCATAATTCTTTCTACAGAGTTTATATAATACTGACCAGCTTCTGTTAAACTGATTGGGTTCGTTCGGCGATCAAACAAAGGTGTGCCAATTTCAACCTCAACTTTTTTAATTGCAGTACTTAGGGCAGGTTGAGAAATGTACAAAGCTTCTGCCGCTTTTGAAAAACTTTGATTTAAGTAAACTGCATACACATAATCCATACTTTTTAACATTTCAGCATTCCTTTCTAACGCACTATAACAAGAAATATATACCATTATAGATTATAGCTATTGGGCATCCAGGCTTTTATCTATTAACATTATTAACTATAGAGAAGATTAATATTTTATGCAAAATAAAAAAGGAAGCGTGATTGAAATGTCATCTATAGAAGATAAGTTTTCAAAGTTAGGTGCAGAATTTGCGCCTGGTCAAGAGGTCAGACAAAGTATTGATGAAATCTCGTTTGATATCGATAAAATTCCTGGTACACCGGTTGATTTTTCACATGGAGATATCGATGCACATGAGCCCATTCCAGGTGTTCAAGAAACTTTTAATGAAGGGTTTGAACTTGGAGGACAGCAAGCATATACAGAATATCGTGGTAGCTTAGATATACGTGAAGATCTTACGAGTAAGCTCACTGACTTTACGGGATGGAAGATGGAAGCGGACAGTAACTTACTCATCACTCCTGGGACCCAAGGCGCACTATTTCTTGCTATGGGTGCTTTAGTTGCACGTGGGGATAAGGTGGCAATTGTTGAACCGGATTATTTCGCCAATAGAAAATTGGTGCACTTTTTTGATGGGGAACTTGTTCCCGTACAATTAAATTATTTTGATAATGAAAAAGAAGCGGGTTTAGACTTAAATGAACTTGAAGAGGCATTTAAGAATGGTGTAAAAACTTTCTTATTCTCTAATCCAAATAATCCAACTGGGGTCATATATTCTAAGGATGAAATTCAAAAAATTGCGGCCTTAGCAGAAAAGTATGGTGTTGCTGTTATTGTCGATGAGCTATACTCGCGTCAGTTGTTCGATGGGAGAGACTATATACATCTGATTACACAAGAAGGTATCAATTCAGAAAATGTCATTACGATCATTGGGCCTTCTAAAACAGAATCATTAAGTGGTTACCGCTTAGGTGTCGCTTTTGGATCCGCAAAAATTATCGAACGTATGGAAAAACTCCAAGCAATTGTTTCTTTAAGGGCAAGTGGCTACAATCAAGCTGTACTAAAACTATGGTTTAATGAGCCAAATGGTTGGATGAAGAATAGAATTGAGAGTCATCAGGCAATAAGAGATGATTTAGTGAAAGTTTTAAATGAGGCAGATGGCTTTAAAGTTCGTCCAACAGAAGCGGGAAGTTATCTGTTTCCTGAAATTCCAGCTATTAAAGTATCATTAGCTGAATTCGTTAAAATATTAAGAGTAAGAGCAGGGGTAACAGTGACTCCAGGAACAGAGTTTGGGAAAGGCTTTGATTCTAGCTTTAGAGTTAACTTCTCACAAGATCATCAAGCTGCAGTGGAAGCAATGAAACGCATTATTCAAGTTGTGGAGGAACTAAGAAAATGAGTGAATTAAATAAGCCAGTTCCACAAGGTAACTATAAGCCAGCATCACGATTTAAAAATATTATTTCAACAGCAGGAATGACACCGAGAAAGAACGGAGAGCTTATTCAAAGTGGGAGAATTTTACACACTGAGTCAATAGAATCTTATAGAGAAGCAATCTTACAAGCCATAGACAATGCATATAGTGCAGCGATGTCTTTGGTTAGTGATGATGAAGTAGTTAAACAGGTCTTATCTATGACTGTTTATGTCAATGCAGATGACGATTTCACTTCACATTCTAAAGTGGCAGATATTGGTTCTGACTACTTATTTAATAACTTGGGAGAGGCTGGTATCGGCTCAAGAGCAGCCATTGGAGTAAAGTCCTTACCAGGAAATGCACCTGTGGAAATTCAGTTAGTTATAGGGGTAGGTAAATAAATGAAAGCACAAGGTTCAGAGCCTTGTGCTTTTTTATTTAGATTAGAAAATTTATAATGAGGTTAATAACAAAGAGGTGATACGATTGAAACCAAACATTGATATTGTCACAATTCCTGTAAAAAACCTCGGGGAAGCTGCTTTATTTTATAAGAAAATTTTTAAATTAGAAGAAGACAATATTTCTGAAGGTGAAAATCATATTGCTATACTGTTTCGTAATAACTTGTCTTTAGTTTTATGTGAAATTGAAAGTTTCGCTGAAATGACTGACCAAGATGTGGAAACTATTAGTACAGCTAGTCTTATTTTAAGTCAAAATGTTGAAAAGAGAGAAACTGTGGATAGTATAATATTAAGTGCTTCTGAACATGGAGGTAAAATCATCTCTAAGGGCAAGGCAGATGAATGGGGGTATTCAGCTATATTTAAAGATTTGGACGATGTAACTTGGGAATTAATCACTTGGAATGAAATAACAAAAAGGAGAATGCATAATGATTAAATTAGTCAAAAATAAAGATCAGGTACACGAAATTACAAATGACAAAAATGTAATGACGGCAGGTGCCGCACAGGACAGTGTGATTGAAGGGTATAGTCCTATTGATTACATTACAAGTTCAGTTGCTATGTGTATGGCACTGACGCTTGATGCTGTACTAGATCGTGGAGAAATTGAAGTTGACTCATATGAAATTAAAACATCAGCTACAAAAGCTAATACAAGCCCATCAAGACTTGAAAGAATTGATGTAGATATTGCATTTAAAGGTAATATTGATGATGCGACTAAGGAAAAATTAGTCCTAATTGCAAAACGTGGTTGCACGATTGGTAATACCATTGAACATGGTGCACCGGTTAATGTGACTTCAAATTAAAAAATGTCCACATCTTAATTAAAAGATGTCCCTCCCCCTTAAGTTTTCACTTCATGAAGTGAAAACTTAAGGGGGAGTATTTTTTGAAGTCGAATATAGTGCACACAACTAGTGAATTATTATATTATATTCAGTTGTTTGATGAGGGTGTTCCGTATGATGCTCTCAGGTCAAAATAAAGTTTACTGTTAAAGAGTAATCACTAATGAGGTAAATCAATAAGCGTTGTTGACAGTATTTTAAGTGGATGTTAATCTGTAAGCAATCTAAGAAAGAGGTGAGCCAATCACATGAAGTTCTAATCCTATTTAACCAAAAACCACGCAAGTGAATAAGTATTTATATTGAATGCTTATTTGTTGTGTTTGTTTTTAGAATAGGATTGGATTCGATATTTGTGTTTGGGTGTGTAGTTGGGTGAATTCTGTCTGCCTATCTATAATCATCTCAATGTGTGGATACCTCCTATTCTATATAGAGATAGGAGGTATTTTTATGCCTCCATTTAAGGAGTAGATATTATGCAGTTACTTGAAATTATGAATTTAAAACACTATGTCAGAGACCGCTTACTGTTTGAAGCCAATCACTTACATGTAGATAATAATCAAATTATCGGCTTAGTTGGTGATAATGGCAGTGGTAAGACTAATTTACTAAGCATTATAGAAGGAACGATTACACCAGAAGAAGGTACGATTGATCGAAAAACGACGGTTGAACTCGTACCTCAGATAAAGGAAATTGGCGATGAAAAAAGTGGGGGTGAAATGACTCAAAGCTATATACAACAGGCAATTAATCATTCAGCCGGCTTATTATTATTAGACGAACCTACAACGCATCTAGATTTTAAACATATCGATTGGTTGAAAGAAAAATTGAACGGCTTGTCTGGAGCAATGATTATCGTCTCTCACGACCGTGATTTTTTATCAGCAATGTGTACTGATATTTGGGAAATAAATGATGAAAAAATTGAATTTTACCATGGTGGCTATGAGACGTTTATAGAAGAGAAGGAAAAGGTAGAACGTCACCAAATGGCAGAGTACGAAAAGTATAAAAAGAAAAAGTCACAACTAGAAGAGGCAATTAAAAAGAAGGAAGCAAAAGCAGCACGGGCAACAAAAGCACCAAAAAGAGTATCAAATTCAGAAGCGAGTCAAATGGGGGCAAAGCCGTATTTTGCTAAAAAGCAAAAGAAATTAAGAAAAACAGCTTCAGCTCTAGAATCACGCTTAGACCAACTAGAAGAAGTGAAGAAACCTGAAGTTCAAGCACCTATAAAAATGCAAGTGTACAATGAAGAAGCTTTAAAAGACCGCATCATTATTAGAGGAGAGAAGGTAACAGGTAATATAAGTAAGCGAATATTATGGTCACCTTTTAGCTTCAATATTAAGAGTGGTGAAAAGGTCGCGGTTATTGGAGCGAATGGGTCAGGAAAAACAACTTTAATCAATAAAATTTTAAATGATTCAAATGAGATAACAGTATCTCCTGCAGTGAAAATAGCATATTTCTCTCAGCATCTGACTATATTAAACGAGAAGAAAAGTATTCTAGAGAATGTGAAAGATAGCTCCTCCCAAGATGAAACAACAATACGAACCGTCCTGGCGAGAATGCACTTTTGGCAAGATGATGTATTTAAGCGAGTTGGTGTCTTAAGTGGGGGAGAAAAGGTGAAAGTCGCCTTGACTAAGCTATTTTTAAGTGACGTCAATGTGCTGGTATTGGATGAACCGACGAATTTTCTTGATATTAATTCATTAGAAGCATTGGAAGCATTAATGAAATCTTATAAAGGAACAATCATTTTTGTTAGTCATGATCGGACGCTTTTAAAGAACGTTGCCAGTCAAATACTCTCGATTGAAGATAGACAGGTTATAGTGTTCGATGGGACATTCACTGAATTTGAAAATAGAAATACGGCAACAAAACGGAATCTCAAAAAGGAAAAATTGATGCTGTTAGACAATAAAATCGCAGATGTGTTGGCAAGATTGAGTATTGAGCCATCAGAGGAATTAGATGCGGAGTTTCAAGACCTTCTCAAGGAGAAAAAGCAGTTAGAGTATGATGATTGATAAAACCAAGAACTCGAAAATAAAACGACTACCAGCAACCAAAAAAAGCTGGACCTCGAATTAAATTCGAAATCCAGCAAATAACAATCAATATCATTTTTCTTCTGCTAACCGTCTCAACTCATCACGTGTTTCTTTTGGGAGACCTTCACCGTAATCCATCATTTTTACAATATCCTTGAAGGCTGCTTCAGGTATTTTGAGGTCATCCAGTTCATCGATAGTAAACTGTAAATCAATCTGATCTTCGTCACCGCTTTGTAGTTTTGCTACAAAATCCGGCTCAGTGATAAAGGGACTAGAGGCACCGACCATATCTGCATACTCGAGTGCTTCTAGGGCTTTATCTGGAGAGTTGATACCACCAGTTGCCATCATTGGCACTCGGCCTTTAACGTGTTCATAAACGACTTTATTGATAGGCTGACCTTGATATTGGCCTTCAGCACGCACTTCATTTTGGTAAATGTTGCGACCCCAAGAGGCGATGGCAAGGTAGTCTAGTCTTCTAATCTTTTCAATCTCATCTACGAAACTCAAGAAGTCTTCTACACTGTAGCCCACTTCGTTTCCGCGTGTTTCTTCAGGTGTACCTCTAAATCCGAAGATAAAATTCTCATCAGCTTCTTCATCAATTACATCTGAAACTGCTCGAATTACTTCTAGACCAAATCTTGAACGGTTTTCTAATGAATCACTACCATATTCATCCGTTCTTTCATTGGAAAATTTAGAAAAGAATGTTTGAATTAGTAGACGCTGAGCAGCGGATACTTCAACGCCATCAAAACCAGCTGCAATTGCCCGTCTGGTTGCATCAGCATAATTTCTAATTACAAGTTCAATTTTTCTTTTTGTCATCGGTAAAACCTGATGTTTTATAGGTGTGTTTAAGGACATAAAGCTCGGACCATAAACCACACCCAAATCCATAATCGCAGTATTGGCGAACCGGCCTGCATGAGTTAATTGAAGAATGGCTTTACTTCCATTTGATTTCATTGCACTTGCGAGTTTTGTAAGTCCTGGAATTGTTCGGTCATCTACTACTGAAAACCCATACTCAAAGAGCTGGCCATAGGGTTCGATGTAGGCAGCACCAGTAACTTGTATAGGTGCTGAGGTCGACCTTCTTAAATGATATTGTTCATCTTCTTTAGTAACCAAACCATCCCGTGTAGAAGAGTTTGTAATCATTGGGGATAGTACAAAACGGTTTTGAAGCTCACTACCGTTTGGTAACTTCAGAGGTTCAAACAAGGGTGAATACTTTTTGTTCATAGTATAGCTCCTTCGTACATTTTCATTTCCTTAATTTAATATTAATGTGCTATATCATAAAAATCAAAGTAATGATTCTAAAGTTACTCGTAAAACAACTCAATTGACGATAAAATTTACCCTAGCTATAATTAATATGATTAACATATATTGTATTTGAAGGATAAGTGGAAATAGTGAAAATAAACTTGCTAGATTATGCAGTGATTGATGAAGGTCAAGATGCGACTACTGCTCTAAAGGAGACGGTCAGACTTGCCCAAAAAGCAGAAGATTTAGGTTTTTACAGGTTCTGGATGGCTGAACACCATGACGTAAATGCTTTTGCGAGTTCGAGCCCTGAGATGATGATGATGCATATTTTAGGCCAAACGAAACGAATTAAAGTTGGCTCAGGTGGTGTGATGCTCCCGCATTATAGTCCTTTAAAAGTGGCTGAAAATTTCAGAGTTATGGAAAACCTTTATGAGGGGCGTGTAGATTTAGGTTTTGGAAATACACTCGGGACACCAGAAGTAAATAAAGCAATGAATGAATATAGACCTAGAAAACAGAGATATAAAGAAAATATTTCAGATATTAAGAAATTTCTCTGTAATGAAGATGATGAAGAACACCGTTTTAATAATGTTCGGGCGAATCCACTCGGTGAAAGTAATCCAGAAATGTGGGTATTATCTACAAGCGTTAAATCAGCTGAACTTGCTGCACGGCAAGGTATTGGCTATACTTTTGGCTTATTTCCACATGCTTCGAGAGATAAGGCTGATGTTGGAAAACTCGCTGTTGAGAGGTATAGAGAAAATTTCATACCATCCAAAGTGATGGCAAAGCCTACGGTGATGATCTCACCATTTGTCGTTGTTGCAGATACAGATGAAGCGGCTGAACATATGGCGAAGGCTTTAGATTTATGGTTACTTGGTAAAATGAATTTCAGTGAATTTGAAAGGTTTCCATCGGTTGAAACTGCAGAAGAATACACTTATACTGTAGAAGAAGTGAAACGTCTGGAATCGAATCGTTCGAGAATGGTAGTAGGTAGTGCTAAAAGCGTTAAAGACCAGCTCGATCAACTCATAGAGAAAATCGATGCAGATGAACTGCTATTAATCCCCTTAATGCCTGGAGTTAACAATCGACATAGAGCATTGGAATTGATAGCTTCAATATATAAATTATAAATAAAAGGATGGTCTACGATGAGAAAAGTTGCGAACTATTTATGGGTTGAAAAAAATGGTGAAGAATATACATTAATCATGACACCAGAACTACAAGATGATATCGGAACAGTTGGTTTCGTAGAATTTACAAAAGCAGAAGAAATTGAGAAAAATGACTCACTATTAGAATTAGAAGCTTCAAAAACAGTCTTAGATCTAGCGTCACCACTAGCAGGTAAAGTAGTAGCAGTGAATGACAAAGCTACAGATGAGCCAACACTTTTAAATTCAGCTAAACCAGAAGAGAGCTGGGTTGTTAAACTTACAGGTGTGGATGAAGCAGAATTTAACGCATTGGCCGATGCATAAGTAAAATAATATTAGGGCCTGCATTCATAGAAACACTTTGAATGTAGGCTCTTTTTTTAGGTGATAATATGATGAACCAAACAGAACGGTTACATTTTTTGATTTCATATATGCTACAAGAAAAAGGAGAGGAGCAGGTAATTCCGAAGTCATTTGAAGAAAGATTTAAAATGTACCGAGGACTTGCCAATGAAAGACCAGCCAAGAAAATTAGTCGTGAATATTTAGACGTTCAAGATATGTTTCTAAGAGATTATAACAAAGAAAATATTATAAACTTTAAAGACTTAGAACCCATCGATGATGCACTATATTTATGGCAAGGTGATATTACTACATTGAAAATAGATGCAATTGTCAATGCTGCGAATGTAGATTTGATTGGTTGTTTGATTCCAAATCATAACTGTATCGATAACATTATTCATACTAAAGCGGGTCTACAACTTAGACTTGTTTGTGCAAAAATAATCGCTAAACAGGGCCGTAAAGAAGCGGTCGGGCGAGCGAAGATCACTGATGGTTACAATCTCCCTGCCTCATATATTTTGCATACTGTTGGGCCAGTTGTCACAGGCAATAAGGTGTCTCCACTAAAAAGAGACCTATTGAAGAAATGTTACACGAGTTGCTTACAAGTTGCAGAAGAAACAGGCATAGAAAGTATAGCCTTCTGTAGTATTTCAACAGGGGTATTTGGTTATCCTAAAAAAGAAGCAGCAGAAGCGGCAATTGAAGCCGTAAAAGAATATAAAACAAATGAGGATTCTAATATAAAAGTAGTCTTTAACGTCTTTGATGATGAAGCCTATAATACATATGAAAATCTCTTGAAATAAAGGAGCACAAGAAGATGTCAATTTGGCGTACGCTCGAAACGACAGAAGAGGAAAGTCGTACTTTAAAAGGATTGATTGAAGAAGCAGATGCGGTTGTAGTCGGAATCGGAGCTGGTATGTCTGCATCAGATGGATTCACATATACCGGTGAACGGTTTACACGTAACTTCCCTGATTTTATAGAAAAATATAAGTGGTTAGATATGTTACAAGCTAGCCTTGAAAAATTTCCTTCTTGGGAAGAATATTGGGCATTTCAAAGCCGTTTTATTTTGTTGAATTACTTAGACCAAGGTGTTGGTGAAGGCTATCTTGCCTTAAAAGAATTATTAGCTCATAAAGCCCATAGAGTGATAACGACAAATGCTGATAATGCTTTCTATAAAGCTGGTTATGATATGAATAAAGTCATCTATTACCAAGGTGAATATGTGCGTATGCAGTGCTCAGAATTCTGTCATGATAAGACTTACCGTGACGATGAATTGATTAGAAAAATGGTAAGAGAACAAAAAGATCTTAATATTCCTTCAGAGCTTATCCCACGTTGCCCGGAGTGTCACGCACCCTTAGAAAAAAACAAACGTACGGCTGAAAAAGGGATGGTTGAAGATCAATACTTTAATAAACGTCGCGATGATTATAATGATTTTTTAAAGGCACACAATACAGAAAAAACATTATTCTTAGAAATCGGCGTCGGTCATACTACGCCTCAATTTATTAAGCATCCATTCTGGCGAGAGACGAGAACTAATGATCAAGCTCTATATGCTGTAATGAATCAAAAACAATATCGTATTCCTGAAAATATAAGATCTCAAGCAGTATTCTTAACTGATGATATTCAAAAGACAATACTAAATGCTAATAAGTAAAAGGAGATAGAGTAATGTATTTAATTGAACCTTATAGAAATGGTGAGTATATAAAAGACGGTGCCTATGCACTTGCAATGCAAGTTTATGTTCAAAACAATATCTTTTTAGATGAAGGTATCATCTTCCCTTATTACTGTAATCCAAAAATTGAAATTGGTCGTTTCCAAAATACAGTATCTGAAGTAAACCAAGACTATCTCGATGAGAATAATATTATTTTAGTTAGAAGAGATACAGGTGGTGGCGCGATCTTAGTAGATGACGGAGCTGTAAATGTGTGTTTCTTAGTATCTGAAGATACAGGAGTCTACGGTGATTACAAAAAAATGTATGAACCAGTCATTAAATTTTTAAACGATTTAGGTATAGATAAAGTAGAACAAAGCGGCAGAAATGACTTAGTTATCGATGGGAAAAAGGTATCAGGCGGTGCCATGACGATGTCAAATGGTCGTGTATACGGTGGGTTCTCATTACTATTAGATATCAATGTTGAAGCGATGATGAAATCACTCAATCCAAACAAGAAGAAGATTGAGTCAAAAGGCATAAAATCAGCAGAGGCTAGAGTGACGACTCTAAGAGATCACTTAGCAGATGAATATAAAGATATTATGACTGAGGAGTTTAAAGATTTAGTCATAAAAGGCTTGTTAAATATTGATGATGTGAAAGATGCTAAACGCTACGTTTTAACAGATGAAGATTGGGCAGGAATAGATAAACTTGTAGAAGAAAAGTACAAAAATTGGGATTGGAACTACGGAAAGTCCCCTCGTTATTCATATAATAGGGATGCGAGAACACAAGCCGGCACTTTAGACATATCTTTAGAAATTGAAGGTGGCAAGATTGATAAGTGTTCAATTTATGGTGACTTCTTTGGTCAAGGTGACATATCTGTAGTTGAAAATGCCTTGATTGGGACACGCGTGATTAAAGAGGAATTACTAGAGGCATTAAGTGATGTGGATTTAAATTACTATATTGGTAAAATTACAAAAGAAGAAATCGTAGATTTAATATTAAGCTAAGATTTTAGAGTATCGCCAAAATATGGGGATACTCTTTTTCATTATACTTATGGTAAACTAATATTAACTGAACTAGAGTGGACAGGAGGGTGTTTTGTGCAGCAGTTATATGCAAAAGTTATCGATCAAGAACAGCGCCAAGGTGTGACGATTTTGAATGAAAAAAATGAACTTATCGGGGATATATTTGCCACGACAATTTCTGGGTGCGACGATAAAAATACTTATGGATTTAAACATAAAAGTGGAACTGAAATTCTACTTGGACTGCAGAATAGACGATTCAAAGATTTGAATGTTGCAAAATATACCGTTGAATATCAGGGTGTTCATTACACTTTAAAAGAACGTAAACTTCGTAATTTCATGAACTTTCATGTCGAGGGGGTAGTGGACAATACTACTTATATATTTAAAGATGACAAGGAAGTCACTTTAACGATGTATAGAGACGATGACCTCCTTGGTTCAATGAATGATCACAAGATTTATACAGGTGAAACATCTGATATAGAAACGTGTTTAATTATACTAATGTACTTTATGTATAAACTATATAAAAGAGAAGATTACCATCTTGCCAAATTGTTACACCGAAATTGGTAAAATATAAGACAAAAGAATGAATGGAGTGAGGCAGTAAATGTTGAGAGTGTTGTGTATATTGATTCCCTTGATTGTACTATTGCTGCCTCTATTCTTAGACGGCGGCCAAGTACTTATTTTAAACGTGTTATTTATTATACTTGGTTTTATTTTTTCATATGTAAACTATAGATATCGTAAAGATAGAATATGGCTCATTGTTTTTATTATTAACGCTGTGATTTTCCTTTACTATATCTATGCTGTAGTGATGTTTTTTGTTAATTAGAGAACATTATTTTAGGCTAAAAGTCCTGATAAAGTGACTTTTAGCCTTTTTTTAGGATTGAATACAACACTCAAGAAAAAAATTAAAAATCTTAAGTTTCACTTTCTATATAAGAATAGTCGGATAAATCTAAATCCGTCGGCTTTCCGTGAAGGAGATTTGCGACTTCACGTCCGACAAAGGGACTTGCAGTTAATCCGGTTGATCCCATACCATTAACAACAAAGGTATTGTCATCAACGTAACCTATAAACGGTAAATAGTCCCTAGTATACGGCTTCAGACCGACACTCATCTGAGTAATTTCGACTTCGTCTTTTTTAAAGTATTTGTATAATTCGCTTTCCAAATAGTCATAGCTCTCTTTTGTGGGTTGACAATCAAATGAATCAGTATCGATATGTGTTGTCCCTATAACGTATTCATTATCTTCTAAATGCACGATATAGGTCGGGCCAAGTGCCATGACGACAGGAGACTGTTCAACAGCTTGATTTTTTAATCTAAAGTACATTATCTCCGCACGCTGATGAGAAATTTCTGGCTTGTAGCTTTGTTCTTTTCCCCATGCGCCTGTAGCATAAATTTTAAAACTATCATCATCTTCTTTGTACGATTCATTTTTCCACACACCGCCGTGTTCTAAAAAGCCAGCTTTTAAGGCAGCTAATAATTTTTTACCTCTTACTTGCCCACCGCCTTCAACGATTAAAGCAGGGTATTGATTAGTCAAGGCAGGGTGTAATTGATTTAATTCATCGGTCGATAATATTCTTACTTCGCCGACATCTGGATTATCGATTGCTTTATCACTAATTCTTTTGACAGCTTTGTCAAAAATATTTTCCTTAAATAGACATATCGCACCAGAGTTTTTATAGCCGGTAGAAAGTTGACTGTCTGTTTCTAATTCTTTTATAAAACTTGGATAGTAGGAAGCACTTTTTGTGACAAGTCGATACCACTTTTTATTTCTACGTTGACTGATCCATGGACATACGATGCCTGCTGAAGCAAAGGTAGCCTGACCTTCATCATTTCTGTCATAGATTGTCACCTGACTGCCTAATTTAACTAGGTGATAGCCGATCGACACACCAGCTAGTCCACCACCTATTATTGTATAATGCATGTTAACCACTCCTGTGTAACTAAAGGTAAATTTATGTTATGTTTCATATATATTTTATAGAAAGAGGATTTCAATGGATAAGTTAGAATTAAATATATTCCAAGATAAAAAAGCGCTCAAACACATTTCTTGGATTCAAATTATCAGCGCAATACTTGCCTTTATTATTTGTTATCTCATTGAGGGATTGATTATCCATCCTATTGGTAGTGCACTGATTGGTAATGAAAGATTTGGTTTAGCTGTTGCAGTACTTATTATTATCGCACTTTTTATAGGAATTATCATTGTTCACGAAAGTATACATGGACTATTTTTTAAATTATTTAACCCGTCTGCTAAGGTGAACTTTGGCTTTAAAGCAGGCATGGCCTATGCCACTTCACCTGGGACAGTTTATACAAGACTTCAATTTTTAATTATTATCCTAATGCCATTTCTTATTATCACAACGATTATGGTAATTATGATGTTTACGCTCCCTAATCCTGCTTATAAATATTACATCGCAATTCACGCAGGTGCCTGTGCTGGTGATTTTTACTATGCCTATCTCATACTCAAACATAAGCATTTGAAATATGCGATAGATACAGAAGTGGGAATGAGTCTATATGAATCACAACCTGCTGAGTAATCTTTATAGAACATCTGTTCTGTATTTGCTATAATATATTTGGGTGAGGATGATGGAGAGAAGAATCATTCATATTGATATGGATGCCTTTTTTGCACAAGTAGAACAGAATGATAATCCAAATTTAAGAGGAAAACCTGTCATCGTCGGTGGTCGGTCTTACAATAGAGGTGTTGTAGCCACCGCTTCATATGAAGCAAGAAAGTTTGGTGTACATTCAGCAATGCCCACAAAGACTGCCCATAAACTGTGTCCCGACGGCGTATTTGTTCATCCTCGATTTGAAAGATATAAGGAAATATCCGAACAAATTCGGGAGATCTTTTTATCCTATACAGATGATATTGAACCTTTAAGTTTAGATGAAGCTTATTTGGATATTACTGAACTTGTAAACAAGACCCAGTCAGCGAGAACGGTCGCTTTGAAGATACAAAGTGAGATCTTTGAAAAGACAGGTTTAACATCCAGTAGTGGGATTTCATATAATAAGTACCTCGCAAAAATTGCTTCGGGAATGAATAAGCCAAAGGGAATGACTGTTATTGATTATAGTAATGTTCTTGAAATCTTGTTTTCTATGCCGATTGGCAAGTTCCCAGGAGTGGGCAAAGTGACTGAAGAAAAGATGCATGAACTTGGAATCAAAACAGGCAAAGATTTATATGATATGAGTAAGAGTGAATTAATTTTAAACTTTGGCAAAAGAGGCGAAAGTCTCCATAATAAGGCGCGTGGAATCGGTACGAATAAACTGACTGTCCAAAGAGAAAGAAAGTCAATTGGTAAAGAAACCACTTTTAATTATGACAGAAATGATGACACTGAAATATTAAGTGTACTAGAGACTTTAACAGAAAAAGTAAGTACTCGATTACAGGAAAAAGGTGTTGTGGCTAAGGTTATCACTGTAAAGATTAAAACTGCTAATTTTGAAACTCATACAAGACAGATGATGACGGTTGATCCAGTTTCCTCTGGAGATGATATATATCATTATGCATATAATCTCTATCACGAAGTGAAAGAAGCAGATGTACCGATACGATTAATTGGAGTGACAGCATCAAATCTCAGTGAAAGACTCTATAGAAACATGACCATATATGATTTTATCTTGTAGCATCTTTGATATAATAATAAATAAGACTAAAAGTAAGAAGGTATAAACATGATTGTACAAACAAAAGAAGAACTTGAAAAATTAGATGAGATTGGCCAGATTTGTGGGCGTGTTTTAAAAGATACGGTAGCACATGCAAAAGTTGGCATGTCGACTAAGGAACTTGATGACTTTGCAGGCAAGGAATTAGAAAAATACGGTGCGAAAAGTGCACCAATAAGTGAATATGATTTTCCTGGCTATACTTGCATAAGTATCAATGAAGAGGTTGCACACGGCATCCCAGGTCCACGTAAAATTAAAGACGGGGATATCGTAAACGTCGATATTTCTGCTGTTAAAGATGGTTATTATTCAGATACAGGTATTTCATTTATTGCTGGTGAAGCGGATGATCCATTAAAACAAAAAGTAATTGATGTGACAGCAATGGCATTTGAGGAAGCAATGAAGAAAATTAAGCCAGGTGCTAAAGTTTCACAAATTGGCCGTGCAGTTTTTAATACCGCTAGACAAAATGGACTGACAGTCATTAAAAATCTAACTGGACACGGTGTAGGTAAGAGCTTACATGATATGCCACAACACATAATGAACTATTATGATCCAACTGATAGAACGATTCTAAAAGAGGGCATGGTTATCGCAGTAGAACCATTTATTTCATCTAAAGCGACTATCGTTTCAGATGGTAAAAATGACTGGGCTTTTGAAACGAAAGATGGAAGCTATGTTGCCCAAAAAGAACATACAGTTCTCGTGACTAAAGAAGGTCCAAAATTACTGACGCTTATTGAAGATTAAAGTTAAAATCCTCTTTTCAAAAAGAAGCACCTAACAATGATGTTAGGTGCTTCTTTATCTATTCTTCTACTTTTTCATAGCCATTAATGACGAGGTCTGCTTTTCCTGTTTCTGGGTCCATAATTAGACCATGAACTGGAATACTTTTAGCAAGGAGTGGATGATTTTTCACGTTGTTGACTGTTTCAGTCACACTTTCTTCAACGCTATCGAAACCTTTAAGCCAGTCTCTCACATCAATACCTGAATGATCTAAAGTATTAAAGGTATCTTCAGAAATACCTCTATCTTTCATTTCTTTGATTACAGGATCTGGTTTTAAGGCACCAAAACCGCAATCATGATGGCCCATAATGAATACTTCATCAACGCCTAAGGCATATACGGCAACTAAAATACTGCGCATAGTCGATCCGTATGGGTGAGATACGACTGCACCAGCATTTTTCAGCTGTTTAATATCACCATTTTTTAATCCAAATGCTTTTGTAGCAAGTTCAGATAAGCGTGTATCCATACAAGTTAAAAACACTGCTTTTTTGTTAGGTGTCTTATCTGTCTTATAGGCTTTGAATTCCTCGTTTTTGACGAAGGCTTCATTTGCCTTTAATATTTCTTCTAATAAAGTCATCTTAGACTGACACGTCTCCTTCGTATTCCTATTGACGCTCATAGTTATCCGCTTTTTTTCTTAACTCTCTTTTGTATAAAATTGAGTTAATTTGGGCGCCTAAGATAATTATAACACCAGTAATGTACAACCAGAAAATTAAAATGATCACACCGGCAATTGAACCGTAAGTCGCTGAGTAGTTGCTAAAGTTTGAAACGTAGAAACTAAAGCCCCATGATGCAACTAAAAAGGCAATTGTTGTAAATATTGTACCTGGAATAACGGATTTGAATTTCAGTTTAATATTCGGTGCTGTCACATACATAATTAAGAATACTATCAAGACGAGCAGAACTGGTAAGATACTTCTAATTAAACTCCACACGTATTGGAATTGATCATCTAGGCCTATCACACCAAACATTAGGTCACCAATTTGTCCACCAAAGACAATTAAGACAAATGTCAGAATGACTGATAGTGACAAGATTAGTGTAAAGAAGACCGAGAGTGATTTCGTAACGAAGAAGTTTCGATTATCTTCTACATCATATGCAACGTTAAAGGCATTCATTAGGGCAGTCATACCATTAGAGGCAGACCACAGAGTTAAAATTAAACCTAATGATAATGTGCCACCACCAGAGTTCTCTAACACATCGCCAATGATTCCTTCAAGTAAGCTAGATATCTCGGCTGGTGCATAATCTTGAATAAAGCCAGTAATTACTTCCGGCTGTATTTGAAACAGCGGTACGATTGATAATAAGAAAATAAGCAATGGGAAAATCGCTAGTAGGAAGTAATAGGCTAATTGAGCAGCCATACCTGATGTATTGTCTAGTGAAAACCTAAATAATAATTGATTAAAGAAACCAGATTCATCTTTAACTTTTGCTGGCTTATTAATTTTTGAAACATACACATGTTCCTTGTCTTTTGAAGATACAGACTTAAAATCAATCTTATCTACAAAGACATCGTTCTTATCTTTCTCTTCTTCAGTATTATTCTTAATTTGATTCAGTAGTTTTGACGATGATTTATCCTTTGACATTCATTTCACCTCGCTAAAATAAAAGGACTATGTAACATAGTCCCAAGTAATATTAATTTAGTTTTTTCTCACGGTTTGATTGGAACGTATCTTTAGCATCTATAATTGCTTTTTCTAATTCAGGATTGTTACGGCGAATTTCTTCAATTGTATCTTTCCAGAATAGAACTTCATCTTTAATCATATCAATTTTAGATGGTTCGCCTGTTGAAGGACTATTAAAACGAGATTTAAGATCATCTGGGTTTTGTGCATAGTGCTTAATAGATTTTGTGTTTGATGCAAGTGATTCGCGAGTGCCTTTATCTAAAAGTGCAATTACTCCGCCGACAGCGGCTCCAATTACTATTGCTGGTACTAATTTGTTTTTCATAATTGATTCTCCTTATAGTTTCTTTGTAGTCTTTATATCCTATCTAAGCTAAGTATAAACGTTTTAAGCTAAGAAATTAAGAGAAACTCATATAAAAGAAAACTTTATTACCTTGTTAAGATAATATATATTTAATTTAATGTTTGATAATATAGTAGGTGAGTATGGAAAGGGGATTAATATGAACAAAGAAGAAATATTAAGCGATATAGTAGAACACTTAAATGTGGTGAATAAAGGCATATTCAAAGCTGAAGATTACAGTGATGATAAGTTGACTGAGCTTAACGATATTAAAAAAATGTTACAGTCGCGTAAGCAAATTTCAGCGGCTGAACAATCTGCTGTAATTGAAGAATTATCTAAAATGAGAAAGTAGGGGAAATCATGACTAATTTAGAAGATAAGTTATACAAGTATGCAGAGCTTCTAGTAGATGTTGGTATTAATGTAACTGAAGGTAAAAAACTATTTATTAGAGCAACTTCGGACGCTTTACCACTTGTGCGTTTAGTGACTAAAATTGCTTATGAACGTGGATCAAAAGATGTCAGAGTCTCATTAGGTGATGATACACTCTCAAGACTGAGTGCGACTTATAAAGACAAAGAAAGTTTAGCGACCGTACATGAGTTTGATGTCGCTGAACGTATGTACTATAGCGATGAGAAAGCCGGATTTTTAAGTATTATTTCAAGCTCACCAGAGCTATTAAAAGATGTCGAGCCAGAAAAATTAATGGCAATGCAAGTTGCACAAGGTAAGGCATTCAAAGAATTCTCTGCACGTACACAAAGTGATTACCATTCTTGGTGTGTTGCAGGCTATCCCTCAGTTGAGTGGGCGAGATTAGTTTACCCTGATTTAAGTGACAATGAAGCAGTAAATCGATTGTTAGAATTGATTCTATATACCGTTCGTGCAGACGTCGATAATCCAGTTCAAGCTTGGACCGAGCACGATAAGACGCTTCATGAAAAGGTTGATTATTTAAATGATAAACAATTTACTGCCTTACGCTATGAAGCACCTGGTACAAATTTAACTATTGGCTTACCACAAAATCACCTCTGGGCTGGTGCATCAAGTACTGATTCAAATGGAGATTCTTTTATGGCGAACATGCCCACTGAAGAAGTCTTTACCGCACCAGATAAGAACAGAGTAGATGGTTATGTATCAAACACTCTACCGCTGAGTCATGGTGGAAATATCATTGATGATTTCAAATTAACATTTAAAGATGGCGAAGTTATCGAATATGAGGCAAAAAAAGGTTACGAAATCCTTAAGAATATTATGGACACTGACGAAGGTGCGAGAAGATTAGGTGAAGTTGCACTTGTACCTGATGATTCTCCTATTTCAAATAAAGGTATTCTTTTCTTTAATACCTTATTCGATGAAAATGCATCATGTCACATTGCTTTAGGTAGTGCTTATGCTTTCTCTGTTCAAGGCGGTAAGGAGATGTCTCGTGATGAGCTGGATGCGGTCGGACTCAATGACTCTATAACCCATGTTGACTTCATGATTGGTTCTAAAGACTTAAATATCTATGGTGTAGATAATGAAGGAAATGAGACACCGGTATTTAGTCAAGGAAACTGGGCCTTTTAATAAATTTTAAGCACCATTGTGTTTTAATATATGATACAATTTAAGTAATTAAATTATGTAACATTTTATTAGAGGAGGGGTACTATGAGCAGTTGGCTCATGCTCTTAATAGTATTATCATTCATGTTTGCTATTCTCGGCTTTGCAGCAGTGCTATATTATTTCCTAGCACAGGCATTCCACAGTAAAGATGCAATTGTTGTGGATACGCCAGAAGAAGCGCTGGAACGTAAAATATAAGCTTTTAAAGTTAGAGGAGATGCGAATCTCCTCTATTTTTGTCGTTTAATGAAAGGGGAAAATCATGAAAAAACTAATGTCAGAATCCTATGCAGTAAAAACTGCTAATGTCCTACCACCAGATTCAAATTCACATGGTACATTGTTCGGTGGTAGGTTGTTACAATATGTAGATGATATTGCAGCAATCAGTGCAAGACGACATTGTAGGGAGAGTGTCGTCACAGCTTCTATAGATTCAATGGATTTTTTAAAGCCAATCAATGTCGGCGAAATTGTTATTTTAGAAGCTATGGTAACTTCCACAGGACGTAGTTCTATGGAAGTCATGGTCAAGATTTCAAAAGAAGATTTAACACGTGAATCTGGTAAGGAACTTGCAGCATTTTCTTTCTTAACTTTCGTCGCACTTGATGATGACAATAATAAGGTGGAAGTTCCTAAAATTGAAGCGGATAATGACCGTTTGCAGTGGCTGAAAGACACCGGTAGAGAGCGGTCGGAACGTCGACTTCAAAGAAAAGAACAAAGTAAGTCATTAAGCAGTTTTTTCGCTTCTGATTTATTGGAGTGATTTAAGTGGAAATTAGACGTATAGTCAAACAGAAAAAAGAAATGTACCAGGTGTATTTTGATGACGGACGCACTTTAAAAGTACATGAAGAATCACTTGTAAGGTACATGCTCATACCAGGTAAAGTGATAGAAGAAGATGAATTTGAAGCACTGACAACAAGTATTCAATTCGATCAGGCCTATACAAAGGGACTAAAATTTATCAGTTACAAGCTAAGGTCAATCCAAGAGATGTATTATTATTTAATTGAGGATTTTGATAACGATATTGTTAAAGAGACAATCAATCGATTGACTAATGAAGGATACTTAAACGATGATCAATATGCAGTGGCATTTAGAAATACCTTGTTAAATACAACAGATAAAGGTCCAGGACACCTTGTTCGTGAATTGAAAAAACAAGGTATCGAAGAAGATATTATCATGAGAGAGAAAGCTTATTTTGATGATTTAATCGATGCTGAACGAATGAATAAATTGAAGCATAAATTCCTCAAATCTCACCGTGGCTCATACATGCAGTTTAAACAAAAGCTGCAGGAGAAATTAATCCAAAGGGGATATCAAAAGCATCATATGGAAATGATTATATTTGATGATGATTTTGATGAGGAACATTATTTTGAGAAAGACTTTGAAAAATATTATAATAAGTATCAAAGAAAAGAAAGTGGCTATAAGCTAAAACAGAAAATGATTGCAGCAATGATGAGTAAAGGTTACCCTTATGATAAAATCAGTGAAAAGTTAGGCGGAATAGATGATGAATGAATCTCTCGGTCAAATGACAAGAAAGGAACTAAACCATTATATACAAACTAAGCGCGAAAAGATGAGACGTGCTGAAATGATGGGTGTTGAAAATGAGTACCGTGTACTAGAGCGTCAGGTAATCATTGCAGAGTGCTATTTAATCGATTTATCTCTTATTGAAAAAGGGAAAATATATAAGGTGATTAGCCAAGAAGATCACTATTTTAAAGTCGAGTATGTCAAGGGCATTTTTGCTTGGGGCTTTTTTGTCAATGGTGATGAAAAGGAAACTGGTATCCCAGTTAGCATGCTACAATTGCCTAAAAAGGTTGGCTAATGAAAAATAAAGTACTATTAAAAGGGATCGATTTAACCTATAGCAAAGAAGCTTCAGACTTTAAAACTCGCATGCTTGGCAATGCAGGAGATATTTATTTAAAGGACGTAAATATTCATCTCTATGAGGGAGAGGTCCTTGGACTTCTGAGTAGTCCAGATACTCTGTTCTATATTAAAGAAACGCTAAGTGGCACACTGGACCTTAAAGAAGGTAAAATAACTCGTAATGGTAGTATCCTAAGTTTAGATGTAGATGATCATCTAACGAATCCGTTTAAATTATCGTTTTTCATTGAAGAACTGCTTGAAGAATATATGAGCGGTAAGGCTTTTACTAAGACACTTGACCGCTTACAAGTTAAAGCAATTATCCGAAATAATTTAGATAAGAAAGTCAATGAATTGACGCGTAAACAGTTATCTCACGTCCTACTAGAGTTGTCAGCACTTATTGAGGCTGATGTGATTATTTACAACAACTTTCATAAAGATCTTGAAGATTTGGACAAGTTCAGAAGTGTCGTTAATATGCACGAGAACAGTAAACGCGGCATTCTGCTTTTAGAAACTGCCATAGAACCAATTGAAAAAATGGCGAATTATTTCACTTGGATAAGCTATGGACAAATACGGTATGAGGGCAGTGTAGAGGGTGGAAAGGAAGCCTATAACAAATACTTAAAAGAAAAAAGTAAGGTAAAAAATATAGAGCAAGAAGCCCTCTTTGACTTAGACTGGAAAAGACGAGTATATGAAGATGAAAAATATAATGAAAACTTTAAACGTTTAGGTAAACAACAGGCATCTGTTCTAGATAATGTCAATATTCAAAAGATTATTGTCAGCCTAGTCATTACCTTCGTTATGATTGTTGCTGCATTGGTGATTTTCATGAATATTACTTTCGTATCAGAAACACCAACATTTACAGAAGAGAATGAGAATTTTACAGAAGGCGAAACGACAGATCGACTCGCATATGCTTTTGTTGATAATGAAGGACTAAATTTAAATGGTGAAACTTTACCACCATTTACACTCATAGAAGTCACAGATTCGACTGAAGAGACCTATACAATAAATCATAATGGTATAGAAGAGACTGTGAATCGTGATGAGGTTGTTTATTTTAATCCAGCGAGTCTCTATACTGAAGCTGATTTCATGGAGTTACTTCAGTACACTGCACCGGTTATCCAAGATAACTATCTATTCTATTCTAATTACTTAAATGGAGATAGGGAATTCTTAGAACAAAATATTACTTTTGACAGTCTGGATGAGAATTCAGGTAAGGTTGCAGGAATACCTATTATTTATCACTTCCAAGGGCAAACAGTATTTTCTATGGAATTTGATGGGGTTGAAAATAATCCAATTGTAGAAGATATGAATTTATCTTCGGAAGTTACAATTTTTAGAGTTGATGGTGGCTTTATGATTTACGATAGTACGACTAATAAATGGAACTATATAATAAGGTAGGTGCCTGAGATGGATTACAGATTCAAATATTTGCTAAGAAGAGTATTCCGACAGGCGGATAGGTTTACCTTGTTAAATCTTACACCATTAATTATTTACTTAGTCGGACTTGTCGGTATGATTGTTGGGTTTATGTTCCTAGAATCCCAAACTATGATTCGGCTCTTGTATGGGATGACTGGTTTCATGTCTACAGTATGGGTTTTTAGTATGGTAATTTTAAATAAAAATGATGCTTACGTTAAAGGTTCAATTCTAAAAGTGAACTACATTCCATTATATTTAAGAATATTACCTGTCATGGTTTATCAAACTATAATCTTTATTATATTTTTAACGATGTATAGTGCGATAACTGCACTCTTTATTGATGATTGGCTATTAAATATCTTCTCGTTAATATATTACATCTTACTAGGTGTAATTTTGACGATACCATTCACTATGTTGTTTTTAGGCGTATCAATGCACATTAATACGACCAAGATTAATCCAATCTTGTTCCTAATTGTGTTGCTCGTTGTACCTGTGTTTTACTTACCAGAACAACTTCCAGGGATTCTTGAAAATATATTGAGTTTAAATCCCTTTTACTATGTAATTAATGGATTGCAAAATAATACGGTACATCAAGCATGGTCAATTAATCGTTTGCCATACGATGTACTGTACTTTACCCAAGTCGCGATATTATACTTGTGGGTGTTTGAGGCTTATGGAAAAATGAAAATACAATTATATAATGATAAAACCAGCATGCCTGAAAAATAGGCATGCTGGCTTTATGTTACGATAATTTTTGTTGGAGTTTATTTTCAGTGAAAACCCAACCTGTATAAGAGGATTGAACATCAAAATCATCTTTGTCTAATAGCATGATACAAACGAATGGATAATGACCATCTTTTAAATATCTAAGGTCTATATAACGCACCTCAATTGTATTATGGTCAATATCTTTAACCTCATGTCTATAAATAGAGGAGAAGAAAGTAAAGGATTTAAAGTTTTCATCATCTTTTACAGCTTCAAATAATTCACCTTCAAGTGGTTTCACTTTTTCAAAGCGATCGTAAAATACAATTTGACCTTTAAAAGTCCGACCAACATAGTAGTAATCTGCTGAAATTACTACCACTCTCCACTCATTAAATCGTATGGTTGGCATACAGAATACTCTACTGATGTCTCTATCAGGAATTTGTTTTATAATTTTTTGGATTAAATATTTTTGATAGGTAAAACGGGTGATGTAGTACAATACTAATACACCATATAAAATAATAAACAGCATGACTGGATTAAAACCGACGAACCACAGGATAAAATACAAGGCATGCATTATGATAATAGGTATATCTATAGTGTTGATGTATCCGAGCTGAATCCAAGTGTGGTTAAAAGGCCTGAGCGCCTGTGTACCATAGGCATTGAAAATGTCTGAAAAAACATGAAGGAAGACGCCAAAAAGTGACCAAAAGTACATATTTATAAAAGGCAGGCCGAATAAGGTACTGCTTAAAATTGCCAGCAATAATGGCCAAATTAATACAGTAAAAGGTAGAGAATGGGTAATACCACGATGGTGTTTAATATAAATGGCATTATTTTTAAGTTTCATTAAAGTATCGATGTCTGGAATTAACGAAGCACCGACGACAGTCGTAATAAACCCTGCTGAAACGGGGTCGATATTTGGGTCTATTTGTGCAAGACCAACTATCGTACCACCCATCAGGGTATGTGTTAAAGTATCCATCATTCCACTTCCATTCAATTTCTGCATTTTAATAATTTATTAAGGATGTTTACATGTTAAAAAGATCAGTTTTTAATGATACATTACTCGCTTGGTATCATGCAAATAAAAGGGAGCTACCTTGGCGACAGACGAGCGATCCCTATAAAATTTGGCTGAGTGAGGTTATGTTACAACAAACTCAAGTCATTACTGTTATACCCTATTTTAATAAATTTATAACAAAATATGAAACTCTAGATGCCCTTGCCAATGCTGACGAACAAGACTTATTAAAAGATTGGGAAGGCCTAGGTTACTATAATAGAATTCGAAATTTTCACCATGCAATTAAAGAAGTACAAAGTCTATATGATTCTAAAGTACCGAATCGACCCGAAGATTTTTTTAGCTTAAAAGGTGTAGGTCCATATATCGGTGGTGCAGTACAAAGTATAGCTTTTAATAATCAACTTGCCGCAGTAGATGGCAATGTGCTCAGAGTGATGACAAGATTAAATCGTGACAACCGGGACACAACAAAAGTTAGCGTGCAAAAAGATATTAAAAGAGATATAGAAAGTGATATGCCATTAGAAGCGGGTGACTTTAATCAAGCTTTGATGGAACTTGGAGCGACTATTTGCACACCGCGCACACCTAAGTGCGTTGTATGTCCAGTACAGGCCCATTGTGAAGCTTATAAAAAAGGTGAGGTAATGGCTTATCCTGTGAAGAAAAAAGCGAAAACTAAAAAAGAATATTATTACAATGTGTACTACATTCTGAACAATAAGAATGAAATTTTACTCTTTAAACAAGAAGATGATTTATTAAAAGGCATGTATGAGTTACCACGCTTTGACGTAGATACTTCCATAGAATCTTTAGAAGAACAATACCAAATCCAGCTCAGTCAGCCAAAAGGCCCCATCGGTGAACACAAACATGTCTTCACACATAAAGTCTGGTACATGGATGGCTATATCATTAGAACGACAGATCGTCATTCAGATTTTGTTCCATTAGATGAGGTGAAAAACTTACCGATGAGTGTGGCAATGCAAAAGATGATGAAGTTTATAGATGAATAAATCCTAGTCTATAAATTTTTAATAAGTATTTTGCTATGCTATACTATTTACGTAAATAATAAAGGTGGTGGGGTTATTATGGTGAAGGAATCCATTCCTTTAGAAGGAACAAAAATGAGGATTCAAAGCTATAAGCATGATGGGAGCATCCACCGCGTTTGGAGCGAAACGACGATTTTAAAAGGTACAGATCACGTCGTTATCGGAGGTAATAACAGGACGCTCGTCACAGAAAGTGATGGACGAAAGTGGGTGACAAGAGAACCTGCAATTGTTTACTTTCATAAAGATTATTGGTTCAATGTCATCTGTATGTTTAGAGAAGACGGTGTGTATTATTACTGTAATCTCTCTTCTCCATATGTTGCTGATGATGAAGCAATTAAGTACATCGATTATGATTTAGATATCAAGGTCTACCCAGATGGTAAATATCATCTTTTAGACGAAGATGAATATAAAGTTCACCGAAGTAGAATGAACTATTCTGATGATATTGACCGCATTTTAAAATTCAACGTCGACGAACTGCAACAGTGGATTGAAAGAAAAAAAGGGCCTTTTGCTCCAGATTTTATAAAGGTTTGGCACCATCGTTTTAATAATGAACATTAACCAATCGGTGAAAGCACTGATTGGTTTTACTATCTTAAGGGAGGCACTTTAATGATTAGAAGGTATATGAAGTTCGTTCAGCCTTACTATGGCATCATTGCTTTGACGATTGTTATAGGGATTCTTAAATTCGGAATTCCTTTACTTATTCCGTTATTTGTAGCGTATGCAATTGATGACATTATACTCGCTGAAGGACTTGCTTATGATGAGCGTATGACGATGCTCATCCAAGTTCTCTTAGTATTCGCTGTGATTTTTATAGTGTTAAGACCACCTGTAGAATTTCTCAGACAGTACTTGGCACAGCGCACGAGTAATAAGATTTTATATGATATCAGAAAAAAATTATATGGGCACCTCCAGATGTTAAGTGCAAAATTCTATGCCAACAATAAAGTGGGAGAAGTCATTTCAAGAGTCATCAATGATGTTGAGCAGACTAAGGACTTTATAATGACAGGCTTAATGAACGTCTGGCTAGATTTAGTGACAATTATTATTGCCTTAATTATTATGTTTAACTTAAATATTGAATTAACCTTTGCTTCAATTGCCATCTTCCCATTCTATATTTTTGGTGTTTGGTTCTTCTTTGGACGATTAAGAGCAAAAACAAGAAATCGTTCGCAAGCACTAGCAGAAGTACAAGGATTTCTACATGAAAGAGTGCAAGGGATTAATGTTGTAAAAAGTTTTGCAATCGAAGATCATGAAGAAAAGCGATTCGATAAGACCAACAATAATTTCTTAACAAAAGCACTAGACCACTCAAGATGGACAGCTTACAGTTTCATGGTGGTTAACACTATTACAGATATTGGTCCATTATTAGTTGTCGGATACGGTACATTCCTAGTATTGAATGATCAACTTTCAGTCGGTATCCTTGCTGCATTTGTTGCCTATTTAGAAAGACTATACGGGCCATTACGTCGACTTGTCTCATCTTCAACAGCACTAACACAGAGTGTGGCATCTATGGATAGGGTATTCCAACTATTTGATGTACCATACGATGTAAAAGATGAAGCGGGAGCGAAGCCGATTGGTGATGTGAAAGGTCATATTAGCTTAAAAGACGTCTCTTTCCAATATGAAGAAAATGATCAAACGATTTTAAATAACATCAATTTAGATATATTGATTGGACAAACGGTTGCCTTTGTGGGTATGAGTGGAGGCGGTAAGTCCACCTTAGTATCATTAATTCCAAGATTCTATGACGTGACTGAAGGAAGCATCGAAGTCGATGGACAGGATGTAAGAGATGTAACGGTACGATCTTTAAGAGATAATCTAGGTATTGTCATGCAGGACAATATCTTGTTCTCGGATTCTATAAAAGAAAATATCCTACTGGCTAAACCTGGTGCAACGGATGAGGAAGTGATCTTGGCTGCGAAAAGAGCGAATGCTCATGAATTTATCATGAATCTAGAAGAAGGTTATGATACTACAGTTGGTGAACGCGGAGTTAAACTTTCTGGCGGTCAGAAACAGAGAATTGCAATCGCCCGGGTATTCCTGAAAAATCCTCCAATCCTGATTTTAGATGAAGCAACAAGTGCACTAGATCTCGAAAGTGAGAGTATTATCCAAGAAACAATTGAAGAACTATCAAGTAATAGAACGACACTTATCGTAGCGCATAGGTTATCAACAGTGACTCATGCTGATAAGATTGTTGTTGTTGAAAATGGTGAAATAGTTGAGTCTGGTAGTCACGACGCACTGATGAAACATAGTGGAGTCTATAGAAATCTTTATGATATCCAGGGCTTATAGGTGTTTATATGAATACTTTGAATTTAGACTTTTTACAAGATGATACTTTAGCCGCCGCCAAGTATTTACTTGGAAAAGAGATAGTAACTTATATAGATGGAAAAATCACAGCTGGATATATTACTGAAGTTGAAGCTTACCTTGGTTTAGAAGACCGAGCATCACACACTTTTTCAGGTAAGGTTACGAAGAAAAATGATATGATGTTCAAACCTTATGGACATATTTATGTATACACCATGCATGGGCATAGTTGTATGAACTTTGTAACGACAAATAATCGACCGGAAGGTGTATTGATTCGAGGTATAGAGCCATCTCGAGGTATCGATACGATGCAGGACAGGCGTGGACGTAGTGATGGTTTAACAGATGGTCCTGGTAAACTGACTCAAGCATTAGGTATTACTAGACAAGCGCATAATGGCATTGATATAAACAGTGATATTTTAAAAATCTATGAAGGTAAAAAACCGGATGAGATTTTAGATACACCGAGGATTGGTATTGATAACAAAAAAGAAGCAGTCGATTATTTATACCGTTTCATCGTTAGTGGTAATCCGCATGTGAGCCGCTTTAGAGGTAAGGCCAAAGCAAATAATGGTTGGAAATATTAAAGACGATAAAATCCATTTGGATTTTATCGTCTCTTTTTTATATATCTAAAGTTTCATCTTGAATGTCTATTTTATTTTCTTCATTGTGATATGAGAAAAAGCTGTTTGTTAAGCGGTCTACACGTTCTACAGCTCTTGAGTATTCGTGTAGGGCAGTAATAACTTCTAAAATGTTCTCATATTGAAGCTTATCATTTTCATCAGTTAGGCGAGAATAATTAGTCAGGAAATGTGTCATAAGGCTTTCATCATATTGATGTGTCGTTTCAATGTAGATTTCAGACGTTTCTGGTTTAATTTTCTCTGTAAACTTCATGAATACTTGTTCATGGTAGGCCATTAATTCATCCATTTCGAGTCGCATATGATTTTTTAAATCTTCATCTAAGTGATAGTAGTCGTTTTCATGTCTGTTTAAACGATCCAAAAAGTTATATGTTTGTCTGGTAGATTCTATCAAGTGTTTAAATAGCACTTTTCTACGGTGATGTGTAAATTTTTGCTTCTTAAAGATGTTCCGCTCTTCCTTATACCAGGAATACATCGTTTCAAGTTTTGTCACTCTAGTTTGAAGTTGTGCCAAGTCTTTTTTGACGATTTGAGATTCACTTACCGCATTGAATTCTAAACGTATCCATTTAAAAATATCATTCGTTACATTAAAACAGTTGTGATACATCTTAGTTTCATAACGCGGTGGTATAAAGACAAGGTTAACAAGTAAAGACACCAAAACACCAATCATTACGAGAGAGAATCTGGTTCCTGCAACAACTAGAAAATCACCTGTGTCCATCTCGACACCGAACGGTACATCCATAATAGCGACTACTGTGATGACTGCAAGTGTTGATACACTTTGGAGTTTAAAGAATAACAGCATTGCCAAGACGAGAATGACCGTCAATCCGATAATTAAAATGTTACTACCGAATAGTAGTACCATGATGATAGAAGAAATGGCACCGATGGAGTTTCCTCTAAATTGATTCCAAGTTGTCTCTAATGATCGATAAACGTTGGGTTGTAAGGCGTTAACAGAGGCGATACCGGCGATCAAAGCCGGTGTTAAGCCAATGTAATTTGCTAAAAAGAATGTTAAAACGACAGCTATACCGGTTTTTAATACTCTAGCACCAAATCGCATGGCACCAACTCCTACTCCTAAAGGTCATTTTTAAACACTGCTTCGACAATCTCTAAAGTGTCTTCAATATCTTGATCTGTATGTTCTGTCGTTAAGAACCAAGCCTCGTATTTAGATGGTGCAATATTGACACCACGGTTGATTAGACCTCTAAAGAATTTAGCGAATAATTCACCGTTACTTGCTTCAGCTTGTTTATAATTTTTAACTGTTTCATCTGTAAAGTATATTGTTAAGGCACCAACAAGACGATTAATGTTTGCTTTTACTTGGTACTTATCGATTAGTTTAAGAAGGCCATCTTCTAACTTCGCTCCTAAGCGGTCTAGCTCTTCATAAACACCTTCTTGCTCGAGTACTTCTAAACAAGCGATACCTGCTGCCATAGAAAGTGGATTTCCTGCCATAGTACCAGCTTGGTAGGCCGCACCAAGTGGTGCAACTTTTTCCATGATATCAAGGCGACCACCGTAGGCACCGATTGGTGTACCGCCACCGATAATTTTTCCTAAGGCAGTTAAATCAGGTGTCACCCCGACAAGATTTGTTGCTGAGCCATAAGAGAAGCGAAAAGCGGTAATAACTTCATCGTATATTACTAAGGAGCCGTTGTCATGTGCAATATCATTGACTGCTTGTAAAAAGCCTTCTTCTGCTTCAACAATACCGAAGTTTCCTACGATAGGTTCAACTAAGACTCCGGCAATTTCATCACCGAAATGATCGATAGCAGTTTTAAAGTCTTCTATGTTATTGAAGGGTACAGTAATGACATCTTCAGCAACACCTTTTGGTACACCTGCAGAATCTGGAGTGCCAAGTTGTGAAGGACCACTACCCGCAGCAACGAGTACTAAATCTGAATGGCCATGATAGCAACCTTCAAATTTTATAATTTTATTCCGTCCAGTGTAGGCACGCGCCACTCTTATTGTCGTCATAACTGCTTCAGTACCTGAGTTCACGAAGCGTACTCTTTCTAATGAAGGAATAGCTGCTCGTAGTTTTTTAGCAAAGTCAACTTCAAGTGTTGTTGCTGTACCATAGAGAATACCTTTACTAGATTGTTCAGTGATTGCCTCGTGAATTCGAGGGTGACCATGACCAGTAATTATTGGACCATAGGCCGCGAGATAATCAATATACTTATTTCCATCAATATCATAGAAATGTGCACCTTCAGCACTTTCCATCACAATCGGTGCACCGCCACCAACAGCTTTATAAGATCTAGAAGGGGAGTTCACACCACCGAGAATTACTGCTTCGGCTTCTTTTTGCATTGCCTGTGAGTTCGTATGCTTATACATATTTTCATCCTTACTTTACATCAGATTTATTCATTCAATATAATAACATAATTCAGCTATTTGTTTAAGGTACAAGAATGGTTTAAAGTAAACATATAAGAGGGTATTGTAGATATACCAAATTACATTATATAAAGGATGAATATAAATGGAGAAATTTCCTGAATTTGAATTAGAAAATCAAGATGGGGAAGTCGTATCAAATAACACGTTAACAGGTACCACTGTGCTATATTTTTATCCGAAAGACAACACGCCAGGTTGTACGACACAAGCATGTGATATGCGTGATAGCATGGCAGATTTAAATGAATTAGGTGTCACAGTATATGGAATTAGTGGTGATTCTAAACAAAAACATAAGAACTTTATCGAAAAAAATAACTTAAACTTTGACTTACTTGTGGATGAAGACTTTAAACTTTCTAATGAACTTGGGGTCTATGGTTTGAAGAAAGCCTTTGGTAAAGAATTTAATGGGATTAGTCGTACGACGTTTGTAATTGACAAAGATTCTAACATTTTAAAACGTTTTGATGATGTAAAACCAAAAGAACATGCAGACGAACTGAAAAGTTTTCTTAAAGAGGGATAAGCTATGAATATTATTTCTACTGTGAGACTGAAAGATGAAATGATTAACCGTTTACCTGAATCTGTAACTTATAGCTTCAATAAGATGAAAGAACTTTCCAGTGAAGAGAAAATGGGTGCAGAAATACTCATTACTTATGGGAGCGACATAACAGTTGAGGAATCAGCTAATTTTCCAAATGTAAAATGGCTTCACGTGATGAGTGCTGGTGTCGATGAGATTCCGAAAGCTTTGTTCGAACAGGCAATTGTAACTAATTCTTCAGGTATTCATAAAATACCGATGACAGAATTCGCAATTGGTCTCATCTTACAGTATTATAAACAACTTCCTTCATTAAAAGAGGCAGAAAAAAATAATGAGTGGATTAAGTACTCAAGATCTGAGGAGCTATATGGGAAAGAAGCTCATATTCTAGGGACAGGTAATATAGGAAGTCATCTAGCGAAAACTTTACAAGTCTTTGGAGTACAGACACATGGTTATAATACTAATGGGCGAAGTATTGAAGGTTTCGATAAAACCCATAAAATTGATGATTTAAATGAAGCGGTCGTCTCCGCAGATATTCTAGTGAATGTTTTGCCCTCGACTGAAAAAACAACTGGCTTGTTAAAAGTAGATACGTTTAAGGCTATGAAAGATGATGGTATGTTCATTAATATTGGCCGTGGTACAGTAATGACAGATGAGACTTTATTAGAGATATTAAGAGAACGATATATCGCACATGTATCGTCTGATGTTTTTAATGAAGAGCCATTGTCAGAGGATAGCCCCTTATATGGCTTTGACAATTTAACTATCACTCCGCATTGTTCAGCTAAAACAGACATGTATTTATACAGAGCTTTTGATATCTTTTTAGATAATCTTGCTCGTTTTAATAAGGATGCTGCACTAGTTAATGTTGTGGAATTTGACAAGGGATACTAAGATTGATTTGACAATCTTTTCACATTCAAAGTACAATAATATTATTAGTATATAAATATAGAAGGAAGGATCAGTCATATGAAGATGATCGATAATCATCATGACCATTTCAGTGAGTCTCTCGAAACGCTTAAGCAAACTGGCGTAAGAATCACTCCACAGCGTAAAGCTGTGCTCAATTATTTGGTTGAGAGTGAAGTGCATCCTACTGCTGATGATATATTCCAATCACTGTCTAGCGAATTTCCAAACATGAGTGTCGCGACAGTTTACAATAATTTAAAATTATTTAAACAGACTGGTCTCGTTAAAGAACTGACTTATGGAGATTCATCTAGTCGATTCGATTTTAATTCGGTTCCACATTATCATATCATCTGTAGTGAGTGCGGCAAGATCACAGACTTCCAGTATCCTGCTTTGGAAGAAGTTGAACATTTAGCAGGTTTAGTAACTGATTATGAAGTGAGTCATCACCGTTTAGAAATTTACGGTGTATGCCCAGAGTGCAATACAAAATAATAGGTGAAATAAAAGCGGGACTACTAATAGTAGTCCCGTTTTTATTATTACTGACCTTATTCTTTTTCTTTGTTTCTGATTTCTTCAATCTTTTTCTCACGGCGGTGCTTCACATTATAGTCAGTTGTGAATGCCTCACCTTCAAGTTCCTTATCAAGGGTGAGTGGTTCTTTACAATGCTGACAATAATCAACTCTACCTAATATCTTAGTATGGCGTTCACAGTTTGGGCACTGGACAGTCACAGTTCTCGTACTAATCATACCGACCCAAAAGTAAATAACGAAACTTAGCATAATCGGAATGACACCTAAAACTAAGAAGATCATCATAGCCCAGGGTGTTTCTCTAAAGAATATTCCTATATACATCACAGCCATACCAATAAAGATAAGTGCTAGAGCCCAGCCGCGTATACGCAGGATTTTGTTTCCGGGCTTTCTCATATATGTCACCTCTAAAATTATTCTATACTTTCATCGCTGTATATGATAGTATATATCAAGTATTCATTTTGAACATTTAAGAACTTTTAAGCGAAGTAAAGAACTTTAAAAAATTCTTTTAAAGATTTTTAATAAAAGTGTTGACGGAATACATACAACTTGTTATTATATAAAAGTCGCTTGTTTCAAGAGCGCCTAACACAAAGGATTGCAAAACGCAATTAAGAACGTGTTAAAAAAGATTAAAAAATGTTAAATTAACACTTGCATTTTTGAAATCAACCGTGTATAGTAATAAGAGTAATACGAAATAAAGTTTCAACAGAACATTGAAAACTGAATGACAATATGTCAACGTTTAATTCCGAATAAAAAGTCTTCTA
>NZ_SIRQ01000005.1:33903-35565 GCF_011634875.1 Jeotgalicoccus sp. S0W5 | reverse complement strand
ATGGTAGTTGGACTGACGTCCCGTGAGAGTAGGACGCTGCCAGGCTTACATATTTTTTATAATTTCTGTAAATAAAGTATTGATTTTTGATTAAGAATGTAAGATAATATTTACTTAATGGAGAATTAGCTCAGCTGGGAGAGCATCTGCCTTACAAGCAGAGGGTCGGCGGTTCGAACCCGTCATTCTCCACCATTAAGCCGGCCTAGCTCAACTGGTAGAGCAACTGACTTGTAATCAGTAGGTTGGGGGTTCAAGTCCTCTGGCCGGCACCATCTCTTAATCAGAGCCATTAGCTCAGTTGGTAGAGCATCTGACTTTTAATCAGAGGGTCGCAGGTTCGAACCCTGCATGGCTCACATTTTATACGCGGGTATGGCGGAACTGGCAGACGCACTAGACTTAGGATCTAGCGCCTCACGGCGTGGGGGTTCGACTCCCTTTACCCGCACCATTTTAAATTATAAAAACGAATATATAATCAGCGGAAGTAGTTCAGTGGTAGAACATCACCTTGCCAAGGTGGGGGTCGCGGGTTCGAATCCCGTCTTCCGCTCCAGTTTAAGCCGGGGTGGCGGAACTGGCAGACGCACAGGACTTAAAATCCTGCGATAAGTGATTATCGTACCGGTTCGATTCCGGTCCTCGGCACCATTTAAATAGTTTTACTGATGCGCCCATAGCTCAATTGGATAGAGCGTTTGACTACGGATCAAAAGGTTAGGGGTTCGACTCCTCTTGGGCGCGCTTAATTAAATAACGGGAAGTAGCTCAGCTTGGTAGAGCACTTGGTTTGGGACCAAGGGGTCGCAGGTTCGAATCCTGTCTTCCCGATTCTAATCTTTAGATTAGGTCTTATAAATATAATGGGGGCTTAGCTCAGCTGGGAGAGCGCCTGCTTTGCACGCAGGAGGTCAGCGGTTCGATCCCGCTAGTCTCCACCATTATTATTAAAATTTAACTCGGCGGCGTAGCTCAGCTGGCTAGAGCGTACGGTTCATACCCGTGAGGTCGGGGGTTCGATCCCCTCTGCCGCCACCATAGTTGGACCTTTAGCTCAGTTGGTCAGAGCAAACGGCTCATAACCGTTGGGTCGCAGGTTCGAGTCCTGCAAGGTCCACCATAACTTTATATCGCGGAGGAATACCCAAGTTCGGCTGAAGGGATCGGTCTTGAAAACCGACAGGGGCTTAACGGCTCGCGGGGGTTCGAATCCCTCTTCCTCCGCCATTTTTATTTAAACTAATATTATTATCGCGGGATGGAGCAGTGGTAGCTCGTCGGGCTCATAACCCGGAGGTCGTAGGTTCGAATCCTTCTCCCGCAATTATTTTTTATGGTCCCGTGGTGTAGCGGTTAACATGCCTGCCTGTCACGCAGGAGATCGCGGGTTCGATTCCCGTCGGGACCGCCATTTTATTTATAATATAATATGTAGTGGTTCAGTAGCTCAGTTGGTAGAGCATGTGATTGAAGCTCACAGTGTCGGCGGTTCGATTCCGTCCTGAACCACCATTTTTAAGCCGGCCTAGCTCAACTGGTAGAGCAACTGACTTGTAATCAGTAGGTTGGGGGTTCAAGTCCTCTGGCCGGCATATTTACGGAAGGGTAGCGAAGTGGCTAAACGCGGCGGACTGTAAATCCGCTCCTTCGGGTTCGGCA
>NZ_SIRQ01000005.1:0-33893 GCF_011634875.1 Jeotgalicoccus sp. S0W5 | reverse complement strand
TTTGTATAGGGGTATAGTTCAATGGTAGAATAGAGGTCTCCAAAACCTTTGATGTGGGTTCGATTCCTACTACCCCTGCTTTTAAAATATGGCGGTTGTGGTGAAGTGGTTAACACACCGGATTGTGGTTCCGGCATGCGTGGGTTCGATCCCCATCAGCCGCCCCATATTGGGCTGTAGCCAAGCGGTAAGGCAACGGGTTTTGGTCTCGTGACGCGAAGGTTCGAATCCTTCCAGCCCAGTTCTTTTTAAGGTTTACTTTGGCGCCATAGCCAAGTGGTAAGGCAGAGGACTGCAAATCCTTTATCACCGGTTCAAATCCGGTTGGCGCCTTTATTAATATATAAAATGCGGAAGTAGTTTAGTGTTTAGAACATGCTTCTTCCTGAAGCAAGACATAGGTTTAAATCCTATCTTCCGCTCCATTTTTACTAATTAGAAGACTAATTAGTCTTTTTTTTATAATGATGAGCCACCGTGGCGGAATTGGCAGACGCGTTGGACTCAAAATCCAATTCTCGTTAGAGAGTGTCGGTTCGATCCCGACCGGTGGTACTATTGCTCACAGCAAAAGCTGTGAGCTTTTTTTAATTAATTAATAAATTTTGCATGGGTAAGAGAAATTATTCTCAACTTGTTCAAAATATTTGTGATTTATTCACATAATAAGTCTTTATTTATGTTAAAATAAGTTTTTATTGCTTATTTCATATATAATATAAGCAATAAGAAGTGAGTTAGGAGGATTAGGATGCATCCTAAAGAGAATGACGTTTTAGAACATATAAAGAAGAACCCTTTTATTTCACAGAATGAGCTGAGTAAAAAGCTCGGTCTGACTAACGCTTCAGTTGCAACAATAATATCGGACTTAGTTAAAAAGGAATTTATACAAGGTCAAGCATATGTGTTGAATACGGAATTTCCAATTGTTTGTGTCGGTGCTGCTAACGTGGACCGCAAATTCTTTGTTAATGAAGACTTGATTCATGGGACATCTAATCCTATACAGTCGTCTCAATCAGTAGGTGGGGTTGCTCGTAATATCGGTGAAAATTTAGGACGATTGGGAGAAAATGTGGCCTTGATTACAACACGTGGTGATGATAGTGAATGGCAGTCAATATATGATTTAACATCTCCATACATCAATTTAGATTTTGTTGAACATATATCTGGCCAAAGCACAGGATGTTATACAGCGCTCTTAAGCCATGAAGGTGATATGGAGTATGGCTTAGCTGATATGGATATATATGATCATCTAACACCTGAAGTACTGATAAAACAAACATACATATTAAAACGTGCCAAATGCATCATTGCTGATTTAAACACACCGAAAGTAACGCTCGAATTTTTATGTGCTTATGCTGATAAATATGATCTAAATCTTGTACTAATTCCCGTTTCTGGTCCAAAGATGAACCGACTACCTGAGAAACTTCATTCTGTAGATTGGTTAATCGTAAATAGAGATGAAACTGAGACACAGTTCAATATTAAAATTGATTCTGATGAGGCATTGGTGGAGTCAGCAGCAAAGTGGACTAAATTAGAGATTAGCAATGTCATTGTGACAAATGGCGTCAAATCTATAGCTTACAGCAATGCGGATGGAGAAAGTAAAATTTATAGTATTACAGCTTCAGACAATGTTGTCGATGTAACAGGTGCTGGGGATTCATTTTCTAGTGCAATTGTCTTTGGCTGGTTGAAAGGCTATAAAATCGATGATATTGTCAAAATGGCAATGACGAATAGCCGTAAGACTATTGAAACACCTTTTACTGTCCGTCAGGATTTATCGGAAAAACAACTAATAAAAGACATGGAGGAATTATAATGAATCATTTAATCGACTTACATCCAGAAGTTAAAACAGCTTTAGAAAATAATCAACCTGTTATTGCTTTAGAATCTACAATTATTTCACACGGTATGCCTTACCCACAAAATATTGAAATGGCTAAAACTGTTGAAAATATTATTCGTGAAGGTGGAGCTGTGCCAGCGACAATCGCAATCATGGATGGTCGTATCAAAGTTGGTTTAGATGAAGGATCTCTAGAGAAACTTGGTAACTCTGAAGGTGTTGCTAAGGTATCTCGTCGTGATTTAGCTGAAGTTGTTGCAACGAAAAGAATTGGTGCGACAACGGTTGCTTCTACTATGATCTGTGCAGAAATGGCTGGTATTAAATTCTTCGTAACTGGAGGTATCGGTGGGGTTCACCGTGGTGTTGAAGAGACTATGGATATCTCTGCTGACCTAGATGAACTCGGTAAAACAGATGTTGCAGTAATCTGTGCTGGTGCAAAATCGATTTTAGACTTAGATAGAACTATGGAATACCTTGAAACAAAAGGTGTGCCTGTTATTGGTTATCAAACAGAGGTATTACCAGCATTCTTCACACGTACAAGTGACATTAAATTAAACACAGTTACTGAAACCACTGAAGAAATCGCAAGCATCATCAAAGCAAAACATGACCTTGAACTTGAAGGTGGCGTAGTAATTGCGAATCCAATTCCAAAAGAAGATGAGTTAGATAAAGATTACATTGATGGTATTGTTGCTGCTGCTGTTAAAGAAGCTGAAGAGAACGGTATCGGTGGTAAAGATTCTACACCTTTCTTACTTGGTAAGATCGTTGAAAAAACTGAAGGTAAATCACTGGATGCAAACATCAAATTAGTTTACAACAACGCTAAAGTTGGCGCACAGATTGCTGTAGATTACTTCAATAAATAAAATGTCTTAAAAAAAGCCCTAATCCTTACATTCTGTTAAGGATTAGGGTATTTTTATATATAAGATACTATTTACTTAAAGAAGGTGTAGCTTTGACAGAATTTACAAAGTATCTCTCATTGAAGTTAGATGAAGAAAAGGAAAATCTGTACTTTATAGCTGATTCTACTGGTAAAAGAGAGTTATATAGTTACAGTCTGTATGAACAGGCACATAAACAAGTGACAGATGAAAAGGAAAACGTGAAGAACTTTTGGTTTGTTGACGACGGCTTACTATATGCTGTGGATCACAATGGAAACGAACGTGAACAACTCAAGTTTGTTAAAGGTAATACAAAGCTTGATTTAACAAATGACGATGATTTTTATAATCATTATGGTGTGTTTATAAAAGATCATCTTGTCTTTTTACGAAATCATAAAGATGGAAAAGACTTTGAACTGATGAAATCTACTGATCAGTCTCTTGAAGTAATGGCAACTTTTACTAGACCAACAAACATTGTGTCTAAATTCGATGATGAGCGTATTTTACTTAGTCAGTCAGTAAATAACATTGATAAGGATGTTTATCTTTTTAACGTACATACTGGCGCGCTAGATAAACTGCCACTCCCTGTAGGTCGATTTTCAAACTATCGTTCATTAAATGATGAAAATGCAGTATTTACAAGTGATTACTTAGAAGGTCACCTTAACTTATATTTACTTAACAAGAATACATTTGAGTTTAAAAAACTGACGTACTTTCACTGGGATATAGAAAAAATCCTTGTCTTGGGTGATAAGGAAAATGTCGTATTTGAGTTAAATAAGAATGGGTTTAGTAAGCTATTTAAATATAATATTAAAGATGACCTTTTAGAGTCATTAGACTTTTATAGAAATGGTGTTGTGCATTCACTTCAAAATAAAGATGACAAACTTTATATGATATTTTCAAGCATGACCTCACCGCACAGTATTTATGAATATGACTTGATGAGAAATACAACTACAAAAGTATTTGGTAATGAAACATTAGAGGAAACTTTAGCGACAACATATCAGACTTTTCCATCGTTTGATGGTTTAGATGTACCTTATTATCTATATGAACATGTCGGAGAAAATATACCGACAGCCATACATGTTCATGGAGGTCCAGAATCTCAGGCACGACCAGAGTTTAATGAGCTGTATTATAAACTTTATAAGGAAGGCTTCCAAGTTGCAGTGCCAAACATTAGAGGGTCGACAGGATACTCTAAGTTTTACATTGGTTTAGATAACCAAGAAAAACGTATGGATGCTGCAAAGGATGTCGTGGCGTTACGGTAGCATTTGATTAACTATCATCATGCAGATGAGAATAATATTTTTGTTATGGGGCGGAGTTATGGGGGCTTCATGACCTTACTACTGATCACTCAGTTCCCTAAATTATGGAAAGGTGCAGTCGATATTGTGGGAATCTCTCATTTTACGACGCTACTTTCTAATACGCCTCCGTGGAGAAGAGAACAACGTTCTTATGAATATGGCTTCATCGGAGAACATGATGAATTTATGCAGTGTATTGCACCGCTGAATAATTCACAGCAAATTCGTAGTCCTTTAAGGATATTCCATTCCCACCATGATGTAAGAGTGCCATTTTCAGAATCAGAACAAATGTATGAGAAAATGAAAGAAGAAGACAAGGATGTTGAGTTGGTTGCTTACGAGAATGAAGGGCATCAATATCTTTATACTGAAAATCAAGACGATATGAACGAGAGAATACTTAAATTTTTTAAAGACTTAAGTATTCAAGATAAGTAAGATAAAAAACCATGCAGCATCTAAGAATTTTCAGATGCCGCATGGTTTATTTTGTGTGTGGTGCGGTGTTGGATAGTGATGAGTCGTCGTTCCCATTCTAGGTTGTTTGGAAGGTGATGAGGGTACGTCGTATCATTTCTACTTGTCTAGGATGTTGATGAAGGATCAACATCACTATCCACTTGCCGGATGCTAACACCATATCGCCGTAGACACCCCAAGATCCTGGGATGTTAATCATAAACCCAACACTCGTCTTATTCATTACCAATATCATTAAATTTCTTCAATAGATGGGCAAAGGTTTCTATATCATTGTCATCCCATTCATCTGTTACTTTTCTAAACCGTTCTTGTCTATAGTGATGCGCCTTGTTTAATGATTCAATACCTTTATTTGTCAGTTGATAGTCATAGGAACGACCATCTTTTTTAGATTGTTTCTTCTCGAGTTTACCTTCTTCTTGGAGTTCAGCTGCTTGTCTACTTACTGTAGATATATCTAAGTGAAGTAGTGAAGCAATCTGCTTAACACCCATTGGTCCGGATTCTGAAATCAGTAGAAGGATTAAATAACTTGCTGATTTTAACTGCTGTTCTTTGTTTACATTAGCAGTTTGTTTTTTAATACGCCTCACCATCATGGCAAGTTGTAGTTCTAATTTTTCAAGCGACTTATTTTTTGTCAATTTATGTCAAACCTTTCTTATATATAGTATGAAGATTGACATGATATATAGTTGTATAATACAATTAATCCTGTTGCTTGTCCAGGAAAGAAGGAATATTATGACAAATACACAAGAAAATAAAAAATATTTAACGACTCGTAATCGTACAATCCTGATGGCTGTACTGCTATCGGGTGCTTTTGCTGCGATACTGAATCAGACGCTACTCGCAACTGCCATTCCTCATATAATGGACGATTTGAATCTTGAGGCTGATGTTGCACAGTGGTTACAGTCAGTATTCATGCTAGTTAACGGTATTATGATACCCATAACAGCTTTCTTAATTAATAAGTTTTCAACCCGAACTTTATTTTTTACTGCCTTATCCTTATTTGGTTTGGGAACTTTAATCTGTGGAATTTCACCAAATTTCTCGATTCTACTAATTGGTAGAATACTACAGGCTGCTGGGGCGGGTATCGTCATGCCTTTAATGCAAACAATCCTATTTTTAACTTACCCAAGAGAAGAACGTGGTAAGGCAATGGGAATGTTTGGTTTAGTCATCAGTTTCGCTCCGGCAATCGGTCCAACCTTATCAGGGTGGTTTGTTGAAATTTACCCATGGAGAGGCTTATTCTTAATGGTATTACCGATTGTTATTATTGATATAATCGTTGCCTACTTCATTTTAAGAAATGTGACAGAACAAACGGATCCTAAGTTAGATATGACTTCGATTATTGTATCAACATTAGGATTTGGTGGCTTACTTCTAGGATTCTCAGTTGCAGGTAATAGCGGATGGCTAAGTCCAATTGTAATTCTGCCGATTATTATTGGAGCAATTACTTTATTCTTATTTATTCGTAGACAAAATTACTTAGAAGAACCTGTATTAGAATTCAGTGTATTTAAGGATCATATTTTTACTCTGTCTACTGTAATCGGAATGATTGTTTTTATGTCAATGATTGGTGGGGCAGTTATACTGCCGATTTATATGCAAACCATGCTTGGATTCTCTGCTTTGGAATCAGGTATGATGCTGTTACCAGGTGCCTTAATCATGGGGATTATGAGTCCGGTAACAGGGCGTTTATTTGATAAGTACGGTGCCCGGTGGCTCGGAGTAATTGGGCTTGCTGTAGTGACAGTGACAACGCTTATGTTCTCTGTTCTAGATGACCAGACAACATTTTGGTACTTAGCTATAGTCAATGCTTTTAGAATGCTCGGGGTTGCAATGGTGATGATGCCAGCAACGACAGCAGGTTTAAATCAATTGTCAGACCAACTCGTCCCGCATGGTACAGCAATGAATAATACGATGCGTCAAGTTGCAGGAGCAGTCGGAACGGCTATATTGGTTTCAATCATGACAAATACACAAAATCCAGCAGAAGGCGTGTCAGGAATGATTCACGGTGTGAATATGTCATTCTTATTTGCAGCAATTCTATCTTTTATAGGCTTCATATTAGCCTTTAGACTAAAAAGTAATAGTAAAAGTGGTTAGGAAAATTTCCTAACCACTTTTTTTATGCCTTACTTTCTTTGCTTCTAAAATATTGGAAGAGAATAATCACGATGATACCAATGAACATAAAGTATTTAACGATAAAATCCGACACTCCATTTAAAAAATCGAATGGGTATATGATTCTACCAAAACTATAAATAATTAATACTATAAAAATTATTCTTGTAGCCATTGTTTTTGATGTAATTAAAAAGTATAGTGACGCGACAAAAACCAAGACGAAAAATGAGAACAGTATGGATTCGAAAATTGATTCGTCATAGCTTGCAATTTTAAATGCATTTAAATATTCAGAGTTAACGAAGATTACTAATAGGTTTGTGATTATAAATAAGATTAGAAAGATCAAGGTCGAGAGCATTTGATTATTCCCACGACTCGACGCCCGATGTTTAATGCCATGATTCATGAACGGAACCATAAGGAATATCATAATCAAACCTATTACTAAGGTAATCGATAGAGTGATGGTACCTGATATGACTGTGATGGCTGTATATAAAACAGTAAAATAAAAGAGCAGAACAGAAAAGTCCACCCAGTAATTGCCACGTGTTTTCGGGAGGGTTTTAGCTTCTATTTTTGCAAGATCAGTTGTTTTTTTTCCATAGTAATCGATGTAGTCTTGATTATGCTTACGCATTTCAGTTATTAAATTATAAAGTTTTTCATATTTAGCATCTTCTGTAACATGCAATTTGTCCAATTCATTATTTAAAGAATCAAATGCTGTCTGATCATCATCAGACAGCTTATTGTATATGTCAGAATAAAGTGTTTTGTAGTTAGTCATAGTGTCCCCTTTAAGAAAATATATTAAATATAATTATAACAAATGTTTAAGGTTATGATGTATGGATATAGTTAGTTACGAAGTAAGTAAAAGATTATTAAATTATTTATGGTTTCTTACTTGCTTTTTGTAACTAAGTATATTATTATAATCATTGTAATAATTCGAATTTGAAACAATTAATTTAAATATACTTTGGAGGAGATTTAAAAATGGCTAAATTTGTAGCAGATACTGCCCACTCAGAATTAGAGTTCACAGTAAAACACATGATGGTAACAAAAGTAAGAGGTTCATTTGGAGAATGGTCTATCGATGTAGAAGTTGATGATATTGAAGATCTTTCAACTGCAGTAATTAAAGGTGAAGCAAATGTTGCAACAATCGACACTGGTGTTGAAGACCGTGACGCTCACTTACGTTCTGGAGACTTCTTTGAAACTGAAGAGTTCCCTAAAATGACTTTCGAATCAACTAAAATTGAAGGTTCTGAATCACAATACCAAGTAACAGGTAACTTAACTATTAAAGACGTAACTAAAGAAATCACAGTACCACTAACTTACAACGGTCACGGCGTAAGTCCATTTGGTCCAACTGTTTACGGTTTTGAAACAAACTTCTCAATTAACCGTGAGGACTTCGGTTTAACTTGGAACCAAACTCTAGAAACTGGTGGCGTACTTGTTTCTAAAGACGTTAAAATCAATGCTGAATTACAATTTAACCCTGCTGAGTAAGCAATACAAATGTTTATGCAGACACTCCACATTGAATAATGTGGGGTGTTTTTTTATGCTTAAATACAACGATAAGAATATTGGATTTGTCAAAGTTGATGACAAAAATTTTGATTGTAGAAGATGATAATGATATCAATAAGCTGTTAAGTGAGATAGTAAAAACAAGCTTGTTATCATTCAAAATCAGCTTATTCAGGAACAGAGGCTTTAATCTATTTAAAAGAAGAACAGTGGGATTTAATTTGCCTGGACTTAATGTTACCAGGTTTATCTGGTGAGACACTTTTAGAAAAGATTAAATCTTTTGGCACAACACCTATTATCGTTATTTCTGCTAAGGATGATCAAGGTGTAAAAATAGATGCACTTAGAAGTGGTGAGGATGATTCCATTGTTAAACCTTTTGACGTAGATGAAGTTGCTGCACGTATTGATTCTGTACTTAGAAAATCAAAAGGTGCTAATAAAATAGAGGTGTCAATTTTGAAGTACAAAGATATTGTAGTAGATCTCCAAGCTAAATACGTCAATCATAAGTTGAAGATTACTTGTTAATGGACAAAGTAATCTTTTAGTTTATATAAGGTTCATAAGTGGTAAATATAAAAGTTTAATTTTAATTGTTAAGGAGATGCTCGATTTGGCACATTATGATGCATTGATTATAGGTTTTGGTAAGGCTGGAAAAACTTTAGCTGGAGCTTTTTCTAGTAAGGATTGGAAAGTGGCATTAGTCGAAGAGGAGACAAATATGTATGGTGGAACATGTATCAATGTTGCTTGTATTCCAACTAAACTTTTAATGCATGATGCTCTAGAAGGTAAGGAATACAGTGCTGCGATTGAACGTAAATTTAATACGATAGAGAAGTTAAATAAGAAAAATTACCACTCAGTTGCAGATTTAGACAACGCTAAAGTCATTGACGGTAGAGCAAAATTTGTAAATGAGAAGGAAATAGAAGTCAGCAAAAAAGATGGCGGAACTGAATCAATCACTGCCAATAAAATCTTCATCAACACCGGTGCAACAAGTGTTATACCACCTTTAGAAGGTAATATGGATTCTGAAAAGATATACACAAGTACCAGTCTACTAAATGAGGAAAAGCTACCTGAAACTTTAACCATTGTAGGTGGGGGGTATATCGGTCTAGAATTTGCAACGATGTACAACGCCTTTGGAGCCACTGTTAACATTATCGTACCTGACGATGGGATTCTAAAAAATGAAGATAAGGAAATTAAAGATGAAATCACTAGAGATATGAAAGAAAGTGGCATTAACTTTATCTTTGGCAAAAAGGCTGAGAAGGTGGCTGATAATGGTTCAGATATCACAGTATCATTATCAGGTGGTGAAGCAGTAACCTCGAACGCTGTCTTATTTGCCACAGGTCGTAAAGCGAATACAGAGGGCTTAGGGTTAGAAAATACTAAAATTGATACAGATGATAGAGGCGCTATTGTTGTTGATGAACATTTACAAACCTCTGTTGATAATATTTATGCAGTCGGCGATGTTAAAGGCGGTATGCAGTTCACTTATACTTCACTAGATGACTTCAGAGTAGTAAAAAGTCATCTCTTAGAAGATGGTTCTTATACCAGTGATGACAGAAAAAATATCCAATATACTAAGTTTATTGACCCACCGTTCTCTAAAGTCGGCTATACTCTTGATGAAGCAAAAGAAGCGGGCTTCAATGCACAAGAGAAAAGCATGCTGATGAGTGGACACCCTAGATCACATATAAATAATGAATTAAGAGGTATATTTAAAGCGGTTGTAGATACTGAATCCGGAGAGATTTTAGGAGCGCATCTATACGGTGTGAACTCAGAAGAATTAATCAACATGGTTAAGCTTGCTATGGATCATGATATACCATATGGTTACTTAAGAGATATGATGTACAATCATCCAGGAATGTCAGAAGCGTTTAATAATCTATTTAATATTTAAGTAAAACACAATAAGACTGTGTGGGTAATCCCACACAGTCTTATTTTTTAAATATATTTTGAAAGAAAACGATACACTTCACCTAATGGTAGGCCAACGATTGTATTGTAATCGCCCTGGATTGATTGAACAAATTGTACACCAAGTGCTTGTATACCGTATGCACCAGCCTTATCTATATATTCGCCACTATCTAAGTATCTATTGATTTCATCGGAAGTTAATGTATAAAAAGTAACTTCAGTTTTTGAAATAATAATTTCTTCAAAGTCTCTTGACTTTAAGATTACAGCAGAGTACACTTCATGAGTGTTGCCAGATAATGTTTCAAGCATGTTCCGAGCGTCTTTACGATCTTGCGGCTTTTCAAAAATTTCATTTTGATAGCTGACGATTGTATCTGCAGTGATATTGATTGTTTGTTCATGAATGGGTAAAGCTGCTGCTTTTAGTTTAGCAGTTTCGATAACTTTAGTTGCTGGATCAGTTGTAGTAATTTGTTTCTCATCAACATCTGGATCGACCACATCGAATTGGAGATTAAGTTGATTGAGTAACGCTTGTCTTCTTGGGGATTTGGAACCGAGTACAAGTTTCATGAGAAAACCTCCAGTTAATTCTTGATATCCGTTGCACTAAATTATACAGTAGGTATAATAAATGCAAAATACATATAAAATCATTCTATTATGGATTTTAAATACATAGGTTCAAACCTAATTATATTGATGATTGAAGAGGGGAGCAATAATGAAAGTTGAATTGACGAAGTACAGAGTTAAAGAAGGTAAAAGTGAATTAGTTGATGAGTGGATTGACTACATGCACAACGACATGGACGATGTGCTTATGAATTTAGAAGGCGAAAAGATGTTTGTAGAAACAATATTTCGTGAAGCGTTTAACGATGTTGAGTACTTGTATTGGTACAGTGTTCAAGAAGAAGCTTCTGACATTCAAATTTCTGAGTCAGACCTTGATAAGAAGCATATTGAGTACTGGGAACAATGTATTGATAAGACATTCAGGCCAGAGGATATGAAAGCTGAAATTGTAATGATTCCTGAGCGTATCAGAGAAGCAATGCATTATGATAAGAATAAGTAGATGAAGTCAGGGTAAAGTGCCCTGGCTTTATTTTCTATTGTTGATTAAAAATACGTTATAATAAACAGGATAGGGGTGATTCTATGGATCGTCATGAATTTAAACAAAAGGTGATTGATTATGCTAAAACAATAGGAATCGATGACATTGGTTTTACTACAGCAGAACCTTTTACTGAGTTCAAAGCGAAACTTATCGACTACTATAAAAATGGCTATGAATCCGGTTTTGAAACCGGCACAATCGAAGAACGTACTGACCCGAAGCGAAGCTTAGAGAGTGCACAAAGTATTGTGTCGATTGCAGTGGGTTATCCGAATCGTCTAAGGAATGCACCCAAGTCTAAAAAAGGTGAACGTAGAGGTATTTTTGCCCGTGCATCTTGGGGTATGGATTACCATACTTTACTAAGATCTCGGCTCGATAAGTTACAAGCCTTCATTCAAGAACTCGATCCAACAGTTGAGTGTAAATCTATGGTGGACACTGGAGTATTGAGTGACAGAGAAGTCGCGAGAAGAAGCGGACTTGGTTTTATTGGAAAGAATGGTTTTGTAATTAATCCGAAACTTGGTACTTACTCGTATCTAGGTGAAATGATTGTATCTTATCCATTCCCTGCAGATGAAGAACTTCTAGATTCATGTGGGGATTGTAATATTTGTGTCGACCGTTGTCCGACAGGTGCACTCGTAGGAGATGGTCAACTTGATTCTAAAAAATGTATCTCTTTCTTAACGCAGACAAAAGGTTTCATGCCGGTAGAATATAGAGGTGTCATTGGCAATAGGTTATATGGTTGTGATACGTGCCAACAAGTGTGTCCGAGAAACCGTGGTATTAACACTGAGCATCATGAGGACATCGTCTTAGAACCGGAAATATTGAAACCAGAGCTCACTAGTTTATTAAAGATATCTAATAGAGATTTTAAAGAAACGTATGGGCATCTTGCTGGCGTTTGGAGAGGAAAAAAACCGATTCAACGAAATGCAATTCTAGCCCTTGCCCACTATAAGGAAACAGATGCAGTTGACTTGCTTAAAGATGTTGCAGAAAGCGATCCGAGACCAGTAATCAAGGGAACGGCATACTGGGCAATTGGACAAATTGAAGGTAATCAGGCATTAGATTATATTAATGAAAGATACAAAGAAGAAACTGACGAAGATGTAAAAAAAGAAATGCTCTTAGGTATCCAAGAAGCAGTTTAGGGAGAAGGAAAAATATGAATCACGTTGTGTTGTACCAACCAGAAATTCCACAAAATACAGGCAATATAGCAAGAACGTGTGTTGCAACAGGCACACCTCTACATTTAATCAAGCCGTACGGATTTAGTCTAGAAGATAAGTACGTTAAACGTGCAGGGTTAGATTACTGGAAAGATCTAGAGCTATATGAGTATGATTCAATCGAAGAATTTTTTGAAAAAAATGAAGGCAAGTACTATATGATTTCTAAGTTTGGTGAGCAAACATTTAGTGATATGGATTATTCTGATTTTGACAAATCGCATTATTTTATATTCGGCAAAGAAACGAAAGGTTTACCAGGTTGGTTAAAAGATGAATATAAAGATTCATTGATGAGAATACCGATGACGGACAAAGTACGTTCATTGAATCTCGCGAATACAGTCGGTATACTCGTTTATGAAGCTCTAAGACAACAAAATTATCCAAACTTAAAGTAGGAGGTCGTCATCTATGAATGAAGTCATTAATTTGATTAATAATCACCGTTCGTTAAGAAAATTTACAGATACCAAACTGACCGAAGATGAAATAAAAACCTTAGTTGGTGCAGCACAAAGCGCCAGCACTTCATCTTACGTTCAAGCTTATTCTATTGTTGGTGTAACGGATATTGAGAAGAAAAAAGCATTAAAAGATATTAGTACCCAAAGTTACGTCGAAGACAATGGTCATCTCTTTGTTTTTGTCGTTGATTTTTATCGTCATAAGGAGCTTGCTAAAAAAGCAAATAAAGAAATTTCTTACGATAAAACAGAAAATCTTATCGTAGGAGTGGTCGATGCATCTCTTGCGGCTCAAAATATGGCACTTGCTGCAGAAAGCATGGGCTTAGGGATTTGCTATATTGGTTCACTACGTAACGATGTAGAAAAGGTATCAGAGATTCTCGAGCTGCCTGAAGGGACTTTCCCACTGTTTGGCATGGTAACAGGACATCCTGAATCAGAAGGGTCACAAAAAGAGAGATTACCATTTGAAGCGGTATACCATGAAAATACTTATAATAAAATTGATGAAGTTGAAGACGATATTGAAGCGTATGATCAGCGTATTAGTGACTACTATCGAAGTCGTACTAACAATGAACGTGCGGATAAGTGGAGTGACCAAGTCCTAAATATGCTTAGTAAGAAACAAAGACTTGATGTGGATGCGTTCTTAAAAGAACAAGGATTTTTAGGTCAATAAGTCAAAAAGAGAGCTCAGGTCAATGAGCTCTCTTTTTTATATAAATGACTCTCTTTGTCCAGGGTGTTTATCGAGAATCACTTGGTCTTTTGGAATACCATTTTTAAGTAGGATTTCGATGTTTTGTTTTAGAAATTCATCACTACCGACAACGTAGAATATACCATCTTTATCAGCCATTAATTTGTTTGCTTCACTGTAGTAATCATCACGATTATCAACAAAGTGTGATGTAATTTTTTCAACTTCTTCATTATTGAAAATATCCGTAAAGAGATAATGACCAGTAGAATCAACGTTTAAGGATTGAATGCTATTGACGTTGGATTGGTCTTGTAAAAATTTAAGTGCTAACGGCCGTAAGGTTGCTAAACCCGCACCAGCTGAAAGCATGTAGATTTTTTTATTCTCGCGTTTTAAAGGCACGTTTGTATGTGTTTTAAAAATAGCAGCTTTACCACCGATAGGCATTTCATTTAATTTACGTTTAAAAAGAGAGGGGTTTTCATTAATACGTGTCGTAATACCAATATCTTTTTCATCGTTCGTTGTTGAAATGGACATATGTCTGATTAGACTTCGGTCTGGTTTCTCACCTGCATTAAAACCTTCAAAAGCTAAATGAATATGTGCACCTTCATCCCAGTCGTAGTCGCTAGGGCACTCAAAAACAAAAGTTTTTACTGTAGGTGACTCGTCGATAACTTTCTTAAGTGACGTCCAATAAATTTGCATAAAATCTAACTCCTCATCATTATGTTAGCTTTATTATACATTTGATTGATAAGGATTCTCAATTAAAAGGGTTCAGAAAGTTAGAGTAAAAAGAAAAACAGCCAAGTTTGAACACTTGGCTGTTAATAATATAGCATTGCTATTTAACTATTCTCTAATTTTTGTTTCCCCGTCATCCTTGTAGCCCCATGTAGTTTCGCGGCCAGCAGTAAGAATTGAAGTTAGGAAAGCAATACAAACCATCAGAATTAAAAATGCTTTCATTGTAGATTTGCCCCCATTACTTTTACTTGAATTATCTTTATTATAAACTAAAATGACAAGATTAAAAAGGACAACTTCAAAAAAAGAGGTTTTATCATTTAAATCAAATAATATTGTATAGAATAGGTTATATTGTTTTGATTTTGGGGTAAGATAATTTTAAATGACCTTATTTTTGAAGCTGAACATTACTGGAGGAAATTAAAATGGCAATGAATTTTAAAATATTTGAATCTAAAGAAGTCGCAGATTTGTTTTTAGCAGATCTACTCAGAAAACAAATCCACAATAATCCTGAAAGTATTTTAGCATTAGATACTAATGTAGAATTATCAAGAAGCTATGAAAAACTAGTTGGTGAACTGCGTAATCACCCTGCAGATTTATCTGAAATCCAACTTTATGCAGTGGGTAAAGATGGCTTAGAAGTATTTAAAAAATTAGATTTACCTTCTTCACAAATTGATGAAGGTGGTACAGCTGATGATCTAGACAGTAAAGGTAAGAAAAAAGTTAATGTTGCTGTCTTAAATCTGAATGACAACAAAAAAGTCGGTTTTAACAATGACAATGAGGACTTATTTAAGGCTAAAGAATTGTTTGTCTATGCCTCAGGTTCAAATTCAAGTGATGCAGTCAGAGCTTTATATGAAGCGGCACTTGATGGTGGTAGTAGTTTAAGTGAAATTAAAAATCACCGCATGGTGACAGTTGTAATTGATATAGATGCAGCTGCTGATTTAGATAGTGATATCGTCGATTATTACACATATAAATTTGCATAATATATTTGTTAATGAATCCTTTTGAAATATAGTATAAACTAGTAAGTGAATACTATATTTCGGGGGGATTTTTTTATGTCATTTAGAATTGAGCACGATACAATCGGTGAAATTAAAGTACCAGCAGATAAATACTGGGCAGCACAAACAGAAAGAAGCCGTCAGAACTTTCCAGTAGGTAAAGAAAAGATGCCGATAGAGGTGATCGTTGCTTTTGCTCATTTAAAAAAAGCGGCAGCAATTTCTAATAATAAACTAGGAAAATTATCAGATTCTAAAAAGGATGCAATTGTTCATGCTTGTGACCGTGTGATTGCACGTGACTTAGATGAGCACTTCCCACTTGTTGTATGGCAGACAGGTAGCGGTACACAAAGTAATATGAACGTAAATGAGGTAGTGAGTTACGTTGCTAACGAATATCTAAAAGAAAAAGGGATTGATGAAGTCGTACATCCAAATGATGATGTGAACAAATCACAATCTTCGAATGATACGTATCCTACTGCTATGTACGTTGCCTTATTACAGGCAGTAGAGAGTCAACTCGTACCTGCTTTAGCTAAATTACATGGCACACTCGTTTCTAAACAGGAGCAGTTCAAAGATATAATTAAAATTGGGCGTACCCACCTTCAAGATGCGACACCACTGACATTGGGTCAAGAGATTTCTGGCTGGTCTTACATGTTAGAAAAGTCAACAGAACTTATCAATCAATCTAAAAAACAACTCACTAATCTTGCAATTGGTGGTACTGCTGTTGGTACTGGAATTAATGCACATCCAGAATTCGGTAAAATGGTTGCTGAACAACTTGGGAAACAAACTGATCTACCATTTGTTTCATCACCAAATAAATTCCATGCACTGACATCATACGATGAAGTCGTTTATGTTCATGGTGCCCTAAAAGCACTTGCAGGAGATTTAATGAAGATTGCGAACGACGTAAGATGGTTAGCATCTGGACCACGAGCAGGACTTGCTGAAATTGAAATACCTGCAAATGAACCTGGTTCTTCTATCATGCCAGGTAAAGTGAACCCAACACAGTCAGAAATGTTAACCATGGTTGTTGCACAAGTATTCGGTAATGATACTGCAGTATCATTTGGTGCATCACAAGGTAACTTCGAGTTGAACGTCTTTAAACCGGTAATTCTATTTAATACCTTACAATCAATTTATTTACTTGCAGATGGAATGAATAGTTTTAATGATAACTGTGCTGTAGGTATTGAGCCGATTAACGAAAATATCGATAAGTACTTAAATAACTCATTGATGCTTGTAACGGCTTTAAATCCACATATTGGTTATGAAAATGCTGCGAAAATTGCTAAAAATGCACATGCAAAAGGTATTACACTTAAAGAATCTGCCATTGAATCAGGCTTATTGACTGAGGAACAATTTGATGAGTGGATTCGACCTGAAGATATGATTCAGTCTAAAGAGTAGGGGTTTTTCAATGAAGAAAATCAGCTTAATTGATATCGGATCAAATACGATTCGTTTAGTTATATTTGAATATACTGAAGAACATGGTTTAAGAGAAGAAAGAAATATTAAAACACCTGCGCGTCTTGCCCAATATATTGGTAAAGACGGGAACATGTCAGAAGAAGGTATCCTCGTACTTATGAAAGTCTTAAAAAGCTTTAAGCAAATTTCTGATAAGTACAATATTGATGAAATTTACCCTGTTGCTACTGCTGCAATTCGTCAGTCAGAGAACAGAGATGAAATCGTCGAACGCATAAATACGGAGCTCGGTCTCGATGTAAAAATTATCACAGGTGATGAAGAGGCGACCTTCGGATATGAAGCTGCTGTTCATACTATCAGCTATTATGACGCGGTGACGATTGATATTGGTGGGGGAAGTACAGAGTTAACCTACTACGAAGATAAGAATTTAATTTATAAAACGAGCTTACCATTTGGTGCGGTTACCTTGAGTCGTGATTTCTTCACTGACAAAGATCACAATGACAAGAAGGCAATCAAAGAGGCTAAGAAATTCATCGAAGAACAGTTTAAAAAAGTGAATTGGTTATTAGACCGAAATGTACCGATTGTTGCGATTGGTGGGAGTGCGAGAAACATTGCTCGCATTCACCAGTCGATGACATCATACCCTATCGCTGGTGTTCATGGTTATACAATGACTAAGAGCGATTTAAATGATGTCTATAAGTTATTAAAAAACACAGAGACTGATGATATGGATGATATCGATGGCTTGAGTAAGGATAGAGCAGATTTGATTTTACCTGCGAACCTTGTTTTCAGTTCATTGTTAGATATTGTTGATTCAAATGAATTTAAGTTTAGTAGAAAAGGGCTAAGAGAGGGTATGGCAATGAAAATCATTAGCCGAGATTACCCAGTTGCCTTTAATAAATATAGGGTGTTTGATGATTCGATCAGTCAACTAACCAATGATTTTAATATCGATGAAAATGATTCTAAGAAGCGTACTGAGATAGTGGACCGTCTCTACCATCAGTTAGAACGGTATGACATTTTGAACTTATCTAGAACAACTAAAATGATTATGAAACAAGCTGCTAGCATATACTATCTTGGAGATTTTATTGATCGAGATGCTTCTAGTCAACATACTTATTATCTGATATCTAATTCAAATATCAATGGTATCACTCATAAAAATCGTGTCCGTTTAGCATTGATAGCAAGTTTTAAAAACAAATCCTTACTCGATTTTTACGCTAAGGAAACAGGATGGTTCGACGATGATGAAATGAGTGAAATTCAGTCACTTGGTTCACTCGTTAAATTCTCAAACGCTTTAAATATTTCTAATACAGGTATTGTGGATAGTCTCCGACTGACTAAGACCGATGATGGTTATACACTGACTGTTAAATACAATGGGGACCCTATTGCCGAAGAGTATTATGCACTTAGACAAAAGAAACATTTTGAGAAGATACTTGGTGAAAAATTATGGATTGAATTTACAGAATCTTAATATTCATGCGCTATAATAATCGAGGTTAGGAGGATACAAATGACTTATAAATTAAACGATAAATCATATTATAATAACAGAGAGCTCAGCTGGTTGAGATTTAATTATAGAGTATTAGCAGAAGCAAGTGATTTACGTAATCCTCTTCTCGAAAGACTTAAATTTGTCGCAATTACAAGTTCCAACCTCGATGAATTTTTTATGGTTAGAGTGGCTGGGCTTAAAGACCAAGTGAAAATGAATTATGCAGAACCTGATACGAAAACTGGGATGACACCTGAAGAACAGCTTCAAGGTATCGGTGAATTAAACCGTGAAAATTGCCGAATTCAATATGAAACTTATCACAGTTTAATTGGTGAATTAGAGAAATTGAATGTTTTTATAAAGCGGCCGTCTGAGCTTTCAAAAGCACTTCAAACACAGTTGGAGCAGTTGTTTGATGATCAGATATTACCGTCTTTAACACCACTAGGTATCGATGCATATCGACCTTTTCCAAAACTAATGAACAAAAAAATAAACTTATTTGTCGATCTTTCTAATGAAGTCGGTAAACAGACAGCAATTGTTCAGTTGCCCACTGTCATAAGACGTTATTTTGAGTTGCATGAAGATAATAAGACGTATTTTGTCTTGGCTGAAGATATCATTAATGAATATGTTCATAAACTATTTAATGGTTATAAAATTGAAAGAACTTTCCCGTTCCGAATTACTAGAAATGCTGACTTGACCATTCATGAAGAGGGTGCCGCTGACCTATTAATTGAAATTGAGCGTTTCTTAAAAGAACGAACAAAAGGTGCGGCAGTACGTCTAGAGATTGATCGTAGTAGAGATGAAACAATCAACGGTTCCTTCTTAGAAGAACAGTTATCATTACATCCTGAGGATGTGTATCGATTTGATGGACCATTAGATTTAACATTCCTATTTGAACTTGTTAGTGACCTGAAGAATCGTTTTCCAAATCTGGTATTTAAACCATTCTTCCCACAGCCAGCTAAGTTTTTAGGGAATAGAAATGTGTATGAAACAACATTGAAAGAGGATATTTTCTTCCACCACCCATATGAATCCTTCAAGCCAATTGTTGAATTCGTTCAAGAAGCGGCCAATGATAAGGATGTGCTTGCTATTAAACAGACGCTATACCGTGTTTCAAGTGATTCACCGATTATCGAATCATTAAAGCTCGCTGCGGAGAACGGTAAGCAAGTGACCGTATTAGTTGAATTAAAGGCAAGATTTGATGAGGAAAATAATGTCCACTGGGCGAAAGAATTGGAAGATGCGGGTTGTCATGTTATTTACGGCATGAACTACTTAAAAACGCATAGTAAGATTACTTTAGTCGTTAAAAAAGTGAATAAGAAAATTGTTAAGTTTGTACACTTAGGTACGGGTAACTATAACGATTCGACAGCAAAATTGTACACGGATATGGGGATTATTACGACTGACCCAGATATTGGCGATGATGCTGTAAACTTCTTTAACTACTTAAGTGGATACTCATTAAAACCAGAGTATAAAAAATTACATGTTGCACCATTTGAAATAAGAGATTTATTCTCAGAGCGAATTGACCGAGAAATTGAAAGTCACAAAACTCATGGTAATGGTTATATATATGCCAAAATGAACTCTTTAACAGATAAGAAAATTATTGATAAGTTGCTAGAAGCTTCTCAAGAAGGCGTTAAAATTGATCTTGTTATTCGTGGCATATGTTGCTTGAAACCTGGCATAGAAGGTGTCAGTGATAACATTACTGTAATCAGTATTGTGGGACGCTTCCTTGAACACTCAAGAATTTATTACTTCTATAATAATGGTGAGAGAAACATGTATCTCTCATCTGCAGATATTATGACAAGGAACATGATTAAACGTGTAGAAATACTGTTCCCGATTAATGATCCAAGAATAGTGGATGAACTACTTGAAATCAACGAACTTTATTTACGAGATAATACAAAGGCTCGTAGACAACTTTCAGATGGTACTTATGAGTATGTGAAGAATGATTTACCGCCATTAAGTGTCCAAGAAGAGTTGATGAAGCGTGCCATTGAAAATGGTGAAGAGAAGAAAACGGAAATGTTAGATGAGAGTAGTAATATACTACAACGTATCAAGAGTCGTTTTAGAAAATAGGATATATATTGAATGAATAATTAATAGTTAATATACTACTTTAAGAGAAAGACGACTGACACATGCCAGTCGTCTTTCTTAGTCTTTAACCATTGTTACATTAACTTTTTCTCCACTTAAGGGATTGGTAAATAAAACCTGGTAACCGTAGAGATGCATATATGGTGAAGTTGGTCCACCGTATAGTTTGTCACCGATAATCGGAGCGTTTAATTGTTTAAGATGTGCTCGAATTTGATGGGTTCTGCCTGTTTCTAATTCGACAGTTAATTCTTCATAGTGCTTTAACTTTTTCACTTCTATGATGTGAGTGATTGCGGTTTTACCTTCACGAGTCACATGGTAAAGATTGGTATGTGGTTTACGTCCGAGCGGTGCATTAACTGTTTGTTTATTGATTTTACTACCGAGTTTCACATGTGCTTTATAAATGCGTTCGATTTCATTTTTCGCTAACATATAGTCCAATATTTTCTTCATGTATGCATTTTTTGCAAATAGTACGATACCACTTGTATCAACATCAAGTCGATGAACTGGTTCAACATAGGGACTAATTGTTGATGAAATAACGTCATTCACTAATGTATTATGTTCACCTGGATCATTGGGATGTACTTTTTGACCAGCGGATTTTTGAGCAACAAGAAGGTTGTCATCTTCAAAGACAATCTTTGCTTGCTGACCACTTTCTTTGTAATTACTCTTGTGATTAAAGTCTGGTAAATCCACTCGATCTCCAGTGACAACAGTATCTGTCAGTTTTCGAACTTCATTGTTTACTTTTATATCTTTAGACATGCGTAGCCAGTGCAATTCTTTTTTAGGCACATGACACTCAATCAGGACAGATTCAATGGATTTACCATTGAACTTTTCTTGAAGTATAAATTTCATATTATTCGCCTGCTGCAGCAGTCATGAACTCTTCAAAACCTTCAGTGGATCCTGGGTTACCTTCTAAACGCTCAACTTCTTCTCCATCTTCAAAGTAAATTAAAGTTGGTGTCGCGTTGATACCATATGTTTCCCAAGCTTGGTCGTATTCCAATACGTTAAGTTGTGTAACTTCATTGTCAATATTATCAAGTGCATCAGTTAACATCGGAGTTGCTTCTTGACAGTGTACACATGTTGGACTCCAGAAATAAACGAATTCACCTTCACCAGAATTAACAATTTCTTCTACTTCAGCTGGTGTTTTGTTTGATTGGTAATCCTCGTTATCAAGAGTGTCAATTGTTGGACCGCTCAATTCGTCTGGTTCTTTATCAGTGTATGGGTAGTACCCACTCTCACTTAATGATTCTGGATCACTCGACTGATTACTTACTACAATGAAAATGGCTATAAACACTACTACAATCAGGGCAATAATCCCGTAAAATACTTTGTTTCCCATTTAATAATTCTCCTCTTTAATCTTTTTTAATAAAGAATGATAAAATAAAAATAATGATAAATGCTGTCAGTGCAAGTAGGGGAATGGTAATAAATCCACCCCAATTTATATATTGTACTGTACAAGAAACACCCATACAAGCGTTGGCGCTCTCACCAAGTGCAGGGATTTTTTGTAGGCCATAATGGTATGTAGAGACTAATATACCAATTCCACTCATCACTCTGGCGTAGAGTCTCACATTATTATCTTCCTTGATTACGCCAATTAATGACAAGATTACAATTGGATACATAAGTATACGTTGATACCAACACATTTCACATGGTTCATACAGACGAATCTCACTAAAGTACAGTGATCCGAGTGTGGCGAACAATGAAACGATGAAAATTAGTTGAGTGAACAACCTGTTGTTTTTCATTGTTAGTCAATCCCTTCGTTATTTTTTTGTAACCTACTGTTATATTATAAGTGATAATACTAATCTCAAGTGTAACAAATTTCTTACAATATCTTATCTGTGTGGTGAACATTATGAAAAGTAAACTTCAATTATTAAAAGATATCGCAGAGTTTCTAAATGCAGAGACACATCGTCAGTCCATGATAGATGGTGCTTTGAAACTACTCATTAATCATTCTATATTTGAAACTGGATGGATCTTCTTTATTAATGAACGCGGTGTACATGAACTTAGCGCACATTATCAATTACCACCTTCGTTAGAATACGATGATAATCGTTATTTATGTCAGGACAAGTGCTGGTGTGTCAATAAATTTAATAAGAACGAACTATCTAAGGCAACCAATATAGTCGCATGTTCTAGATTAGAAAGAGCCGCTCGTGAAAGACCGTATGAGAATAGTGATTTTACCCATCACGCTACAGTACCATTAATGTCTGGTGATGAAACCTTCGGTCTTTTAAACGTTGCGACACCATCGACCAAAGAGTTTCAAAAAGATGAACTCGATCTATTAGAATCAGTTGCATTCCAATTAGGGTCTTCCTTAAAACGTTTGGACTTAACCGTGAGAGAAAGAGAGAACATGATTATTCAAGAGCGTCAACGACTCGCTAGAGAACTGCATGACTCAGTTAACCAAATGTTATTTTCTATTGGTATTACGTCTCATGCAGCTCAAGCTATAAAAGACACAAAACAATCTGCCATGGCTTTTACTCGAATAGAGGATACTGCTAAATACGCCATGGAAGAGATGAAAGCATTGATTTGGCAACTTAAACCGATTGGCTTAGAAAATGGTATTGTTGAGGCAATTAAAAATTACGGGAAGATTTTGCAGCTTGAAGTCCATGTATCTGTAAGTGGTTTTTACAATGTTCCAGATAAAATGGAGATAGAAATTTACAGAATCATTCAAGAAGGTATGAATAATGTCAGAAAACATGCAAAAACAAGCGCTGTAAAAATTTTAATTTCTAATGATGAATCATGTATAGATATATCCATTCAAGATGACGGACGAGGATTTGATCCTTCAACGACCGATCAATTTAGTCATGGATTGTCTAATATGAAGGAACGGACAATGAATATGCAGGGACAGTTTGATATAAGAACAAGTGAAGGTCAAGGGACCGTTATAAATATTAATATACCGAAAGGAAGTCGCTAGTATGTACAACATTATTTTAACTGACGACCATCAGGTTGTAAGAGAAGGTATGAAGTTTCTCTTATCTACTACTGAGGATTTAAAGGTCATCAACGATTTTGATAGTGGTGAAGATACGCTAAATTTTTTATCGACCACTGAAGAGAAAATTGATCTTGCACTCATCGATTTAGTCATGCCTGAAATGGATGGTATCGAGCTAACCACTCAACTAAAAGAAAAATACAAAAACATAAAAGTGCTCGTCTTATCTAGTTACACGAGTGAAGAATACATTCGCCCAGTGTTTAGGGCTGGGGCAGATGGCTATATTATTAAGGAAATGGATATCGATGAACTTACCAATTCTATTAGAGATGTCATTGAAGGTAAGCGGGTCGTTCATCCGGATATATTGAAGATTATAGATGAAGGTGGCGTTTTACCACATGAAAAAAATGTCTTATCACGTCGTGAGATGGAAGTGCTAAAAGAAATCGTCAACGGTTTGTCTAATAAAGAAATATCAGAGACATTATTTGTGAGTGAAAAGACTGTAAAAACACATGTGAGTCATATTCTGAATAAGTTGGAAGTCTCAGATAGAACACAAGCGGCAATTTATGCAATAAAATTTAATATTATCGAATTTTAGTTGCATAAATTTTAAAAAACTTTACTTTGTGTAAACGCTTAACCATGCATGTTTAAAAGACTTGTAAATATATATTAACAATAATTCTATAGACAAATCATCGTTATAGACAGTATACTTGAATACATATTCAGAGAATATAAATAAAGGGGGATATATACTTGAAGATTGGTAACAAATTAACAATTTATATTGTAATCGCTTTAATAGCAGGTATAGCTGTAGGTTCAATTTTCAATACCATGGTAGACCAAGGTTGGGTCTTATGGATTGATCAGTACATATTCAATGTACTTGGGCAATTATTCTTAAATCTAATATTTATGGTCGTTGTGCCTGTAGTATTCATTTCAATTACATTGGGTGTTGTTAGTGTAGGTGATCCTAAACTACTTGGAGCAATCGGTGTTAAAACGTTAATATTTTATTTAACTACAACTGCAATCGCAATTACGATTGCAATGGGAATTGCTTTAATTTTACAACCAGGGGAAGGTCAATCGAATTTACTTCAGTCTGATGAAGTGACAGAATATCGTGAGACAGAACTTGAAGGTGGAGATACTGAATTAGCGATGGAACAAACGTTTGACCAGACGCTAATCAATATTATTCCAGATAATATCTTTATGGCAATGGCAGAGCAGGATATGTTACAAATCATAGCTTTCGCGATTTTCATAGGTGTTGGTTTAATTGCGGTTAAGGAAAAAGCTAGTGGAATCGTTAAATTATTTGAACAAGCTAACGAAGTCATTATGTGGATTGTCTTAGCAATCATGAAATACTTCGCAGCACTTGGTGCCTTTGGTCTAGTAGCAACAGCATTTACTCATGCTGGTTTTGGTGCGATTCAACAGCTCGGAATGTATTTCTTATGTGTATTACTTGCCTTGTTTATTCACTTTGCAGTTGTCTATGGTTCTGCAGTAACCTTCTTAGCGAAGAAAAGCTTTGTTTGGTTCATTAAAAACTTTACTCCAGCTATGACTGTTGCCTTTAGTACTTCATCATCATCTGCTGTACTACCGGTTTCTTTAGAAACGGCTCAGAATAGATTGAAAGTCAGAAAGAGTATTTCCGCATTCGTTCAGCCTTTAGGTGCAACGATTAATATGGATGGTACAGCCATAATGCAAGGGGTTGCGACAGTATTTATTGCACAATTGTCTGGTGTTGATTTAACAATCATGCAGATGGTAACAGTGGTAATTATCGCAACAATTGCAAGTATCGGTACAGCTGGTGTTCCTGGTGTAGGACTTGTAATGCTTGCCATGGTACTAACTGCTGTTGGACTTGATCCAGCTGCCATTGGTATCATCTTAGGGATTGATAGATTACTTGATATGACACGTACAACAGTGAACATCACAGGAGATGCGACAGTGGCTATGATCATTGACCATCAACAAAATGTTAAAGAAGGTAAGTTCATCAAGGGTAAACATAAATACGTCGACGGTGAAATCGTTGAAAAATAATTAGTTGTGGTGAGGCGTCTTTGGACGCCTCACTTTTTTGTATGTTATCAGATTATAACGATTTTATTTTAATCGATGATAATATCGTTATAATAGTGAATAATTAGTGAATTCTTTCCCAAAGCTCTTTTAATTGTAATAATTATCATTTAAAATATTGAATAGACAAAAAGTGATATAATAGGTGGTTAATATAAGTTAATCGCAGTGAGATGAAGGGACGATCTAAATGGATAAGCAAGAATTCACACAAATTCTACAGTCGAAGTTCAAAATAGTTAGAACGGAGGCTGGTTACACACAAGATGCTATGAGCCATACAATTGGATTATCCAAAAAGACACTAGTACAAATAGAAAAAGAACGCATCGTACCTAACTGGACGACGAGTGTGTCACTCTGTGCACTATTTAGAAATAGTGAAGTATTAACCAATACGTTCGGTGGAGATCCTTTAGAATTAGTACAAGTGTTATCCAGAGGTTCAGCAATTTACCCTAACTACAATAAAGGGAATATTTATTGGGAAACCTTAGAATCAAACAAAGGTTACAAATTGGAATTCAACAAAACGAATTCAATTTATCGTGTAATTAGTGATAAGAACCAACCCCTACATGCTTCATATATCGAGAGAGAAATGAGAACGTATTTTGAGCGTGTAAGTAACAGATAATATACTTTATTATGAAGCCTAAAGACTAGATGATGTGTCCTTAGGCTTCTTTTTTAATGCTTTTCCTTTAAATTGTATCTAAAGTTGTATATAGTTATTAAGGCGAATAAGAGGTGAAATTCAATGAATCCAATTTTACAAATTGCAATAATGATTATAACAGGGGCTTTAATTGGTGGTTTTACAAATACACTCGCAATTAAAATGTTATTTAGACCATATGAGGCAAAATATTTATTCGGTAAGAGACTGCCATTTACGCCGGGTGTCATTCCTTTACGACGTGACGAAGCATCGACGAAACTCGGTGAAATTGTTACTGGTCACTTATTAACACCAGAAGTTTTTAGGGATAAATTACAAAGCCCTGAAACGAATAATTTAATTATGCATTTCATCGATCGTCAGATTGAAACGATTGAACAAGAAAAGCTAACCCCATCATACTTTTTAGAACGTCTGTCTGACGGATTGACTGACAAGTTAATTCACTTTTTTAATGAAGAAATTAAATCGAAAGTCCAAGATGAAGGACAAAAGCTTTACCAAAGAGAAGTGGGAAGTTTGATTCCTGATGATGCGCTAGCGTCCTTAGATCAAAAAGTGGATCACCTTGCTTATGATATCAACAACAAGATCAGTAGCTATTTGTCGAGTGAAAAAGGTTATAATGACATATTTACTATGGTGGATGAATTTATAGAGAATAGGGGACGAATAGCAAAAGGGCTTAAATACTTTATGACTAAAGAGTCTTTAGCACATAGAGTCCAAGATGAGCTACTTAAACTTATCAGTCAGGATAAGATGATTGATATAGAGAAAAAAGTGATTTTAGATGAGTATGAGAAATTTAAAAATAATCGCTTAGATGATGTAGTCTCAATCCAAGATAGGGACAAAATTATCAATAGCATTGTCGAAGTCCTACAAGAAAAAATAGATATTAGGGAGATTTTAAATACACCAATTGTCAACTTTAATCCTGAATTGTTTGAACGCTTTAAGGAAAAGGGTAAATACAAATTGAAAGACGACTTCATTGCCTATTCATCAAAGAATATGACGAAGATCATCAACAAGCTTCAGCTTGCTGACGTGATTAAGAAACAAATTGATAGCTTTGAGTTAAGTAAACTTGAGTCATTAGTAATGGATGTAGCAAATAAGGAATTTAAAATGATTATGCTACTGGGTTATTTACTCGGGGGTATTGTCGGATTGTTCCAAGGCATGTTAGTATTGTTTTTCTAATTGCATAATTTGTGTTAATGTAAAATTATCAAACTAAAAGGAGCTTTTTTTCAAATGACTAATGTATATGATCAGGCGAACGCACTAGAGAGTGCTTTACGTCAATCAGAAGAATTCCAACAAATGCAGGAACTTTATTCTAAAGTAAACGAGAATGAAGAATCTAAAAAACTTTTTGATGAGTTTAGAGAATTACAAATGACTCTACAACAAAAACAAATGCAAGGTGAAGAACTTCTTGAAGAAGACATTCAAAAAGCTCAGAGCTCAGCTCAAGAAATTGAGAACGATGAAAACATTAAAGGTTTAATGGAAGCAGAAAAAAAAATGAGTCAGCTTATCCAAGACTTAAACCGTGTGATTATGAAGCCTATTGAAGAGTTGTACGAAATCAACAATCAATAAATTAATTATAGATGAGAGGCCTTACGGCCTCTCATTTTTGTTATAATGTTGGGGAATAGATTTTTCGCCTAAGAAAGGATGAATCCATTGGTAAAATTTATCCATGCAGCTGATCTGCATTTAGATAGTCCATTTAAATCTCGGACAAAAATGCCCGCTAGTATATTAGAAATACTCATGGAAAGCACATATAAAAGTGTCACGCGTATGGTTGATTTTGCAATTTCGGAACGCGTTGATTTTATACTTATTTCAGGAGATGTTTTCGATCAGGCTAACCGTTCTTTAAAATCTGAAATATTCTTAAAAAATCAATTTAATAGATTGAGAGATAAGGGAATATTTGTCTATATGATTCACGGAAACCATGATCCATTATCTTCAGGTTTTAAAACAAACTGGCCGGAAAATGTTGCGGTTTTCAGGGAGAATGTTGAAACTTATGAAATGATGAGTAATAAGGGTGAACGTATATATTTACATGGATTCTCTTACTTGTTAGATGAATCTTATGAGAATAAGCTAGATGAGTATCCGACGAATACAGATAATAGAGGGATTCATATTGGACTCTTACACGGTACTTATGCGAAGACTGACAACGATGTAAAACGTTATACAGAATTTAATTTAGAAGCATTAAACAATAAACTTTATCACTACTGGGCACTTGGTCACATTCACGTGCGTCAACAGCTATCAGATTTACCACTGATTCACTATGCGGGTAATATCCAAGGTCGTCATAAGAATGAAACAGGCGAAAAAGGATTCATACTCGTTCAAGGTGATGACGTTCGTTTATCAACTGAATTTGTACCTGTACAAGAAGTTGTTTTTAATAATTTTGAACTTAAGGTAGACACGCTAAAAAAAGAGAAGCTCTATCAAAAAATTGTTGAGTTTAAACAAGGCTTAAGAGAAAAAAATAAATATATTATCAATCTCACGCTCAATTATGATGGGGAAGAAGAAATGTCATTAATGGACTTCAATGAACTAATTGAACTGCTCCAAGAAGACGAAGTCAATATTGATCAGTTTGTGTGGATTGATAATATCGAGGTCACTTATAATAATGCTGAGCAAATTGCTTTATTAAATGATATTAAGAAAAGTTATTCAAATAACGAAGAACTCTTTAGAGAAGCAGTAAATACGATGTATATGGATCCTAATATTAATCGATATCTTCCACCAATTGGTGAGATTTCTCAAGATGAACTGCTTAAGATGGGTGAAGATCGCCTGAAAATGTTAATGAGGAAGTAGTGAGCATATGAAAATACTTTCGGTAAATATATATGGATACGGTAAATTAATAAAGCAAGAATACAATACAAACCAGGATTTTCTTCAGGTATTCGGTGAGAATGAAGCCGGTAAGTCTACGATGATGTCCTTTATTCATTCAGTACTCTTTGGTTTCCCAACTAAAAAAGAACAAGAACCCCGTCGTGAGCCACGTATGCATAACTTATATGGTGGAAAACTGACGGTTCAGTTTAACGATGAGGAAGAACCTGTTGAAATCGAACGTCTTAAAGGTAAAGTTCAAGGCGACGTCAAAGTGTATTTTAAGGACGGTACGATGAGAGGCGAGGAGTGGTTAGCTAAAAAGCTAAACTACATCGATAAGAGAACCTATCGCTCAATCTTCTCCTTTGATGTTTTAGGCTTACAAGATATTCATAAGAACATGACTGAAGATAAGCTTCAAGAATATCTTTTAAGAGCAGGTGCACTAGGTTCTCATGAATATGATGAGATGCTTGGCGCTATCGATAAAGAACTCAAAACACTCTATAAGCGTAACGGTATTAATCCTACTATTAATGTAGAACTAGAACACTTAAAGGAACTTAACGAAAAAATACGATCTGTTGAAAAGCAGGAGGACCGCTATAAATATTTAGTCGGAGAACAAGTTAAGACACTTGAGAACTTAAATGCTAAAAAACATGCGCTAAATCAATTGGATATGGTACGTAAACAGAAGATGAAAGAAGTTATGTACCATAAAGATATTAAAGATTGGAAGCAGTTAGAAAGTAAATTAGATATAGAGCCGGTAAACTTCCCTGAACGTGGAATTGAACGCTATGAGTCTCTGAGAAATCATATTAAGCAATCTGCAAGGGATATTGGTTTACGCCAGGAAAAACTTAAAACATTAATTGATGAAATTCAACATGTAGAATTACCAGATAAGTCGGTAATGGAATATTTAGACCGATTACAAAAAGAAGAGCCTGAAATCAGACAACAAAACTTAGAAGTTGTCCGACTTTCCAATTCAATTTCTAATTTAGAAGACAGTATCCTGAATAATCAAAGGGACATTGGCTGGCAGGAAGAACACTTAGATGTGGATGATTCTAATATTGTCAGAGAAACTGTACAATCACTCTTATCTAAATATGACGAAATCATGCTTGAAGAACAGTATTTGATCCGAGAAATTGATCATTTAAATGGCGACATTAAGCAACTGGACGCTGAAATTGAAGCATCTGAGTCAATTCAAATAGATGACCAGAGAATGGCAAAAAAACGTGAGTTATTAGATAAGGAATTTGAACTCGTTGAGAAAAAACGCATGTATCAACTGATAGAAAAAGATTACGAACGTGAAAAGCGGGAAAGAGACCGCGTAAAAAATTGGCAGGCAGCTTTAATAATTGCCATTAGCTTAGTCGCGATTATTATCGGTGTTACTTTTATTATTAATGACAGTTATTTATATGGTGGCTTGAGTTTAGCTATAGGTGCAGCTGCCTTGTTTATACTTGTTATCACAAATAACCGGGAACAAGATACCTTGAAAACAGATTATCAAGATGAGGTAATGAACCTGCAACAAGACATTGAGTCACTTAAACAAAACTACGACATTGCTTTTGATATCGAAGAAGCAAAAGACTTAAGACAAGAACTAAAGTCTTTACGTGCAAAACGTAGTTCTTTTGAAGTGAAACTGGGTGATTTAAATGAGACTTTATCCGTTAATGAAGCAAATCAAGATCACCTAAATACTCAACTTTTAAGTGTTAAAAATGACTTGAAAGTAAACCCTGATATCGAAGCGAAATATATCGTTGATGCGATATTTACAATTAGAGATATAAAACAAAAACGCCGTCAAATCGATAAGGAAAAAAATCAGTTAAATGACATTAACAATGCACTCAATGATTTTGATCAAAGAGTCAGTGAAGAAGTCAGTAATTTAGGCATTCATTATTCTAAAAATGCTGTTTTCCATGAAGCAAATCAACTGGCGAACAAGTTAAGTGCCGATGAATCTAAATATTATCGTTTACGAGAGCAGGCAGACTTACTTGAGAACGAAATTTCGGTCCTAGAAGAACGCAATCGTACGTCTCAAAGAGAGCTCAATGAACTCTTAGATTATGTTGAAGCGGATGATGAAGAAGAGTATTACTACTATGCTAGAAAGCATGAAGAATATACAGCTGATGTAAATCGCTTTAAGGTGCTTAGTGAAAAACTTGACGAAGAGCACTTTGATTATGATCTTAGAAATGACCTATCTAATCGACTCTTGGCTGACCTTAAAAATGATGAAGATGAAATTAATCAGCAGATAGATGTTGTCTCTGAACAAATCCAAAGTGAACAACAAACATTAGTTGAATTAAATAATGAAATTAAAGTCCTTGAAAGTGATGGTAAACTCAGTGAACTAAATCATTTATACGGTATGCAAGAAAGTGTAGTACAAAGCCTTTCTGAGGAGTTTATGTCACTAACGTATATTAAGATTTTAATTGAAACTCATATCAAGGCAATTAAGGATGAACGTCTACCAATCGTTATCGAGGAAGCGAGAGAGACATTTGAGTTTGTAACTAAGGGTCGTTATATCAATGTGATTTACAATGAAGAAGGTATCTTCGTAAAACATAAGAATGGACAGATATTCCATCCATTGGAACTGTCACAGTCAACTAAAGAGATGCTTTATATCAGCTTGAGACTTAGTCTTATTAGAGCCTTGAAGGGCTACTATCAACTGCCAATTATTATTGATGATGCATTCGTACATTTCGATAGTGAGAGAACGAAGACGATATTAGATTACTTCAGAACAAAAACGAATGATCAAGTGCTATACTTCACTTGTAATTTAAATACAAGTATCCCGTCAGCGCAGACGATTCGACTAAAGGAAAAAAATAAATAGGAGGATCAAGAATGAATAATATATCATCGTTAAAAGCTGGCGACTCAGTAGATACATTCTTTTTAATTAAAAGAGCCCAGCAAGGTGTAACGACACAAGGTAAGCCCTACATGACGATTATTCTCCAAGATAGAACAGGTGAAGTGGAAGCTAAACACTGGAATGTAACACCAGATGAGATTGAAGTGTTATTACCAGAAACTTTAATCAAAGTTAAAGGAGATATTATCGATTATAGAGGGAAAAAGCAGATGAAAATTGCAAATTTCCGACTAGCAACACCAGAAGATGGACTTCAACCTAAAGATTTCGTTGAAAAAGCACCTATCGATGGTGATGAACTATACGATAAAATCTTAGATTACTGCTTGAAAATAGAAAATGGTAGTCTACAGAGAATTACACGTCAGTTATTAACGAAGTATAGGAAAGAATTCTCGGTGTTCCCGGCAGCAATGAGTAATCATCACGATTTCGTATCCGGCTTAGCTTACCATGTTTACTACATGCTGAGAGTCGCTGATTCATTGTGTGATATTTACCCGACACTAAACCGAAGCCTATTGTTCTCAGGTATTATTTTACATGATATTGGCAAGGTTAAAGAATTGTCTGGACCAATTGGAACAACTTATACTAATGAAGGTAATTTAATTGGTCATATTGTCATAGCTGTTGAAGAAATAAATAAAATTGCAGAACAGCTTAATATTGAAGGTGAAGAAGTGATGTTATTAAAACATTTAATCCTGAGCCATCATGGTAAACTAGAGTACGGATCACCTAAGATGCCAATGATTAAAGAAGCAGAAATTCTTCATTTCATTGATAATATTGATGCGAGAATTATGATGATGGATAAGCATATCAATAAAGCTGACAAAGGTAGTTTTACAGATAGAATCTTCCCATTAGAATCACGTAACTTTTATAGACCAGAGAGCTTTTAAAATATAATTAACGAATAACAAAAAAGATGTTAGTCAATCTCTCTGATTGACTAACATCTTTTTATTAGTGACTTCAGTCGGTTGAGCACGTAGACGTGCGAAACAAATAAACCACACGAGCGGAATTAAGCGGCAGACATATTGTATTCAGTTTTGAATGTTTTTAAATGAAACATTCATGGAGTTATAATATAATATAAACAATACACTATTTAATGGGCCTATAGCTCAGCTGGTTAGAGCGCACGCCTGATAAGCGTGAGGTCGGTGGTTCGAGTCCACTTAGGCCCACCATTAAATCTTGTTTTGGGGGCTTAGCTCAGCTGGGAGAGCGCCTGCTTTGCACGCAGGAGGTCAGCGGTTCGATCCCGCTAGTCTCCACCATTATTATTAAAGTATGTACATTGAAAACCGAATAGAAGTAAAGTGAAGAGAAAAAAGATTTCATTTC
>NZ_SIRQ01000004.1:0-258944 GCF_011634875.1 Jeotgalicoccus sp. S0W5 | reverse complement strand
CAGCGCCGATGGTAGTTGGACTGACGTCCCGTGAGAGTAGGACGCTGCCAGGCTTACATACTAGAGACCTTTTAGGTCTCTTTTTTTTGTCTATTTATACTATAATATAAGGAATAATATGTTCAGATTAATGAGGTGGTAAGGTGTTATATGAAACGCTTAGGGACTTAAGTAAAGCAAATGCCCTATCTATGCATGTACCAGGTCATAAGAATGATACTATCGGTTATTTGTCAGAGCATGTCTCTATAGACTTTGATCGAACTGAAATTTTAGGTTTAGATAATTTGCATGCTCCTGACGGTGTTTTAAAAGAACTGAATCTGTCTTTGGCCAATAAGGCGCCGGGTTATTATGCACAAGCAATGGTCAATGGGACAACAAATGGTATTTTGAGTAGTATTTTTGCTTTCAGTGATGATTTTAGTTTTGTTCTATTAGGTGAGTTACATAAATCTGTATATAATGCTCTGTCTTTATCCCAATCTTCTTATACTTATATAGAAGATATCCAAATATTTGATGCTTCATTTAAAGATAAAGTATTAGTGCTAACTTCACCATCATATGAAGGACGAATTCTTCATAATCTACAGGCCATCGTTAACCATGTTAAAAATACTGGGGGCTACGTGCTTATAGATGCTGCCCATGGTGCACATTTATCTATAACGGATCACTTTCCTGATGGCGCACATGTCACAGGTGCAGATATTGTAGTTGAATCCTATCATAAAATGCTACCTGCCTTAACCATGGCATCTGTTATCTTTGTGAAAAAACGTGAACTTTATGAAAAGGTTTGTTCATATATTAATCAGTTTGAAACATCAAGTCCGTCCTATTTAGTTTTGGCTTCTATCGAATATGCTCAGCATTTTTATAATACATATGATGATCAAATCTTTTTTGTTAAACGACAAGCTTTAATTAATAAACTTAAAGCTTTAAACATCAGTGTTACTGAAGTTAATGATCCAGCAAAGTTGCTCTTAAACAGTGAGGATGGTCCTTACCAGCTTAACGCACAACTTATCGCTCAAAATATCTACAGTGAAATGATGACGGATGAAGGTGTGTTGTGGTGCCTACCACTATGGCACGAAAATGATCGTTATCCATTTGAATGGTTGTTAGAGCGTTTAGAACATCTAGAGAAGGTAGAAGAGAAGCATAGTAATGACGTTGATTTAAACTTTCTTATAGATAAGACATGCATAGAAAATGTAGTCCCTTATCCTCCTGGTGTACCTTTGGTGTTAAAAGGAAGTGTCTTTACTAAGGATGACATTAAAACTGTCAAACAATATCTGTTTAATCATGTTAAAATAGAGGGTATAGATAACAATATTAATTATTACTTATGAATGAGGCAGATTATGAGTTACTTCATTACTTTTGAGGGACCTGAAGGTTCTGGTAAGTCCACAGTGATTAAACACGTCCATGAGGCCTTATCGAAAACTTGTCCAGTAATTACAACGAGAGAACCTGGCGGTATTGCGATTAGTGAAAAAATTCGTGACCTTCTGTTAGATGAGGGAAACGTTATGGATGGGCGAACTGAAGCGCTTTTGTTTGCTGCGTCTAGACGTCAGCATTTAGTGGAACGAGTCATCCCTGCATTAAACGAAAAAAAAATTGTGCTCTGTGACCGTTTTGTAGATAGTTCACTTGCCTATCAAGGCATGGCGAGAGAAATTGGTTTTGATGAAGTGATGTCAATAAATCAATTTGCAATCGACAATCATATGCCGGATTTAACAATCTATTTAAAATTGGCACCAGAGGTTGGTCTTAGGCGGATTAGTGACAATAGACGTGAAAATAATCGTTTAGATCAAGAGACTATAGACTTTCACAAAAAAGTTGTCTCGGGTTATAATGAGTTATCGATGCTTTACCCTGAAAGGATTAAAGTTGTCGATGCATCACAGTCAGTCGAGAAGGTAGTCAGCGATACTTTAACTATAATTGAAGAATATATAAATTTTAGGGGTGAATATTTATGAAAATGGTAATTGCGATTGTACAAGACCACGATAGCCAAAGATTAAATGATAAATTAACTAAGAATGATTTCCGTAATACAAAACTTGCATCTACAGGTGGCTTCTTACGTGCTGGGAATACAACTTTCCTATGTGGGGTAGAAGATGCACGTGTCGATGAGTTGTTGAAATTAATTGATGACACATGTGGTAACAGAGAGCAAACAGTTGCTCCAGTTACACCTATGGGTGGTAACGCTGACTCTTACATTCCTTACCCAGTTGAGGTAGAAGTAGGCGGCGCAACAGTATTCGTCTTACCAATCGAACAATTCGAAAGATTCTAGAATGAACAACAGAATAGTAAAAGAACAACTGTTAAAAATTATTGATAACAAAAAGCTGAGCCATACTTATATGTTTGAAGGTGACACCATAGAAACCTTGTCTAAGTATAGTAAGTTTTTTGCAATGCATATTTTTGGGGATACTGAGAGAAACCAAATGTTGGTAGAATCAGGTAATCATCCGGATTTGTACTATTTATCCACTAAAGAAACATCGATTAAAAAAGAACAGATTGAAGAATTGGTTCACAGGATGAATCAAAAACCAATCGAATCTGACTATAAAGTTTATATTATAGAGCAGTTTGAGAAATTAACACCTCAAGCGGAAAATAGCGTATTAAAATTTCTAGAAGAACCACCTGAAAAAACCATTGCCATACTACTTACAATTAACAAAAGCGGCATTTTGCCAACGATACATTCGAGAAGTCAACATATCGCAATCCAAGGTGAAGATGAGGATCGTATTAATGCATTACCCCAATTGTCAGAAGCAGAAAGAACGACTGTCAATGTCCTCTCTTTAAATGCAACTCATGTTCAGGAACTAGATGATAAGTTTTCTACTATTAGAAATGAAGTCATCAATTTCTCGAATCGTTGGATCCATGACCATCCACTTACTTTAATCGATATGAAGCGAATGCTTGATTTATGTGATGATCGAAGGGATCAGGTCATGCTCTTGGCGCTAATTAGTGGATTTGTACGACAAACGTTACACCATGCTATCGGATTAGAGGATTTTAAGCCATTTGAAACCCATATGCCTGAAGGTAATGATGTTCACCCGGCTAAATTAACTCGAATACTTGAAGAAATTCAAGAAGCAAACCGATTGTTAACGTTTAACGTCAATCCAATGCTTGTTTTTGAAGGTATGGTCATAGGTGCGAAAGGTTGATGGACTATGTTTAAAATCATCAAGGTGACGCAACTTGATTATTATGACAATCTCTACATCACATGTAGTGATGATTCTATAGAGCGACACGATTATATCGTTGCAGAAACAAAAAGAGGTCTTGAGCTACTTAGTGTAGTTAAAGGGACTTATGAAATTCCAAAAGATAATATCGTTGAGCCGGACGGTAAATATCTACGTTTAGCAACGGAAGAAGACTTGATTAAATTCAAAGTTAATGATGAAATAGCATCTGAAGCGCTTGATTTTTGTAAGGATGCTGTCAAACAAGAAAAGCTTGAAATGAATCTCGTCAATGCTAAATACACACTCGATTTGAAAAAGTTAATCTTTAATTTTACTTCTGATGAGCGCGTGGACTTTAGAAATTTGGTAAGAATATTAGCGACAAAATTCAAAACACGAATTGAACTCAGACAAATTGGTGTACGTGATGAAGCGAAATACTTAGGTGGTATAGGCCCATGTGGACGTGCACACTGCTGTTCTACATTCCTCGGTGACTTTGTGCCCGTGAGTATTCAAATGGCGAAGAATCAGGACTTATCACTGTCTCCAAGTAAGATCTCCGGTGCATGTGGTCGTTTAATGTGTTGTCTCAATTATGAAGATGAGTACTATGAAGAAGCCAGAGTGAAGTTACCTGATGTAGGCGAGAAAGTAAAAACACCTGCTGGTATCGGTAAAGTTATTGGTATTAATATTTTAGACCTAGCTGTTAGAGTAAAGGGTTCTGATGACTATATTGAAGAATATGGTGAAGAAGATATTGATAAGCTGGAGGTTGTGAATTGATGGACCGTGAACAATTGTTCCTTCACATTCAACAGCTTGAACGAAATTTGCATGTTATGAATGAAGAGATGCAAACTTTAAAAGAATTGACTGTTAAACTGGTCGAAGAAAACGTCAGTTTAGAGATAGAAAAAGAGAACTATGAACAATTATTAAATGAGAAAGAAGAAAAAGACGTTCCATTTAAAGAGAATTCTTTAAAAAGTCTATATGATGAAGGGTTTCATGTATGTAGTATTCACTTTGGTACGCATAGACATGGTGACGATTGCCTCTTCTGCCAATCATTTTTTAATGAAAGACAAGGTTAAGCAGCTGTTGGCTGCTTTTCTTTTTGAGGTGAAACGATGTTAAAACCAAGTGAGAGAATCGATGAACTATACAGAGAACAAATGAAAATTATTCAAAGTAGCGAAACATTTTCATTCTCAGTCGATGCATTATTACTCGGTGACTTTGTAAAATTAAGAAAACGGGATAGAAATATCATGGATCTCTGTAGTGGTAATGGCATCATTCCATTACTTATAAGTTATCGTACGGATAAAAAAATTGATGCTGTTGAAATCCAAGAACGTCTATGTGATATGGCTGAACGTAGTGTAGAAATGAATGGAAAAACTGGTCAGATTTCAGTATATAATTTGGATATTAAAGATATAAAATCGAAGTTTAATCATTCTACTTATGATGTGATCACAGTCAATCCTCCGTATTTTACAAACAACCAGCCTGTAAAAATTGGAGATGCTGAACGTACTGCTAGACATGAGATTCACATCGATTTAAAAGGTATTGTTGAAGCATGCCGCTACTTGATTACAAACAAAGGTCGGCTTTATATGGTGCATCGAGCTGAAAGAAGTGCAGAAGTATTTGCATTACTTCACAATAGTGGTTTTAGGGTGAGACGTGCGCGTTATGTTTATAATGATCCACAGTCAAAAGAAGCGATGTTTATAGTGATAGAGGCAATATTTAACTCTAATGCTTACGTTGATGTACTCAAGTCTTTTTATATCTATGACACAGTCGGGACATACTCTCCTGAAATGTTGGAGGTCTATTACGGCAATGACTGATAAGGTATATTATGTCTATATTCTACAATGTAATGACGATACGCTTTATACAGGTTATACCACTGATATAGAGCATAGAGTGGACATACATAATAAAGGACTAGGTGCAAAGTATACACGCGGACGGTTACCTGTAATCTTAAGGTACGTGGAGATGTATCATACAAAAAGTGAGGCTTTAAAAAGAGAGTACGCAATAAAGCAATTATCGAAAGTAGAAAAGAAAGCTTTGATGGAGGGCTGAATATGTTGTATATAACTGGCACACCAATTGGCAATCTAGATGATATATCGTATCGAGCGGTAAGTACTTTATCAGCAGTTGATGAAATACTCTGTGAAGACACAAGAATCACGAGGAAACTAACCAATCATTTTGAAATTACCACACCGCTTAGAAGCTATCATGACTTTAATAAAGAGACAGCAACTGAAGAGATTATTGAAGAACTTAAATCGGGTAAGTCGTTTGCTTTGGTTACTGATGCAGGTATGCCAGTAATTTCAGACCCAGGCTTTGAACTTGTTAGTCGCCTACAGGATGAGTCATTAGACTATACGGTGATTCCAGCGGCATCTGCTTTTACAATGGGGCTTGTTGCAAGTGGGATTCCTTCTTATGAATTCACATATTTTGGTTTTCTACCAAAAAGCAATCAGAAGAGGCAAGAAAAACTGACAGAAATTCTGCACCATCGAAAGACAGCTGTGATATATGAATCTCCACACCGAATGAAACAGTTGTTAAAAGACTTGGCAAAGTTTGATCCCAAACGACTAGTTTCTATTTCCAGAGAAATTACTAAGAAGTTTGAGCAACATGAAAGAAAAACTGCAAATGAACTTTTATATATGATGGATAAAGAAATTCCATTAAAAGGTGAATTTGTTGTTGTAATTGAAGGTTATGAAGAGGAAACAGTCAATTTTACAGGGACTGCTAAGGATCATGTTTCTGAACTTGTCAATGAAGGAATGAAACCTAAAGATGCGATTAAACTTGTTTCAGAACTAAGAGGCATGAAGAAACAAGATGTATATGACGAGTTTCACAAATAAAAAAGCCATGAAGCATCTTCATGGCTAACTCACATATTATTTATTATCGAGTTTTCTTTGAATTTCATTAATTAATAGTTCTGCGCCTTCAGGACTCAAAACGATTTTGCCATCAGCAAGAGATAGATTATCGTCTGATACATCGCCAGTTACTGCACAAGTCATACGTGGGTGGTATTTTTTCAAGATGATTTTGTCGTCATCCGTAAAGATCTCAAGTGCATCTTTAACTTCTATATCGAGTACGCGGCGTAGTTCGATAGGAATGACGATGCGTCCAAGTTCATCGACCTTACGCACAATTCCTGTAGATTTCATTAAGAATTCCTCCTACATTACTACCCAAACATAAAGATAATGAGTGGATATTGTAAATGTCAATTGAATAAAAATAATTGTATATTCATGACTTAATTATCCATGGTAAATGGATATTCATGACTATAGCACATAATGAATTTAAAAACTATTAAAAACTGCTTGTAATTGAAAAAAATACATATTTTAGATATAGTAGATTAGTATATTATAGGAGGATTTTCCATGACAAAACCAACATTTTATATCACGACGCCAATTTATTATCCGAGTGGAAAGCTCCATATCGGTAATGCTTATACTACGATAGCATGTGACGTAATGGCTAGGTATAAACGAATGCGTGGGTATGATGTTTATTATTTAACCGGTGCGGATGAGCACGGGCAAAAAATTGAGCAAAAAGCAGAAGACATGGGTATATCACCTCAGAATTATGTTGATGATATGGCAAAATCCATGAAAGACTTATGGCAGATGTTAGATATCACCTATGATCAATTTATACGTACGACAAGTGAAAAGCATAAAAAAGCAGTTCAATATATCTTTGAACGTTTACTTGAACAAGGCGATATCTATCTAGGTGAATATGAAGGTTGGTATTCAGTACAAGATGAAGAATTCTTTACTGAAACTCAGTTGGAAGAAGTGTACCGGGATGATGAGGGCAATATGATTGGTGGCCGCGCACCAAGTGGACACGATGTTGAACTCGTAAAAGAGGAAAGCTATTTCTTTAGAATGAGTAAATATGCGGATCGTCTGGTTCAATACTATGAAGATCATCCTGACTTTATTCAACCGGAAACACGTAAGAATGAAATGCTGAATAACTTCATTAAACCTGGCTTAGAAGACCTGGCTGTTTCTAGAACGACATTTTCTTGGGGTGTACCAGTAAAATCTGACCCGAAACACGTGGTCTATGTTTGGATTGATGCATTAGCAAACTACATTACAGCACTCGGCTATGCATCAGATGATGATGAACTATTTAAAAAATATTGGCCTGCAGATGTGCACATGATCGGTAAGGAAATTGTACGTTTCCACTCAATCTATTGGCCAATTATGTTAATGGCACTAGATTTACCATTGCCTAAAAAGTTACTCGGTCACGGTTGGTTACTCATGAAAGATGGTAAGATGTCTAAATCTAAAGGTAACGTAATTTACCCTGACCAAATCGTTGAAAGATATGGTCTTGATTCACTGAGATATTACTTAATGCGTGAAGTACCTTTCGGTTCCGATGGTGTATTTACACCCGAGTCATTTATCGAAAGAACAAACTTTGATTTAGCAAACGATCTCGGTAACCTCGTCAACCGTACGATTTCAATGATTAATAAGTACTTTGATGGAGAGTTACCTAGCTATACAGGTGCGCATAATGATATCGATAAAAACCTTGAAGCTGTTGTAGCTGAAAACATCAGCGAATATGAAATAGCAATGGAAAATATGAAGTTCAATACTGCATTAAGAGCAGTATGGACGATTATTAGCCGCTCAAATAAATATATCGATGAAACAACTCCATGGGTCTTAGCGAAAGATGAATCGAAGAAAGATGAGCTTGGTAATGTTATGGTGCACTTAGCGGAGAATATCCGTATTGCAGCGGTTCTATTAAAACCATATCTACCTCACGGGCCTAAAGAAATATTTAAGCAATTAAATATTTTTGATGAAGATCAACAGACTTATGATTCTACTTTAACTTACGGTGTCATTAAGCCCGCCGGAGCTTTATCGAAACCGAACCCAATCTATCCTAGACTCGATGTCGAAGAAGAGGTTCAACATATTAAGGATCAAATGAAACCTTCAACACCTGTAGAAGAAGCTGATGATGCTGAGAACGACACGATAACAATTGATGACTTTAACAAAGTAGAAATTAAAGTTGCCACTATTGTTGGAGCACAAGCTGTTAAAAAAGCGGATAAATTACTTAAAATACAAGTCGATTTAGGTAATGAAGAACGTCAGATAGTTTCAGGTATCCATGAACATTACGAGCCAGGAGATATCATTGGTAAGAAGGTACTTGTTGTAACTAACCTACAACCTGTAAAACTTCGTGGTGAAAAATCTGAAGGCATGATTTTAACAGCAGAAAAAGGAAATCGCCTGACACTAATTGACGTACCAGATGGTATTGAGAATGGTAGCGTTGTAAAATAATACGGGAGTGATTTTGTGTTAATCGATACACATGTCCACTTAAATGCAGAACAATATAATGAAGACTTAGAAGCAGTCATCGACAGAGCAAGAGACAATGGTATTGAAAAGATGGTGGTTGTTGGCTGTGACCGTGAATCCATCGAGCGTACTATGGAAATGATTGATGAGTATGATGATATATACGGTGTCATTGGCTGGCATCCTGTGGATGCAATCGATTGTACGGATGATGACCTCAAGTGGATCGAGGAATTGTCTAAGCATGAGAAAATTGTCGGTATCGGTGAAACTGGTCTTGATTATCATTGGGATAAGTCACCTAAAGACGTACAAAAAGAATTGTTTAGAAAACAAATTGCCTTAGCTAAACGGGTGAATTTACCTATTATCATTCATAATAGAGAGTCAACTGCTGATTGTGTAGAAATCTTAAAAGAAGAGGATGCACATGAAGTCGGTGGTATTATGCATGCTTTTTCTGCAGATGAACGTACTGCAGATGAGATTATCGCAATGAATTTCTATGTTTCTTTAGGTGGTCCTGTGACTTTTAAAAATGCACAGCTACCTAAGGATATTGCAGTTCATGTTCCATTAGATCGTTTACTTGTTGAAACGGATGCCCCGTATTTAACACCTCATCCATATAGAGGGAAAAGAAATGAACCTGCACATGTTAAATTAGTGGCAGAGAAAATTGCGGAACTTCGCAACATTTCATATGAAGCTCTAGGTCAAGCAACAACTGAAAATGCTGAACGTCTGTTCAATTTATAAAAATCAGTGTTTTACTTTGCACAGTCAAGGTAAAACACTGATATTTTTTATATTAAATTATGGTATGATACTAAGCGGATATAGAGGTGAACTTATGGATAAACCCATCATAAAAGAAGTTGTAATCGTTGAAGGTAGAGATGACACGAGGCGTTTAAAAGAATCTGTCATTTGCCAAACGATTGAAACGAATGGCTCAGCGATTAACGAAAGAACATTAAGAGAAATAGAAGTCGCCCTCAATACGAGAGGAGCCATTATATTTACTGACCCTGATTTTCCAGGACATAAAATTAGAAATACAATAATAGCGCGATTTCCAAATATAAAGGAAGCATTTTTGCCAAAAAGAAAGGCAAAAGGTAAAGTGGGGCAGAGTTTAGGCGTTGAACATGCTTCAATAGAAGATATCAGACAGGCCCTTAAGCATTCTGTGACGAGTGTTGAAATAGATACAGAAGTGATTAGTATTAAAGATATGCAGGATTTTGGTTTGTCTGGTGACAGGGAATCCAAAGCGCGTAGAGCGTACCTAACAGATCGTTTAAATATTGGATATGCAAATGCATCCGCACTTCGAAATAAACTCAATCGTTATGGCATAACACGTGAAAAAATAGCTGAGATATTAGCTGAAGATAAGAGGAGTTAAATATGAAATATATCGCAAGTGCAGGTCGGACAAAAGAAATTTTAGCAAAGCATGGTTTTACATTTAAAAAGAGTCTTGGACAGAATTTTTTAATTGATTCAAATGTCATTAGGGAAGTTATCCATAAAGCAAATATCGATAAAAATACTGGTGTCATTGAAGTTGGTCCTGGGATTGGTTCTTTGACTGAACATTTGGCGATTCATGCTAAAAAAGTACTCGCTTTTGAAATTGACCAACGTTTAATTCCAGTTTTAGATGATACTTTAAGTGAATATGATAATGTGACAGTAATCAATGAAGATATATTAGAAGCAGATGTACCAAATAGTATTGAAACACATCTGTCAGACTGTGATGAAATCGTTGTTGTGGCAAATCTTCCTTACTACATTACAACACCGATATTGATGAATTTCTTAACTGGTAATCTCCCAATATCTCGCTACTATGTCATGATGCAAAAAGAAGTTGGAGAACGAATTAGTGCAGTAGCAAATACGAAAGCATACGGGTCTTTATCGATTGCGATTGATTATTACACTGAAGCGAAGACAGTACAAAATGTACCAAAAACTGTATTCATGCCACCACCTAATGTGGATTCAATCATCGTAGAATTGAAAACGAGAAGAGAGAAAAAGGTTCAGGTTGATGATGAATCAACATTCTTTAAATTAACAAGAGGGGCCTTTTTACATCGTAGAAAAACGATATTAAATAATTATCAAAGTCTATTTTTAGACGGGAAAAAGAAAAAAGATGAGATTAGGCAACTATTTGAGGATGCAGGTATAGAAGCAAATCGCAGAGGGGAAAGTTTAAACTTAGAAGATTATCAAAAAATTTATGAAGCTTTCAAGAAAAGTGACTTGGAAATTGTGTAATTTGCACAGTTATTGGCTAATTTTTGACAAAATTATGTAAACTTGATATAATGAATCTAGTGAGGTGGGGTATAATGCCAAAAACATTAATCGACATCAAAAAGATTCTTGATTGTCAGTTAGGAAATCCATGTGTGCTTCGTGCAAACGGAGGACGCAAGAAGTTGATTGAAAGAAAAGGTATTTTAAGAGAAACATATCCATCGATTTTCGTAGTTGAACTAGATCAAGACGAGCACAATTTCGAACGTGTATCATATACATACACCGACGTTCTAACATCAAATGTAGAAGTAACATTCTATAATGACGATTTTACAGAAGAATTTCTTATTCAATAACATATGACAAACCATCCTTTAGGATGGTTTTTTTAATTTATGAGCTAAATAACTGACTGAATTAGTCTGAATTATATATGATAGGTATAAATGAATGTCTAAGGAGGGCTATAAATGAAAGTGGCCATAGTGAGTGGTTCAGTTGTAGGCAGTAAAACACGAAAGATTACAACTGAAATTAAGGAAAAAATTGATGAGAAGTACAGTGATTATGAAATTTCTTATATAGACTTAAAAGACTATGATATGCCCTATAGTGATGGCAGGAATTATTTAGATTATGATGATTCAACATCCAGTGCTTTAAAACAAATAATGGAAGCGGATGTGGTCTTTATAGGGACACCAATCTTCCAAGCTTCGATACCCGCACCTTTAAAAAACTTATTCGATCTTCTTCCACCAGATGGATTCCGTAATAAGACTGTAGGTATGGTAATTACAGCAGGATCTCAGAGACATTACTTAGTTGCTGAGCAACAACTTAAGCCTATTTTAGCTTATATGAAGGCAAATATTGTACAAGGTTATGTTTATGCTATAGATTCTGACTTTGGTTCTACAGGTGTAGAAAGTGACGATATTCACTACCGAATTGATCGTTTGATTGAAGCGACTTTTAATGAAAGAGAAGCCCAGCGACATGTGTTGAGTAAATATGAAGAACATAGTACAGGGATAGTGTAAGATAAAAAAACGCGTACACCAATAAAGTGTACGCGTTTTAATGTATATAAAGCTTTGACTTATCTAATTGTTTTTAGAGCTTTAGCCCAGTTAGCTGTAGTTGCAATTACTGCTTCGATTGTTGCAGTGTGTACTTCAGCTGGCTTGAAAGTTGACATGTTTTCGAAGTCAGTGAATAGGCTGAATGCGCCGAATGGTCCAACTGTAGCAACGTTGAAGTTTGCTAGGATTTGACGTAGAGATTGTGTAGCAGCAACACCAAGTGTTGAACCGTAACCTACGATACCAGCAGCTTTGTTACCAAATTCAGGTCCTAAGTAGTCAATTTGACTCTTAAGTACAGTTGAAGTAGCTTTGTTGTATTCAGGTGTGATGAAGATGAATCCGTCTAAAGAGTCAATTTTTTGTGACCAACGGTTGATGTCTTCACTTGTGTATTGTTTATTAGCCATTGCTGGTGGCATAGCTTCGTTGAAAAGTGGAAGCTCGTAATCTTTGATGTCTACGATTTCGAATTCTGCATCTAGATTTAATTTATCTGCTTGTTCTTTTACCCATTCTGCAACTTGTAAGTTGACGCGTCCTTCACGTACACTTCCAGTTACAATACCAATTTTAGTCATTTAAAATACCTCCGAGGTGTGTAATTAATATTGAGTTACATTTTGTAACTGATTAATAATATACATTATTTCGAAAGAGAAATAAAGTCTTTTAGCTCAATTATTCAATGAAATTGTAATGATTACGTTTACATGATAAATTTAAATAGATTAATTAGCTTGGAGGGTTATTTAATGGACTTAGAGATTGGTACTGTGATTGGCAAACCAACAAATGATAAGATTCAACTAGTGAGCGGCAAAACTTATGCAGTACAGATGCCCTACGATTATTTTGAGAGGCTATCGAAAGTTGTTAGGGATTCGGATGCCAATGTGTTTACTAATGATATCCCTGTTTATAAACGTATCACTTTCAAAGCTCATATTCATTACTTTAAAAAATGGTATAATAGTCCACTAAAAGTTGATGATTTAATTCAACAATTTAGAATTGAAACGCCTGATGAGAAACTATCAAAACAAAATAAAAACGAGATACAAAAGCTTAATTATATACAAGCTCTGTTAACGGATGAACAGCACATTGTGTTTATTGACCCTTTTTTACATACGATTAACGATAATATTCATCTCTTTCATAAGATGAAGGAACAACTTATAGACCAAAATAAGTCACTGCTTGTGGTAACCTCTCGTTTAGAAGATGCCTTTGTATTACAATCAGACGTTATGAAGATTAATGAGGATGGATTGAAAATTGTAGAAACGTCAGAAAATACAGTTGATGATAAAGAAGTGCAAAATACAAAAATTAAAGTCAAAGCAAATGATAAGACGATTTTTGTGGACATTAGTGATATTGAATTTTTAGAGAGTCAGGATGGTAAGGTCTATATAAATCTAGATGGTGAGAAATTTATGATGGAAACAACCTTACAAAATGCAGAGGATGAGTTGAGCAGTCACGGTTTTTATCGATGTCATCGTTCCTACATCGTCAACTTACATAAGGTGAAGGAGATAATTACATGGTCTAAGAATGCGTACTCTGTGATTATCGATAACCATGAAAAATCTAAAATTCCTTTATCAAGAACGAAGCATAATGAAATTCAAGAGCGTCTCATTACATTATAGGTAGGGTGGCTTATTAAAATGCACAAAATTTATGCAACAATATACCGTGATTTTAAAGAGTACCTTGCAAATTATTCTGTATTTATACTATTTTTAATGCCATTAGGCATGGCACTTATCTACCGTATGATTGGACAAGATGCTGGTGAAACGATACCAAATATCATGGTCTTTATAATTATTGGAACGGTGTTAGCTGCAGTCACAACGAATGTGCCACTTATGTTATTTGCAGATGAAATAGAGCACGGTATGATTCGTATGGTGGTCAAAGATAAAAAGGATCTTTGTTTAATGATCATTGGAAGAAGTGCGCTTGTAATCATAATGTCAGCCCTGTTAATCATTGTCTCACTTGTGATTATTGATCGTATAGACATGTTGTCACTCAGTTTGTCGTTTGGCTTGTTCCTAGCAATGCTAGTATTTTTAGGACTGGGTATACTATTTGGTATTCGCACAAAACTAGAAACAACATCAGCAGTTGCAGGTGTCATTATCTTGTTCTTACTCGGTATGACACCCATAGTTGAGAGCATGGGGCTCACAAATGTGTCGTTTATTAGGTTTTTGGCAGACATCACACCTGTTTACCAATTGATGGCATTACAAAATAACGCTAGTGTAATGCCTATCGTTATTTTGTTGGTATGGCTTGGTATAATAGGGTTCCTTGTCTATAGAAGTTTAGAAATAGATGAAAAAATTTGAGTACAGTTGAGCTTATTTTTGGTACAACTTAGTAAAAATTCATAACAATACAACACTTGAATACCACAACTTAAAATGAAATAGCTACAATTCGCCGCGATCTTATCGCGGCTTTTTTGTATTTCTTTTAAGCTTGAATTACGAACAAGAAAACGAAATTGGAGGTATTAGCATGAGCATTATTAAAGTAAATGACTTAGAGAAGAATTTTGGCAGTGAGCGTGCCTTAAAAGGTGTTTCATTTGAAATGCAGAAAGGGCAAATATTTGGTCTATTAGGTCCAAGTGGTTCTGGTAAAACAACAACAATTAAAGTACTAACGGGAGAATTTGAACCTAATGGTGGAACGGTAATTGTGAATGGCTTTAATCACGAACAATTTGGCAAGAACGATTATGTAAGTAAGTTAGGGATTTTATCGGATAAGAGCTCCTTATATGAGAGATTAACTGTTAAAGACAATTTAGAACTATTTAGAAAATTATACGGCGCACCAAAGGGTTCCGTTGAAAGCGTCCTAAAAGATGTTGGCCTAGCAGATGAAATCGATAAAACTGTATCGAAATTATCTAAAGGTATGAAGCAAAGAATTCTTCTATGTAAGGCAGTGATTCATAAGCCGGATATTCTATTCTTAGATGAACCAACTTCAGCACTAGATCCAACAACGGCAGAAAAGATTCATGAGATGTTAGAAGCTTTAAGAGATGAAGGCACAACAGTCTTACTCACAACACATAATATGGATGAGGCAACGAGACTTTGTGACAATGTTGCCTTTTTATATCAAGGTGTCATCCAAGATTACGGTTCACCAAGTGAGCTCAGACATAAGTACAAGCGTAATGTCGTTCATGTCACGTATAACGACGGATCACAAAAAACGATTGATAAGTCAGCGGACAACGAAGCCCTCTTAAAATCAGTATTACTTGATGAGGCTGCAGTGGATGTCAGAACGGATTTCCCAACCCTCGGTGAAGTGTTCAAAAAAGTAACAGGTAAGGAGTTGTATTAATATGAATATCACTAGAATAATGGCGATTTTTGAAAAAGACCTTAAAGAGTTTATGAAGAATATGATGTTGTTTACTTCGGTGCTAATTCCGATTATCTTAGCTTTTCTATTTACTAACCTAGGCGACGCGACAGGCGGACTACCTGCTGAAACCCTAGCGCTCATCGCAGGAGTCGTATTTTCAGCAGTGACTTTCAGTGCAATCATGACGATGATTGCAGAAGAAAATGAAAAAGACACCTTAAGAGGTCTTTTACAATCACCAGCTACCTTTATGGACATTATCGTAGGTAAGAGCATGGTTATCGGATTGATGACGATTATTTCCTTGGTTGCCTCTATATTTGTAATTGGTCCAACAGATTATTGGACAGGGGAAAATATTGTGAGCCTAATATTACTCGGTGTGTTCTTTATCAACCTAGGTATCGGGATTGGGCTGATTGTGAAATCAGTTGCCACAACATCAGTGTACCTCATACCAATCATGTTCATCTTTGGTTTTACACCCTATATCGAACTACTGGTGACGGACCCAGACAGTATCGCTATAAAAATTGCCGAATACTTCCCCCTATACCAGCATATCTTCATTTTGAACGGTGAAGGCGGAATTAAAGAGTTCATTATCCTTGCCGCTTGGGTCGCAGTCAGTTTCGTAGTGACACTATGGGGCTTCAAAGTAAGAAAATCAGATGATTAATTAATAACTAATATAATTCTAAATAACCCGTACCGTTTCTGGTGTGGGTTGTTTTAATTTCCCAACTTAGAGCCTTAGAAATATGATAAAATAACGCATATATCAACTCGATTAAAAAATTAACAAAGGACATGGAACTATGCACTATGAAACAGCACCAGCCAAAATAAACTTAACACTGGATACGCTCTTTAAACGTAACGACGGCTATCACGAGGTCAGTATGGTTATGACAACAGTGGATTTAAATGACCATTTGTCCTTTGAAAAAAGGACAGACAAGAAGATAGTCATAGAAACTGACAATCAATTTGTGCCGACTAATAGAAGAAATTTAGCATATCAGGCCGCAGAGCTGATGATGAAGCGCTATAACATAAGTACGGGTGTTACGATTCACATTGATAAACACATTCCAATTGCTGCTGGTTTAGCTGGTGGCTCAGCGGATGCGGCAGCGACCTTCCGTGGTATAAATGCTATATATGAGCTCGGCATCGAACTAGACGAGCTTGCTGAATTGTCAGCCGAGCTCGGCTCAGATATCCCATTTTGCGTATATGGTGGCACGGCACTTGCAACAGGGCGCGGTGAGATGATTGAGCGACTACCGAGTCCACCACATGGATGGGTTGTTTTAGCCAAGCCCAAAATTAGCGTGTCGACGAAAACAATATACTCAGCCTTAAAACCTGGTAAAAACAAACCAGCATCAAATGAAATGAAAAGAGCTATCATCGATGGAAACTATGATTCAATTATTCGACTCTTGAAAAATGATTTAGAAGAAGTGACGGTCAAAAAGTATCCAGAGGTCAAAAAGCTTGTAGAAAATATGAGAGATTCTGGTGCTGATGGAGCGATGATGAGTGGTAGTGGACCGACGGTATTCGGAATATGTAAAAAAGAAAGACAAGCGAATCACGTATATAATGCGATTAAAGGATGCTGTTCTGAAGTTTATAGAATAAGATTACTCGGCTAAGTATTAAAAACCGAACATATATGTTAGAATTGTTGTCAATAATACGGATTAGGAGTTAAGTTATGAAATTTAAACGCAGTGAACGATTGGTCTATATGACCCAGCATTTAGTTTCACATCCGAACCAATTAATTCCACTCACAACATACGTAGAGAAGTTCAGCCAAGCGAAATCATCAATTAGTGAGGACATAAGAATAATTAAGGATGTAATGGATTCAGAGGGGCTCGGTGTCTTAAAAACCACAGCTGGAGCAAATGGGGGTGCAATGTTTATCCCTAAAATTAGTCTGGAACGTGCTGAAGAGATTATAAAATACTTCAAAAAAGAATTAGAGGAAAGTGAAAGGCTTTTACCAGGTGGTTATTTATACATGTCGGACATCATGGGAGATCCTAAGATGATGAACGATTTCGGGGATTTAATAGCCACGATGTATGGTGATGTTGAAATCGATGCAGTTGTAACGATAGCGACTAAAGGTATCTCCTTGGCTAATGCAGTTGCACGTAAATTGAATGTACCTGTTGCTGTGATTAGAAAGGATAACAAAGTTACAGAAGGGTCAACAGTCTCAATTAACTATGTATCAGGTTCGACACGTAAGATTGAAACGATGGTCTTATCAAAACGCACTCTTAAAGAAGGATCAAATGTACTTGTTGTCGATGACTTTCTTAGAGCTGGCGGATCGATCACAGGCGTTACGAATCTCATGGAGGAGTTCAATGCCACGGTTGCTGGTGTGAGTGTACTTGTTGAAGCAAAGCAAGTTGCGAATCGTCGTTTCAAGGACTATACTTCCTTACTTAAAGTGTCGGAAATTGATGAATACAACGAGTCGTTTGTAGTTGAAGAAGGCAACTGTTTAGATTACATTAAAGATAGATAAACTAGGAGGTCGATATTCATGGAACCAATCAATTCAAATAAAGCACCAGCAGCCGTTGGACCATACAGCCACGGTGTCAAAACAGGCAACTTATTCTACTCATCTGGACAAGTACCACTAACACTTGAGGGGAAGATTGTGTCTGAAGACGTCAAAGAGCAAACGAAGCAAGTCTTAGATAATGTTGGTGGCGTCCTTGAAGCGGCTGAATTATCATACGAAAATGTGGTTAAAACTACTATTTTTATTACTGATATGAACGATTTCGCGTTAATTAATGAAGTTTATGGGACGTACTTTACGGGTAAACTACCAGCAAGATCATGTGTAGAAGTTAGCCGGCTCCCATTAGATGCGAAAGTAGAAATTGAAGTCGTCGCATCATTTGAATAACTGGTTATTTTAGTGGGTTCTTAGTTAGATAAGCGTTTTACACAGAGGATCTAAAACACAAATCTATGGAGGACAAACACATGAAAATAACAGATGTAAGATTACGAAAAGTCAATAATCAAGATACTAGAATGAAAGCGTTAGTATCTGTGACATTTGATGAGGCATTTGTCGTACATGACTTACGCGTCATCGATGGTAATAATGGACTGTTTGTCGCTATGCCGAGTAAACGTACTCCGGACGGCGAATTTAGAGACATTGCTCACCCAATCAACACAGAGATGCGTCAGCATGTACAAGAAGAAGTGATGCGTGTCTATGAAGAAACTGAAGATCCAGCGTCTGAGGATTCAAACGAGGCTGTTGAACCAACAGTGGAATCTGATCCAGCAGAAGACGAAGATAGTACGCTTGAATCAACAGCATCAGAAGAATCTGACGAGAGTTTAAACGAAAGGGTTAATGATGAAAATAGCCCTGAAGTCACTGAAGATACAGCTGACGAAGAAAGATAATAATAATTGGATTTTAGGCCGGGCCATTAGTGTCCGGCCTAAGCTCTGTCTTGAAAGATGTGACAGTCTGAAATATAATTAAAACATCGTATTTAAATGGGGGTTAATTATGCAAGTTAGAGCGATAATCACTGCTGCTGGCACAGGCAAGCGAATGAATTCAAAACAACCGAAAGTATTACACGAAGTTTGTGGAATTCCAATGATTACTAGAGTGATCAATAGTGTGAAAGATGCAGGTGTTTCAGAGATTTACGTTGTTTTAGGTAATGATTCAGAAGCGGTTAAAGCAATCTTACCAGAAGACATTAAAACGGTTGAACAAAAAGAACAGCTCGGTACAGCAGATGCTGTTAAACAGTTAGAGAGTGAGCTCCAAAACCAAGAAGGTGAGACCCTCGTTGTATGTGGCGATACGCCATTAATTAGTCCTAACACGCTCTCGATGTTACAAGGTGAGCATGAACAAACTGGTTTTAAAGCGACAATTTTATCTGCTTATACAGAAAATCCTGGAAGTTTTGGACGTGTCATTCGTAAGGAAAACGGCACAGTAAAAGAAATTTTAGAAGCAGCTGAACTAAGAGAAGAACAAAAAGATATAAAAGAAGTTTCAGCTGGTGTTGCATTATTTAATAATGTTGAGTTGTTTAAGTCTTTAAGAAAAGTAACGAACGATAATGAAGCTGGTGAATATTACCTATCAGATATCATTGGTATTTTAAGTAGCAAGGGTCAACGTGTTGGTGCTTATGTTACTGCTGACCATGAAGAAATTATCGGTGTTGATGATCGTATGCTTCTTGCCGAGGCATCCAGAATACTTAGATTGAGAATTAACCAAGGACATTTAGAAAAAGGTGTTACAATTATCGATCCTCTAAACACATATATCGATGAAAGTGTTAAGATTGGTATGGATACTATTATTTATCCGAATACTGTACTTAAAGGAAACACTGTTATTGGTGAAGGTACGATTATTTCTGCAAACTGTGAGATTTCTAATAGTTTAATCGGTGATGAAGTCGAGATTAAACACTCAGTAGTATCAGATGCTGAAGTCGGTAATCAAACGACTGTTGGTCCGTATGCACAACTTCGTCCAGGGGCCAAACTTGCGTCTACTGTTAAAGTTGGAAACTTTGTAGAAGTGAAGAAAGCAGTCTTAAAAGACGGCGCTAAAGTATCACATCTAAGCTATATTGGGGATGCTGAAATTGGTGAACGTGCAAATATCGGCTGTGGTGCAATCACTGTAAACTATGACGGTGTAAACAAATTTAAAACGACGGTCGGAGATGATGCGTTTATTGGCTGTAATACGAACTTAGTTGCACCGGTTTCTGTAGGAGAACGTTCTATAACTGCAGCAGGATCTACAATTACAGACGATGTTCCAAATGATAGTCTAGCAATCGCAAGAAGTAAGCAAACGACAAAAGACGGCTACTACAAAAAATAATACTTGGAGGATCAAAATGTTAGCTTCTAGCAATCAAAACAAAAGTTCTAACAAAATGAAACTATTTACATTAACAGGTAACGAACCCCTAGCAGCAGAAATCGCTGAGCACATCGGTATTCCACTTGGGAAGTGTACAGTTAATCGTTTCTCTGATGAAGAGGTTCAGGTTAACGTTGAAGAAAGTGTGCGAGGTTGCGATGTTTTTGTAATTCAACCGACAAGTCAGCCGGTAAATGAAAACTTAATGGAATTACTCATCATGATTGATGCCTTAAAACGTGCATCAGCGAATACTATTAATATTGTTATGCCTTACTATGGTTATGCACGCCAAGACAGAAAGAGTCGTGCGCGTGAACCAATCACTGCCAAATTGGTTGCTAATCTTATTGAAACAGCTGGTGCAAACCGTGTGATTTCACTTGACCTACACGCACCACAAATCCAAGGATTTTTCGATATTCCAATCGACCATCTCATGGGTGTACCAATCTTAAGTGATTACTTCTTGGAACATAAAGATATTAATTTAGACGAAGTCGTTATCGTGTCACCAGACCACGGTGGTGTAACGCGTGCACGACGTATGGCAGATCGCCTAAAAGCACCAATTGCCATCATTGATAAACGACGTCCGCGTCCGAATGTCGCAGAAGTGATGAATATTGTTGGTGAAATTGATGGTAAGACAGCTATCATTATTGATGACATTATTGATACTGGTGGTACGATTAAAATTGCTGCACAAGCACTCGTAGACAAAGGTGCGAAAAATGTTTACGCTTGTTGTACACATCCAGTACTTTCTGGACCTGCAGTTGAACGAATTGAAGAGTCAGTTATCAAAGAGTTAGTTGTCACAAATTCAATTCAATTACCAGAAGAAAAGAAAATTGAGAAAGTGACTGAACTGTCTGTAGGTGAACTGCTTGCACAAGCAATTGTCAGAGTACATGAGCAAGAATCCGTAAGTATTTTATTCGACCAAACGTGATAATTTAACATATTTTTTACAAAACAGTGTGTTTTGTGGTATTATAATGCGTGGCTATGTGTTAGGATAGGCGTTATTATAAATTGCTTTATTTGATGAAAGGTGGAAATAACTATGGCTAAATTAGCCTCAAGCTCTAGAGCTGAAAATTCTAAGAAATCTGAACTGAACGAGCTCCGTTACAATGGACAAGTTCCAGCAGTCGTATATGGCTATGAAACTGAAAGTACTTCAGTATCAGTTGATGAAGTTGAATTCATCAAACTAATCCGTGAAGTTGGACGTAACGGCGTTATCGATCTTGAATTAGAAAACGGTACAAAACAAGTAATGGTAAGTGACTATCAGTTTGATTCACTTAAAAACCAAATTTTACACATCGACTTCATTGCAATTAACATGCAAACTGAAGTGACTGTTGATGTTCAAATCGAATTAACTGGTGAGGCACCAGGGCAAAAAGAAGGCGGCGTAATCGAGCAGCCATTATTTGAAGTTTCTGTAACTGCTAAACCAGCTGACATTCCTGAAACTATCGAAGTTGATATTTCAGAACTTAACATTGGTGATGCAATTCACGTTGCAGACATCCGTGAAAAAGGTAACTTCGTAATCGAAAACGAAGACGAAGACTCACTAATTATTATTAGTGCGCCAACTGAAGAACCGGATGAAGACGAAGAAGTTTCTGAAGAAGAAGAAACTGAAGTTGAAGCAACTGAACAAAAAGATGAAGAAGACTCTGAAAAAGAAGAAGAGTAATCTTGAACATTTTAAACACAACGGCGGTGGGCTTTCCATCGCCTTTTTTAACGTTTATGAGGTGACGAAATGAAATGTATTATTGGCCTGGGGAATCCAGGTGCTAAATATGAAAAAACGAGGCACAACATAGGCTTTATGGCGATTGATCAACTCCAAGAAGACCTTGGTCTAGCCTTAGATCAGCAGAAATTTAAGTGTCACTTTGGAACAGGTGTACTCAACGGTGAAAAGATTATGCTGGTTAAGCCACAAACGTTTATGAACCTATCTGGAGAAGGTGTGCGACCACTTGTGGATTACTATAATATCGAATTATCTGATATTGTTGTAATTTATGATGATCTTGACCTACCTCTTGGTCGTATAAGATTGCGTCAAAAAGGTAGCGGTGGTGGACATAACGGTATCAAGTCTCTGAATCAACATCTAGGTGGCGAAAAGTACAATCGTATACGCCTTGGTATAGATCGTCCAACTGATAGTACGCCAATCACACGTTATGTCTTAGGTAAGTTTAGTAAGGTAGATGAAGATACTTTACAAAAAGTTTTAGAAGTGTCATCTGAAGCGTGTCAAAGCTTTGTTTCAAATGACTTCCTAGATGTAATGAATAAGTATAATGGTGATGTGAATGCATAATAAAATTAGCGATCGCATCTTAAATGATGAACGCGTCCAGAGCATCATTTCATTCAATGATGATAAAAACCTGCTTGTCACTGGAATAAATGATGACTTTAAACCAATCTTACTCAAAGAACTTACAGAAAACTCAGAGCGTGCCAATGTGGTCTTTGTTGAAAATAACCACCACATGGAAAAGCTCGCAAATAGCATGATGGACGTTATGGATGAAGTCTATACCTTCCCAGTTGGTGACATCATGATTGAAAACATGTCTAAACAAAGCCCTGATTTTATGAAGGCAAGAATGTCGACCTTATCGGCCTTGCTACATGAGAAGCCAGGGTTATTTATCGTGCCTATACATGCCTTATTAAAACCGTTGATGCCTAAGGAAAAGTTGTTAGCTTATGAAAAAACATTAGAGCTAGGAAGTACACTTGATTACGATGAATTTCTCGAGTTCTTAGTTAGTTTAGGATATAAACGTATGAATCAGGCCTCTAATTTCGGAGAATTTGCAGTTCGAGGAGATATTATTGATATCTATATGCATGATTTATTTCTTCGTGTAGAGCTATTTGACGATGAGATTGATTCACTGCGTCTTTTGGATCCAGAGACTCAACGTTCTTTAGAAAATATTGAATCAGTGAAAATTGAACCCTATGCTGAATATATTGTTGATCCGAGTGAACGTGTGGAATTGATAGAGAAAATTGACACCTTATATCAGGAGACTTCTGAAGGCTTACAGGCTGTCGCTAAAGAGTCATTAGATGAATATTATGACAAGGTGACACATCCTGATTTACTTGTAGAACACTTAAATCAATTCGCTCATCTCTTAGATGATCATGATCAATCGCTCCTAGATTATATGACCGATAAGCATAGAGTGTTTGCAGATGATATCAATGCAATTAAATCAGCTTATGATGCAGAGTTTGAAGCGGTGAATAATTACTTTAGTTCTGTCTTAGAAGCAGGACAAATGTTTAAAGGTGCGGCCAACTATTTAGAGCATCAGTATGATAGATTGCTAAACCTAAATGGTGTTACTTACTTTAATTTATTTATGAAAAGTATGCCTGTGTCCATTGGAGAAATGATTAAAATTTCTGTTAAACCAGCAGAAATCTACTATGGGCAGTATGACATTCTTGCGTCGAATTTAAATAAGATGTTGGACAATGACTATCTCATCAATATTATTTTAAGAGACGAAGATGAACTTAATAAAACAAAGCAACTTCTTGAAGACCTAAAAATTCAAAGCTATATTGAAAATATACCGAGTGATTTAGGTATTGTCTTAACGACGGGTGCTATAGAATCTGGTTTTATCCTGCCTTACATGAGTGCAGCTATTTTAACTTCTAAAGAATTGTATAACAAAGTACAAAAACGTAAAAAACGTAATAAGAAGTTATCTAACGCAGAGAAAATTAAATCTTATCAGGAATTAAACCCTGGTGATTATATCGTCCATGTTCATCACGGTGTCGGTCGATATCTAGGCATTGAAACCCTTGAAGTTAGCGGTATTCATAATGACTATATGAAGTTGCAGTACAAAGGGACAGACCAGCTGTATATTCCTGTGGATCAGATGGACCTGGTGCAAAAATATGTGGCAAGTGATGACGGCCAACCTAAGATGCATAAACTTGGTGGTGTTGAATGGAAACGGACTAAGGCGAAGGTTCAGCAAAATGTTAATGATATCGCAGAAGAACTGATTCGACTCTATCAAGAACGTGCGATGTCTGAAGGGTTTAAGTATAGTCCAGATACAGAGATGCAAGAGGCTTTCGAAGCACGTTTCCCTTATGAACCAACGCCTGACCAACTAGCGAGTATCCATGAAATTAAAAATGACATGGAAGATAGTAAGCCTATGGATCGACTGCTTTGTGGTGATGTCGGTTACGGAAAAACCGAAGTAGCAATTCGTGCAGCATTTAAAGCGGTTCAAGATGGCAAACAAGTCGCATTTTTAGTGCCGACAACCATACTCGCAGCCCAGCACTTTGAAAGCTTAATCGAAAGAATTGAGGATTACCCTGTGAATGTGGCGATGATGTCTCGCTTTAGAACGGCAAAAGAAAATAGAGAGACTGCTGTAGGACTTAAAGAAGGAAAGATTGATATCGTCGTGGGTACGCATAAAATTTTAGGTAAATCAATTGAGTATAAAGATCTCGGTCTTTTAATTGTCGATGAGGAGCAAAGGTTTGGAGTTAAGCATAAAGAAGCGATTAAACAGTTGAAAAATAATGTAGATGTCTTAACTTTAACAGCAACACCAATTCCAAGAACCTTACACATGAGTTTAACGGGTGTAAGAGACCTTTCTGTCATAGAAACGCCTCCAGAAAATAGATTTCCAGTTCAAACCTATGTTTTAGAATACAATGGAAACTTTGTTAAAGAAGCGATTGAAAGGGAACTTGCTAGAAACGGGCAGGTCTTTTACCTCCACAATAGTGTTGCGACAATCTATAACAAACAGGCACACGTAGAAATGTTAGTACCAGACGCTGCAGTAGGTGTCATGCATGCACAGATGACTGAAAAGCAAATTGAAGAGACCATGCTTGCCTTTGTTAATGGTGAGTATGATGTTATCGTCACCACGACTATCATTGAAACCGGGGTAGATGTTCCGAATGCCAATACGCTAATTATTGAAGATGCAGACCGTTTTGGTTTGAGTCAACTTTACCAATTACGCGGGCGCGTTGGTCGTAGTAATCGTATCTCTTATGCATACTTATTCCATCAACCGAATAAGGTGTTAACAGAAGTAGCAGAAAAACGATTAGAAGCGATTAAGGAATACACTGAACTTGGATCAGGCTTTAAGATTGCCATGCGTGATTTGAATATACGCGGAGCGGGTAATTTACTTGGTAAGAATCAGTCAGGCTTTATAGATTCAGTTGGTTATGAGATGTATAGTGATATGTTAGAAAGTGCAGTAAAAGAAAAACAGGGTGTTGAAAAAGAAGAAGAACCGGTTAATATTCCAATTAATATCGAAGCAGATGCTTATATTCCGGCAACATATATTACCCATGAGCAATCTAAGATTGATATTTACAAGCGTCTTAGAAAAGCAAATTCTCTAGAGACTCTGAGAGATATAGAAGATGAACTCATCGACCGTTTTGGTGAGTATCCAACAGAAGTACAAACATTAATTGACTTAGTTAAAGTTAAAATATATGCACTTCTATATGGTATCTATAAGGTATCTGAGGATGCACGTCACTTCTATCTTAATGTATCTCAATCTGCAACAGCAGAAATCAATGGTGAAAAATTATTTGAAGACACTCAAGCGTTTAGTAGAATCTTGAAGATTTCAGTCAAGGGTGGAGAAATCAACCTAACCATACGCTCGAAACAACTTAAAGATTTAGTCTCAGTAATGGCAGCAATACAAGAGAGTAGAATGGAGGGTGTGTCATGAACACAATCACAGTAATCGGGCTTGGTACATCTGATATCGATAAAATGCCCTTAGGTGTTTACAAATCACTATTAGCAGAAGAAAAAATTTATCTGAGAACCATGGACCATCCAGCAGTGTCACTTTTAAAAGATAGTGATATAAAATTAATCAGTTTTGATGAATATTATGAGGCATCTGAAACTTTCGAAGCAGTGTATGAACGTATCGTTGATACCTTAGTGAAGGATGCTCAGCATGGTAATCTCACCTATGCTGTACCAGGGCATCCAATGTTTTACGAGACGACGACTGAACTGCTATTAGACAGAAAGCGAAAAGGTGAAGTCAACGTCGAGATTAAAGGTGGTCAGAGTTTTATAGATGAAGTGATAAGTGCATTAAATATTCCAGTAAATGAGAACTTTCAGTTGTTAGACGGAACGAATTTGTCCTTAAAAGATTTAGATTACCAAAAGCACACACTGATTACTCAAGTGTATAATCAATTGTCTGTGAGTGAAGTGAAGGTGACACTCCTAGATTATTATCACTACGATGCCAAAGCTTACCTTGTAGACAAGGCTGGCAGTGAAGATGAGCATATTATAGAAACGACTATCGCGGAAATTGATCATCATGTACCAGACTCAAACTTAATGTGTATGTTTGTTCCAAAACAAGATGATATTCGATATGCGGATAGAACAATCACGCATATGGTAGATGTGTTTGACCAGCTAGTATCGGAAGATGGTTGTCCGTGGGATAAAGAACAGACCCATGAATCACTTGAACGATTCTTGTTAGAAGAATCGTATGAGGTCATTGAAGCAATAGAGCATGAAGATGATGAAGGTATTGTAGAAGAACTTGGAGACATCCTTCTACAAGTCGCCTTGCATTCAGCAATAGGTAAAAAAGATGGCTACTTTGATTTCTATGATGTTCTAGCTGCCTTAAATCAAAAAGTAGTTAGACGTCATCCACATGTTTTTGGCGATGAGTCAGTGGAGTCAATGGAAGATTTAAATAAGGTGTGGCAAGAAGCGAAAAGAGCCGAAGGTAAGAAAGAAAAAATTAAGCATGAAAAAGAATATGCAACGACAATGCTTGCATGGATGAAAGAAACCATCCATTCAGATACCCCACTAAAAACCTTGCTAAAGGATGATGTAGATGAGACTTGATAAATTTTTAAAAGTATCAAGGATAATTAAAAGACGTACACTTGCAAAAGAGATTAGTGATGATGGTCGTATCGAAGTCAATGGACGTATGGCAAAAGCAGGTACTGACTTATCAGTTGGAGATCACTTAGTCATCAAATTTGGACGTAGTATTGTCACTTATGAAGTGATGCAATTAAACGATACAACAAAAAAAGAAGATGCAGAAAGAATGTATAAAGTATTAAAAGAAGAAAAAATTGAAAAAGAAACAGAATTTTAATAGAAACCAAAGCTCATTTGATGTATCTTGTATATAAAGGATAATGTACAAAACGATGGGAGAGGTGTGACTAAAATGAACAACAAAGTGGTTCGTCTTTTGAATAACTATACTAAAAAAAGAGATAGTGAAAAGAAACAATTAAAGACTGAAGCGCGTGTGTCACGCCGTCGTGCCCTCGTTTTTGGCAGTGTGCTAATGATAATCGTTATCGTCTTATTGATGATTGGCATTAATCAAAAGAAGGCCAATCAAGAGCTAGAGCAAGAAGTTGCTGCAACATCTGAAGTCCTAGACAATAAAAATAAGCAGCATTCGGATCTCGAGCAACAGATTAAACAATTAAATGATGACAACTATATATTACGTATAGCAAGAAGTGAGTTCTTCTTATCAGAAGAAGGAGAACTAATCTTCAATTTACCAGAAGGTGAATCTGGAGAAGAAAGGCCGGAAAAGGAATAATCATTACATATGTAATGATTATTCCTTTATTAAGTGTTAATATATTAATGTATAACGATTTTGGGAGGATATTATATAAACATGTCAGTTGAAGCGGGCAGTAAAGTTATCGGCAAAGTTACAGGGATTAAACCATTTGGTGCGTTTGTTGAGTTACCAGGCGGTAAAACAGGCTTGGTTCACATTAGTGAAGTAGCGGACAAATATGTAGAAGACATCAATGAACACTTAAAAGTCGGTGACGAAATAGAAGTTAAAGTATTATCTATCGGTGATGATAACAAGATTAGTTTATCTATCAAGAAAGCACAAGATAAACCTAAACCAAAACCTCGTCAGAAGGCACCGTCACCTGAAGATTTTGAGAAAAAACTTTCAGGGTTCTTAAAAGACAGTGAAGAAAGAATGTCTACAATTAAGAGACAAGCTGAGTCACGTCGTGGCGGTAGAGGGCGTAGATAATGAAATGAAGAGGCCAGAGCAAGTCGCTCTAGCCTTTTTAGTTTTTATAAGGTGGTGCTACTTTTGAAGTTGAATATTTCATGGACAACAAAAAGTCATATTGCCCTGGCCTTGTCTGGTGGCATCGACTCTATGGTGCTCTATCATCTTTTGACGACGACTTACAAAGATACTTATAAAAGTTTGACCGTCTTACACGTTAATCATAATCAAAGAGTTGCATCCATATCTGAGGCGGCTTACATAAAAGAAATGACTGAAAAAGATCGTGTAAACTTTGAGTCAGTTGTTCTTGATTTTGAGGGGCATTTTTCTCAAGAAGCAGGACGTAAAAAGCGGTATGCATTCTTTAGAGATATTGTAAAAAAACATCGTCTAAATGTTTTGTTGATGGCGCATCATGAGGATGATCAGTATGAAACTGTCTTGCATCAGCTATTAACTGGACGGTATTTACACGGCAACCTCGGTATACCAGAAGCCAATGAAACAGCAGGTATAAAAATATCAAGGCCGCTGATGATGGTACGTAAAAGAGACATCAAGAAATATCAACGCACACATATGGTGAAGTATTTTGAAGATGAAAGTAACCATGAAGATACTTACACAAGAAATTATATTCGGCATCATATTGTTCCAGACATCGAAGACACAGAGACTTTAGATTTAAAGCAGTTAGTGAGTCTAAAAAATGACATAAATGCGTTAAGTGATTTTGTTAGTGGTTTTGCTAAAAACTTTACTAGTAATGGTAGTCTTTCGAGGGAAACTTATAAACAATATAGTCCATTAGTTAGAATATATATTTTAAATGCACTCTTATCTGAGTCATCAACTATAATGAGCCGAAAGGCTTTGGAATCACTTGATCAAACATTGATGTCAGGACCATCACAGACGGTATATCAACTTGATTCCCATACAGTACATATCGAATACGATCAAGTTTATGTAAAAAAAACAACGTTAAGCCCCATTAGCGAACCTCTGATTGTTGAGGATAATGGGAACTTTATTTATAATAATTATCATATCGTGGTAAAATTACCGAGTGATGAACTTCCGTTGACTATACGTCCTAGATTAGATGGTGACCGTGTTCAACTTAAACAAGGCGGTAGTAAGAAAGTCAGTCGTCTTTTTATCGATAAAAAGATAGTGGCAAGCGAAAGAGAGGCGATGCCGGTGGTTTTGAATCAACACGGTATAATTGTTGCAGTCGGTACCATTTATAATATAATTGAACCAGCTGAAAATCGAATTTTAAAGATAACGAAGGAGCAAGAAGATGACAATAAAAAATGATATCAGTGAAATTGTACTTTCTGAGTCAGATATAGATGCAATTAACAAACGTCTCGGAGAGAAAATCACTAAAGACTATGAAGGTAAGACGCCGATTATGGTGGGCCTTTTAAAGGGATCAATTATGTTTATGGCAGACCTCATTAAGCATGTGGATACACACATGGAAATTGATTTCATGGATGTCTCTAGCTATGTTGGGACAAAGTCAACTGGAGAGGTTAAAATACTTAAGGACTTATCAACTTCTGTAGAAGGTAGGCATATACTGATTGTTGAAGACATTGTTGAAACTGGAACAACTTTAAATTCTATTATCGAATTTCTGCAGTATAGAAAGGTTGCATCCATTGAAATTGTAACCTTATTAGATAAGCCTGTTGAAGAAAGAAAGTTAGATGTTAATGTAAAATACGTTGGAACAGAAATTCCAGATGGGTTTGTTGTAGGATACGGCTTGGATTTTGATCAAAAATACAGAAATTTACCGTACATTGGTTTGTTAAAACCTGAATTTTACAGCTAAATCATATCACTGGAAGTTAAAAGTTATTTTTGTTACTATTTTTTGTAATGTATTAGAAATGGAGGATTACGGATGCCGAAGAATACTGGCCGTAACATATTACTTATCGCCATATTAACAGTTGTCATGTTTGGTATATTCCAACGTTTCAACGGCTCTGACGGCGACGAAGAAGAACTTCAATATAATGAGTTCGTCGATGCCCTAGAAAATGGTGAAGTGGCTGAGTTAACATTGCAGCCTGAAAACAATGTTTATTTAGTTAGCGGTCGCTTAGCTGATCAAAGTGACCAAGAGTCATTTACTTCTGTTGTGCCTTTTAATAGTGCGGATGATATCCAGCAAATTACAGACACGGCACGAAATCAAGATGACCTAACATTTAATGTAGAACCTGAAGAAGAACCAAGTCCTTGGACAAGCATGTTATTTACAATTATTCCATTACTTATTATCTTCTTCTTATTCATCTTCCTCATGAGCCAAGCCCAAGGTGGCGGCGGAGGCGGCGGAGGCCGCATGATGAACTTTGGTAAGAGTAAAGCCAAGCTTTATGACCAAAGTAAAAAACAAGTTCGCTTCGACGATGTCGCTGGTGCAGATGAGGAAAAAGCTGAACTAGTGGAAGTTGTCGACTTCCTAAAAGATCCACGTCGCTTTGATAGAATCGGTGCCAGAATTCCTAAAGGGGTACTACTTGTTGGTCCTCCAGGTACTGGTAAAACATTGATTGCAAGAGCGGTAGCAGGTGAAGCAGGGGTACCATTCTTCTCAATCAGTGGTTCTGACTTCGTTGAGATGTTTGTTGGTGTTGGTGCATCTCGTGTACGTGATTTATTTGAAAATGCTAAGAAAAACTCGCCTTGTATCATCTTTATCGATGAGATTGATGCAGTGGGTCGTCAGCGTGGTGCTGGTGTTGGTGGTGGTCACGATGAGCGTGAACAAACACTAAACCAACTATTAGTTGAGATGGACGGTTTCGCAGATAATGAAGGTATCATTATGATTGCTGCAACTAACCGCCCTGATATTCTAGACCCAGCACTCTTACGTCCAGGTCGTTTCGACAGACAGATTCAAGTAGGGCGTCCGGATGTTAAAGGTCGTGAGGCTGTACTTAAAGTACACGCACGTAACAAGCCACTTGATGAGACTGTAGACCTTGCAGCACTTGCACAGCGTACGCCAGGTTTCTCTGGTGCAGACCTTGAGAACCTATTAAACGAAGCTGCTTTAGTCGCTGCTAGACAAAACAAGAAGTTGATTGATATGCGTGATGTCGATGAAGCGACTGACCGTGTGATTGCAGGACCAGCTAAGAAGAGTCGTGTAATGAGTAAGAAAGAACGTAATATCGTTGCCTACCATGAGGCAGGACATACGATTATCGGTATGGTCTTAGACGATGCTGAGACAGTTCACAAGGTTACCATTGTCCCTCGTGGACAAGCTGGTGGTTATGCTGTAATGCTTCCTAAAGAGGATCGTTACTTTATGACGAAACCAGAATTGGAAGATAAGATTGTTGGATTACTTGGTGGTCGAGTATCCGAAGAAATTAACTTCGGTGAAGTATCAACAGGTGCCCACAATGACTTCCAAAGAACAACAAGTATCGCTAGAAGCATGGTAACTGAATACGGTATGAGTGAAAAACTCGGGCCAATTCAGTTCGGTGAATCAAACGGTCAAGTATTCCTTGGTAAAGATATGTCTAACGATTCGAATTACTCAGATAGTATCGCTTATGAAATCGACCAAGAAATGCAAAACATTGTGAAAACACAATATGAGCGTTGTCGTCAGATCCTTACAGAGCATAAAGAACAGCTTCAATTAATTGCTGAAACATTACTTGAAGTGGAAACACTCGACAGAGAACAAATCGAAGGACTTTTCTACAACGGTAAACTACCTGAAAGAAACTTTGATAATGAACCTGTTGAGGAAGATAAGGATTCAGACAAAGCAGGAGCATCTTATGATGAAGTTAAAGAAAAGATGTCACATGATGAAAAAGACCTTGAGTCTGAAGAACAAGTTGAGGAAAGACCAGACATGGTTGAACCTGATGAGTCGACTGACCAAGAAAATCAATCTTCAAATGACTTAGAAGAAGACCGTAAAGATAACAGATAAGAAACTTTAAGCGCAGCGGATGATGCTGCGCTTATTTTTTCGTAGGAAATGACATAAAGCACGTGAATTGACTATCTTTGACGTTTACTATATTATGCATGATAGTAAACTATGTTTATAAAAAATTTGATGTAAAAATCGTTTGGAGGAACGACTATGACAGACCACTTAATAAGAGGATTAGGATTAAATGATGAAGTAAGAATATTTGCTGTAGATACTACAGCTACTATAAATGAGGCAGTGCAGAGACATGTGGCTTACCCAACTGCAGCTGCAGCACTAGGTAGAGCGATGAGTGCAGGAGTAATGATGGGTGCTATGTTAAAAGGTGAAGACAAGAATACAATTACCATTGAGGGTGGTGGACCAATTGGTGCGATTGTTGTAGATAGTGATGCAAACGGTCATGTCAGAGGATACCTTGGTAATCCACAAGTCCACTTTGATTTAAATGATCAAGGAAAGCTTGATGTTAGACGAGCAGTTGGTACAAATGGTTACCTTAGAGTCGCTAAGAATATTGGTTTAAAAGATAACTTTGTTGGATCTACTGAGATTGTTTCTGGAGAATTAGGAGAGGACTTCTCTTATTACTTCTATGCGAGTGAACAAGTCCCATCTATTGTCGCTTTAGGCGTGCTTGTAAACCCGGATAACACAATTCAAGCAGCGGGTGGCTTTATAATCCAAGTTTTACCTTCAGCAAGTGAGGAAACGATTAACTGGCTTAATGAACGTGCCAAAGAAATGACGCCGGTTTCTAAACTGCTCGCTAAGGGTATGACACCGAACCAAATTATTGATGAAGCAATCGGTGAGGAAAATTGGAGACAACTGAGTGAGATGCCAGTTAGTTTTGAATGTAACTGTTCTAAAGAACGCTTTATTAATGCGATAAGTGCCTTAGACCCTAAAGAAATTATGTCTATGATTCAAGAAGATGGCGGTGCTGAAGCGGATTGTCATTTCTGCCGTAATAAAGAATGGATTACAAAAGAAGAGCTTCAAGCCCTTATCACACACTAATTAATTGAAAAATAGTAGGGATAATGTTATATTATTCATAGTTAAAAACTAGGAATAGGAGTGTTTGATTGTGAGTAATGTATATAACAATATTTTAGAAACAATTGGAAATACGCCTTTAGTGAAATTAAATAAGTTAACAGATGAAAATAGTGCAGATGTCTATGTAAAAGTTGAATTTATGAATCCAGGTAGTTCCGTAAAAGATCGTATCGCCTTAGCGATGATTGAAGCTGCAGAAGAAGCAGGCAAACTTAATGAAAACACGATTATTGTTGAACCAACCAGTGGTAACACGGGAATTGGTCTGGCAATGGTAGCAGCTGCAAAAGGGTACAAATCAGTTCTTGTTATGCCTGATACGATGAGTAAGGAACGTCGTAATCTATTACGTGCATATGGTGCAGAACTTGTCTTAACACCAGGTGCTGACGGTATGAAAGGTGCAATTAAAAAAGCTGGAGAACTTGCTGAGAAAGATGGATACTTCATGCCCCAACAGTTCGAAAACCCAGCAAACCCAGAAATCCACGAGAGAACGACTGGTAAAGAGCTAGTGGAACAAGCGAATAGTGCTGGCTTGTCTATAGATGCTTTCATCTCTGGTATTGGTACAGGTGGTACGATCACCGGTGCAGGTAAAGTGTTGAAGGATAACTTTAAAGATGTACAAGTGATTGCTGTTGAACCAACGGATTCAGCAATTCTAAGTGGTAAAGAACCAGGACCGCATAAGATTCAAGGGATTGGTGCTGGCTTTGTACCAACGACATTAGACACAGATATTTATGATGAAATCATTACGATTGAAAATGAAGAAGCAATGGATACTGCTCGTCAGTTAGGTAGAGAAGAAGGTATCCTTGGTGGAATTTCGTCTGGTGCTGCTGTCTTAGCAGGGCTTCAGACAGCCAAAAAACTAGGCAAAGGTAAAAATGTGGTCGTTGTACTACCATCAAACGGTGAGAGATATTTATCTACACCACTATTTAACTTTGAAGCTTAAGTCAATAATCTTAATCCAAACTAAAGAGCTTAGAGATCTATATGAACATAGATTTCTAAGCTTTTTTGTATGAGATTTTTAATCAGGCATGTACTTTTAAACATGTTATAATATGACTATTCAACAAATGTATAAGTAGAGGTTGGTATGATGGAAAAACTGAAGATAATGGGTATTTTAAACACAACACCAGACTCTTTTAGCGATGGTGGAAAATATGACTCTGTAGAGAAAGCCGTAGATCGTGCCAAGGAAATGGTAGAGGAGGGCGTCGATATTATAGACGTCGGTGGCTACTCTACACGACCTGGCTATAGTGAAATTACAGTGGAAACAGAGATAGAGCGGGTTGTCCCTGTCGTACAGGCGATTCGAGCAGCAGGTATAAAGACAGACATCTCTGTAGATACATTTCGCTCAGAAGTTGCAAGGGCAGCCTTAGAAAAGGGTGCAACGATGATTAATGATCAGTGGCGAGGTCTTTATGATGAAAAAATCTTAGATGTTGTTGCTGAATTCGATGCTGAAATATTCCTTATGCACAACAACAATCACGCTCAATATGAAGATGTGGTTAGTGAGATGATTGATGAGTTAAAATTATCAGCTGATAAAGCCCTTGAAGCTGGCGTTAAGAAAGAAAAAATTTGGCTGGATCCAGGTATCGGTTTTGTAAAATCTAGAGATGAAGAAATCGAGGTCATGCGTAACTTGGATGAACTCGTTAAAGAGGGATATCCTGTTTTACTCGCGACAAGCCGTAAACGTATGGTAAAAGAACTGATTGGTCATGATACAGATGCTGACGAACGGGACGCAGCAACCCTCGCAACAACGATTTTAGGCATTGATGCAGGTGTCGATGCTGTGAGAGTGCACAACGTAAAAATGAATAGGCAGGGTGCAGATGTCTATATGAAGTTAAAAGGTGAACTATAATGGATAAAATTCATATCAACGGTATTAAAACTTATGCTTATCATGGTGCAATAAAAGAAGAACGTGTGCTTGGTCAGTACTTTATTACTGACTTAGTAATTAGCTTAGATTTATCTCAAGCATCTTTGACGGATGATTTGAATGAAACGGTACATTACGGTGAAGTATACGAACTTGTTGAAAATATTGTTAAAGGTGATTCAGTGAGTTTAATTGAGCATTTAGCAGGGAAAATCAATGCCCAGCTATTTGACCGATATGCTAAAATAGTAGAGGTAGAAACTACGATTACTAAACCTAATCCACCGATAGATGGTAACTATGACAGTGTGGGTATTACCTTAAAAGGAAAGCGGGAAAGATAATGGCTATAGCGTATCTCGGACTCGGTAGTAATATCGGGGACAGAGAAGAGAGTTTAAGACAAGCCCTAAAAAAAATATCTGAAGTTCCTGGGATTACCGTTACTAAAATATCTTCAAGATATGAAACTAAACCATATGGTAAGACAGATCAGCCAGATTTTATAAATATGGCTGTAGAATTGGAGACAAATTTAACGCCTTTGGATTTGCTTGAAGTCGTACTTGGCATTGAACATGAACTTGGTCGTGTACGTAAGGAAACATGGGGTCCGAGGTCGATTGATATCGATGTACTCTTATACGAAGATTTGGAACTGGATTTAACAGATTTGAAGGTGCCTCATCCGGAAATGCACCTCCGTTCTTTTGTGATTGATCCGATGAGTGAGATTGCACCAAAAAGAGAACATCCAACTTTGAAAATGACAATCGAAGAAATTAAAAACAAATTAGATAACGAACAATAATGACTTTTAGGAGTGGAATATAGTGTCTGAAGAACTAAATGATCAGCTGGCTGTACGCCGCGAGAAAATGCAACAATTAAGAGAACAAGGATTAGATCCATTTGGTAAACGTTTTGACCGTTTACATTATGCTAATGAACTCGTTGAAGAGTGGGACCAGTTCTCAAAAGAAGAATTAGCAGAAAGAGAAGATGAGTCAGTAACAGCAATTGCTGGACGTATCATGACTAAGCGTGGCAAAGGTAAGGCTGGATTTGCACATATCCAAGATATCAACGGTCAGATTCAAATATACGTTAGAAAAGATCAAATTGGTGATGAAGCGTTTGAGGTATGGAACCAGGCAGATTTAGGTGATTTTGTTGGTGTTAAAGGACCGATGTTCAAAACGAATACGGGCGAATTATCGATTAAACCAACAGAGTTTACATTACTTACAAAAGCCCTTCGTCCACTTCCCGATAAATATCACGGTCTAAAAGATGTTGAAGAGCGTTATCGTAAACGTTACTTAGATTTAATTACAAGTAAAGAGTCTAGAGAAACATTTATTAAAAGAAGTAAAATTATACAAGAAATGCGTAACTACTTAAATGAGAATGAATTCTTAGAAGTAGAAACACCAATGATGCACTCAATCGCAGGTGGTGCGCAGGCACGTCCGTTCATTACTCATCACAATGCTTTAGATACAGATTTATATATGCGTATTGCCTTGGAGCTGCATTTAAAACGCCTCGTAATCGGAGGTATTGAGAAAGTCTATGAAATTGGTCGCGTGTTTAGAAATGAAGGGGTATCTACAAGACATAACCCTGAGTTCACAATGATGGAACTATATGAAGCTTATGCTGATTACAGAGACATTATGACTTTAACAGAAGAGATGATTGCTTATATTGCTGAGAAAGTGAATGGGACGACTAAAGTTGTGTATGATGGTGAAGAGATTGACTTAGCACCAGAGTGGAAACGCGTGCACATGGTAGATATCGTTAATGAATATACAGGGGTTAACTTCTATGATATTAATTCAGTAGAAGAAGCAAGAGAAGCAGCTAAGGCACACAATGTAGAAATTGGTGACAACATGCAGTATGGTCACATTCTAAATGAATTCTTTGAACAAAAAGTAGAAGAAGAATTAGTGCAACCGACCTTTGTATACGGCCATCCTGTAGAGATTTCACCGTTAGCTAAGAAAAATGATGAGGATCCTAGATTCACTGATAGATTTGAGTTATTTATCGTTAGACGTGAACATGCCAATGCGTTTACAGAGTTAAATGATCCGATTGATCAGCGTGAGCGCTTTGAAGCACAAGTTGCTGAGCGTGATCAAGGTAATGATGAAGCGCATGAAATGGATGAAGACTACCTAGAGGCGATGGAATACGGTTTACCACCAACAGGTGGACTGGGTATCGGAATTGATAGATTAGTAATGTTACTGACAGACTCAGCTTCAATCCGTGATGTTTTATTGTTCCCTTCAATGAGAGAAAGATAAGAAAAATCGTACTTATTCTTAAAGAATAAGTACGATTTTTGTAATTATTAATTTTGTGTAAAAATTGGTTGACAATTTAGGTGGTTATCGCTAAAATAATTAATAGTTTGATTTTGCTGCTATACATATTATGCGGAAGTAGTTCAGTGATAGAACATCACCTTGCCAAGGTGGGGGTCGCGGGTTTGAATCCCGTCTTCCGCTCCATTTTATTTTTTTGCTTTTTTCCATATAAGGGCCTATAGCTCAGCTGGTTAGAGCGCACGCCTGATAAGCGTGAGGTCGGTGGTTCGAGTCCACTTAGGCCCACTAATATAAAAGGTCACTGATGAGTTTTCATCAGTGACCTTTTTGTTTAGAGTGAACTTTATTTAATGTGACCTTTTTCTATTAATGCTTTACGAATCTCAAGCATAGCAGTATAGGTGGCGATCATGTGGATTTTTGTCGTCGGTGCTTTTTCAATAGCTTCTACAACATTTTCTAGTGTACCAGCACTATAAAGTATTGAGGAATCGAATCCAGCAGTGAGCAAGCGATCTGTCATCTTATCGACTGCGATACCACCAGTAATTATTTGTTTGATGTCTAAGTCAGTTAGGGATTCAAAGTTTGTATCAGCTAACCAAGATAGGTCGACACCGTCTGCTGGTCGGTTGTTCAAGAGTGATACAAAAGTAAATGGTTCTTTTTCAAGTTTAATAAGATTCAATACCTGATCTAACCCTACTGGGTTTTTAACAACATTAAGGACGATTTTCTTATCGTATGCGACGATGACTTCTTGGCGACCGAAAACACGTTCATTGACATTAAATGCATCGACAATATCTTCTTTTGGAACATCAAAATGACGACCGACCGAGTAGGCTGCTAGGGCATTGTATATGTTGTATATTCCCGCATTATGCAGAGTGTATGTGTGATGGTCGATCGTAAATGTGGAATGCGTAACATCTAATTCTTTGACCGAAGTGACTCTATGGTCTAATTCAGGGCGTTTATACCCACAAGATGAACATGAATAGTCTCCAAGGTTTGCATAAGTATAAATTGTATACTCTAAATCATGTCCACAGTTTGGGCAGGCTGTGTCTGCTTTTGATTGGTTCCCTGTATCAACATTTGTGTCAAACCCAAAGAATTTTCTGCTGTTAGGTAGTGCGACAGAATTAAATAACGGTAAATCACCATTTGCTATAACAGTAGCATCTGGGGTACTGTTTGCAGCGTCTGTTAGCAACTCATATATTTTTTCTATTGAACCGTAACGATCGAGCTGGTCTGCAAATATGTTAGTATGTAGAAATACTTTAGGTTGTAATTCTTCTACAACATTTTTTAAGGATCCCTCGTCAACTTCTAAGACAGCAATGGCATCTTTTGTCACTCGCGGTGCATTCAGGAAGGCACCAACGATGCCTTGCTTCATGTTAGAACCTGCCTTATTAGTAATTACATTGTTATACTTCTTCGATAAAACACTTGTCGTTAGTGTCGTTGTTAAGGTTTTACCGTTCGTCCCAGTTACAACGACAACATCGTAAGACGCTGCTAAGTTTTTTAGCAGGTTTTTGTCGATTGATAAGGCAACCTTACCTGGTAAGCTGCTGCCTCCATTTGTATATCTCGTTAGGAAATAACTTAATGTTTTTCCGACGTTCTTGGCAATAGTGGATTTAATTGTCATTCGTAGCGCTCCTTTAAGTTCCTTATGAGAAACCATTATATCATTCAGTTTTAATAGGTACTATAATTTTTTGGAAAGCGTTATAATTATTATTAAGAAAATTCTAAGGAGAATGAATATGTTAGATTATCTAATGACCTTGGACCCTTGGCTACAGGCACTTATAGCAACCTTGTTCACATGGACAATGACGGGGCTCGGTGCAGCAGTTGTCTTTTTAACTAAAGGTGTTAGTGAAAACTTTTTAAATATCACGCTTGGCTTTGCAGGCGGTATCATGGTGGCCGCGAGTTTTTGGTCGCTTTTATCACCTGCGATTGATGCGAGTGCAGATAATCCAATAGGAGAATGGTTCCCTGCTTTAATCGGCTTTTTAGGCGGTGCCTTATTTATTTACTTCTTCGATAAAATTATCCCTCACCGTCATAGGGGAGAACACACTGCTGAGGGGCTTACAGTTGCTAGCTCCAGAAGAAGTACCTTACTAGTAACATCCTTAACACTTCACAATATTCCTGAAGGACTCTCTATCGGTATTCTCTTCGGTGCAGCAGGGTTGAGTCAAGATCCAGTCATGATTGCCAGTGCACTTACCTTAGCAGTAGGGATTGGTCTACAAAATATCCCAGAAGGTACTGCAGTTTCCATGCCGTTAAGAGCAGAGGGTGCATCTAAATTTCGAGCATTCTTTTGGGGCTGGATGTCAGCAATCGTTGAGCCGATGGCAGCACTTGTTGGTGTCTTGCTTGTGGCCTCAATGGAGCCAGTATTGCCGTATGCTTTAGCTGCAGGTGCAGGTGCAATGATATTTGTGGTGGTGGAGGAAGTTATTCCAAGCACACAAAAAAATGGTCATTCCGATGCAGCAGTCTTTGCATTCCTGATTGGATTTTCTGTGATGATGGTATTAGACGTAGCTTTAGGATAACAAAAAAGCCTCTAGGGTCTTCCCTAGAGGCTTAAAATTTATAAATTTTAATAGAAGAAACCGATGATTACAGAGCTTAAGATAGATACAAGAGTCGCACCGTATACTAGTTTAAGGCCGAATCTCGCAACTTTGTCTCCGCTCTCACCGTGAAGTCCTTTAACAGAACCAGCGATGATACCGATTGAACCAAAGTTAGCAAATGAGATTAAGAATACTGAAATCATTGCTTGTGTCTTCTCAGAAAGTCCTTCTGCAACATTTATGAATTCAAGAATTGCAACAAATTCGTTAGTGATTAACTTAGTTGCCATTAATGAACCGGCAGTTTGTGCCTCAGCCCAAGGAATACCCATTAGGAAGGCAACTGGCATAAAGATGTAGCCCAAGATATCTTGGAATGAAAGGTTTGAACCAGGAATTAATAAGAAAATCTGGTTCAGTAAACCGATTAGAGCGATGAAACCAATTAACATCGAACCAACGACGAGTACGATTTTACCACCATCGATGATGTAATCACCAAGGACTTGGAAGAAAGATTTACCTTTTTCTGGATTAGTTGAGATTTCAATGTCACCATCTTCGATAACTTCATCATATGGATTGATGATGTGTACGATGATGTAAACACTGAATAAGTTCAGTACAATCGCAATGATGACAAATTGAGGGTCTAACATTGTAAAGAATGCGCCGACAATAGAAAGTGAAATTGAACTCATTGCCTGTGCAGCTAATGTATATAAACGACGTGTTGTAAGCTTAGGCAGCTGATTTTTAAGAGATACGAATACCTCTGACTGTCCAAGCATCATAGATGCCGCACCATTGTATGACTCGATGTATGGCATTCCAGTAATCTTAGTCAGTAAGAAGCCTAATCCTTTTATGATGAAAGGTAAGATTCTAGTGTAAGAAAGAATACCGATAATTGCTGAGATAAAGATGATCGGTATAAGCACGTTGAATAGGAATACATCAACTGGTTCGCCTTCCGCGTTCGTCATCAAATCTCCAAACACAAATTGTGCACCTTCTCTTGCATATCCTAGTAAGTAGTCGAAACCGTTCGCTAAACCAAGGATAATCGTTTGTCCACCCGTAGTGTTAAGGAATAAGAACGTAGCGATAAACTGTAATGCAACTAATATTAATATGTTCTTCCAATGTTTGAACGCAAGTTTTTTGTTGCTACTTGCAATCCAAGCAAGAAAGACAGTGAATAGTATACCAACTATTCCCATTACAATACTCATTGTGAAAGCCTCCAAAAATTATTATGTAAGAAATATTGAAAATGATTTCATTTGTAAATTATATACCAAATGATACATTTATGCGATACTAAATTATTATAATGCAACCGGTTCCAAAAATAAACCCTTTTAATTAAAAATAAACATGTTATTTGCCAATTTTGTTCACAACTTGTATACTTTAGTCAAAGTAGGTCAAGGGAGAGTGATGAGATGCGTAATATGTCGGATATTATTGAAAAATATTTAAAAGAAATGATTGAGAAATCCGGTAACGAAGTCGTTGAAATAAAACGTGCGCACATCGCTGAAAAATTTGATTGCGTACCGTCGCAGTTAAACTATGTTATCAAAACGCGTTTTACAAATGAACATGGCTACGTCGTTGAAAGTAAACGTGGCGGTGGCGGCTATATAAGAATCACCAAAGTAGAAACACATTCTGAGACAGAATACTTAGCGCACTTACAAAATCTTATTGGGGATAACATATCTCAGTTGAATGCGGGTCACCTTGTTCAATCAATGTTTGAAAATGGTGTTATTACCTATAGAGAAGCACAGATCATCGATGCTGTTATGGAAAGAGAAGTTCTATCCATTGAGTTACCTTATAGAGACCGCTTAAGAGCGAAAATTTTACGCCGTGTAATCACGGCAATACTGTACGCTAAGGAGTGAATATATGAAGTGTGAGATATGTAACGAAAATGAAGCCACAGTCCATATTTCGGAAGACTTAGGTCTTGCTCAAAATGTACGGTATTTGTGTGAGCAGTGTGCTGAAAAATCGCTACACGTGAATGACTATCAAGTGGATAATCCTTTTGACATCCATACATTACTGAAGATGTTAGCGGCTAATGCAGAGAAAAAAGAGGTTGAAGTTGAAGCGCCTGAATGTCCATCATGTGGTTCAACATTAAGAAGCGTCGTCGACAATGGCTTGTTTGGTTGTAGTTATTGCTATGACTACTTCGGCGAATACGTACCTCAAATTGTTGAACGTGTGCAGCTGAACCAAAATAGACATCTTGGGAAGATTCCTCATCAAAAAGTAGATGCACTGCGCCTCAAAAGAGACATAGAGTCCTTACAACAGAGACTAGATGACAAGGTGAAAACCCAGGCCTTTGAAGAAGCAGCGGTGATTAGAGACCAGATTCAGGCACTGAAGGATGGTGAGTCACATGGAGAATAATATTAGTAAGTGGCTCAATAGAACAGCAGTCACTGATATTGAACTTTCCTCACGTGTGAGGCTAGCACGGAATATTAATGGTGTACCTTTCACACATATGCTTGAAGATGATGAAGACATCACAGCGCTTGGTAAAATAGTAGAGAAAACTTTACCTAATTTGACTCGTCTCCGCTTATCTGAATTTACTGATGTAGGCCGTGCCTTATTGGTCGAAAAGCATTTGATTAGTCCTAGATTTTCACAAAATGGAGAAAGTGTCTTCATCAATGAAGAGGAAGACGTGTCGGTGATGATTGGTGAGGAAGATCATTTACGAATTCAAAGTCTCGGTGTAAATGAATCCCTTGAGTCGCTATACGAGAAAGCAAGTGCTATAGATGATACATTAGAGAGTAAGATAGAGTATGCATTTGATGAACGATACGGCTATCTTACAGCTTGCCCGACTAATCTAGGGACAGGAATGAGAGCCTCTATAATGCTGCATTTACCTGCCTTGACAGCCTTGAAAAGAATTCAACGTTTTCATAATAATTTAACGCGCTTTGGTTTTACTTTACGAGGTATATACGGGGAAGGGTCTAAGCCCATTGGTTCTGTTTACCAGTTATCGAATCAAGTGACGCTTGGTTTTAGTGAAACAGATATCATTGAAAATTTGACAGAATTAAAAGAACGCATTATTGAAGAAGAACGTAGCGCAAGAGAGCAATTAAAAACTTTAGAAACCTGTGACGCTGTCAATCGTTCTTTTGGTATTCTACAATACGCCTACAAATTACCTTTAAAAGAAGCAGCAATGCATTTGAGTAATGTGAAACTAGGGATTGATTTAGGCTATATAGATTTTGACCGTTTTAACTTTCAAGCATGGTTTCAACAAATCCAACCGGCTTTTATTAGCCAAAAACTGAATGAATTTGAATATGACACTAGTCGACCAAATAATCAGCACGAAAGATTACGGGCGACACTGACACGCGAACTATTAGGAGGGAAATAGATGCTATTTGGAAAACTGACAGAGCGAGCACAAAAAGTACTCGCATTTGCCCAAGAAGAAGCGATCACACTTAAAAACTCTAATATCGGTACAGAACATTTACTATTAGGTTTGGTAAAAGAAAAAGAAGGCATCGCTGCAAAAGTTCTAGCATCGTTTAATATCGATGAACAACGAGTTAATGAAGAAGTGCACAATTTAATAACAACGGGTACAGAAAAAGCATCATCGATTCACTATACACCGCGTGCTAAAAAAGTAATTGAGTTATCTATGGATGAAGCTCGTAAACTACATCACAATTTTGTAGGTACAGAACACTTACTATTAGGCCTGATTCGTGAGAGTGAGGGCGTGGCAGCGAGAGTATTGGCTAATCTTGACTTAAATATTACTAAAGCACGTGCAGCAGTGATTAAAATGCTTGGTAATCCAGAAGCTTTCCAGTCACATTCAAGTGTCCAAAAAGATACAAATACGCCGACATTAGACTCTTTGGCACGTGACTTAACTCAAATGGCCAGAGAGAGTCAGTTAGATCCAGTGATTGGTCGTTCTAGTGAGATTACACGTGTTATAGAAGTGCTAAGCCGTAGAACGAAGAACAATCCCGTGTTAATTGGTGAACCTGGTGTTGGTAAAACAGCTGTGGCTGAAGGCCTAGCCCAAGCAGTGATTAACAGTGAAGTGCCTGAAAACTTAAAAGATAAACGCGTGATGTCTCTAGATATGGGGACTGTTGTTGCAGGTACGAAGTACCGTGGTGAATTTGAAGAGAGAATGAAGAAAGTAATGGATGAAATCCATAAGGCTGGTAACGTTGTACTATTTATTGATGAGTTACACACACTAATCGGTGCGGGGGGAGCTGAAGGTGCGATCGATGCATCTAACATTCTTAAACCAGCTCTTGCACGTGGCGAACTGCAGTGTATCGGTGCGACAACTTTAGATGAATTCCGTAAACACATTGAAAAAGATGCGGCATTAGAACGTCGTTTCCAGCCGGTAATGGTCGATGAGCCTAAGGCAGAAGATGCCGTGTTGATCCTAAAAGGCCTACGTGATCGTTACGAGGCGCACCACCGCATTAATATTACAGATGAAGCACTGGAAGCGGCAGTTCGTATGAGCAGCCGCTATATTCAGGACCGTTTCTTACCTGATAAGGCAATTGATTTAATTGATGAAGCTTCATCTAAGGTTAGACTAAGAAGTTATTCTACACCTCCAGATCTTAAAGACTTAGAGACGCGTTTAGAAGCAGTGAAAAAGGAAAAAGATGCGGCGGTTCAAAGCCAAGAATTTGAAGCAGCAGCAAACTTTAGAGATCAACAAACAAAAATTGAAAATGAAGTTAAAGAATGTGAAGAAAACTGGAAGAAACAACAGGGTCAATCTTCACAATCAGTTACAGCAAGTGATATTGAGCTTGTAGTCGCTGGTATTACAGGTATTCCATTATCTAAGATTGCTGAAGACGAGTCGGATAGACTGATGAATCTTGAATCCATTCTACACGAGCGTGTGATCGGACAGGATTCTGCAGTAAAATCGATATCTAAGGCAGTAAGACGTGCGCGTGCTGGACTGAAAGATCCTAAGCGTCCAATCGGTAGTTTCATCTTCTTAGGACCGACAGGTGTCGGTAAAACTGAACTCGCTAGAGCCTTAAGTGAAACAATGTTTGGTGAAGAAGATGCGATGATTCGAGTAGACATGAGTGAATATATGGAGAAACATTCCGTATCTCGTTTAGTTGGTTCGCCTCCAGGCTATGTAGGCTATGATGATGGGGGACAATTAACCGAAAGAGTAAGAAGAAAACCATACTCTCTTATACTCTTCGATGAAATTGAAAAAGCGCACCCTGATGTGTTTAACTTGCTCTTACAAGTGTTAGATGATGGACGTTTAACAGACTCTAACGGACGCATGGTGGATTTCCGCAATACAATTATTGTTATGACATCAAATGTAGGTGCGAGAGAATTACAAGATCAGAGATTCGTAGGCTTTGGTGGTCCAGAGGCTGAAAGCTATGAAAATATTAGAAGTACAATGATGAAAGAATTGAAGAATACCTTTAGACCAGAATTCATTAACCGAATTGATGACATTATTGTCTTCCACAAACTTGAGAAAGAACATCTTAAAGAAATTGTTAGCTTGATGATTGATACTTTAAGAGCGAGATTAACTGACCAGAATATTCATATTGAGGTTACAGATCGAGCGACTGAGCGTATTGTTGAAGAAGGTTACGATCCGGAATATGGGGCGAGACCTTTGTCTAGAAGTATTCAAAAGAATATAGAAGATACTCTAAGTGAATCATTACTATCAGGTGAAAGTTTTGAGAATAAACTTGTTACAGTGGATTATGTTGATGATGCATTCAAAGTCACAACAGAAGACAAAGTTAACGAAACTGTTGAACAGTAATCCTGGATAGATTTTAATAAGCATCTCTGACTCATGATATATTCCCTCTTATGTAGACACTTAAAAAGTGAATACTTAAGAGGGATATTTTATAACTAGTAATATAATTTTACTTTTGTGAATTACTCAACAAAATTCTATAAAAGTCTTTAACTGTAAGGTTTTAGCCTTTTAAAACATGTAGATAAATAATACAATAGTAAAAGAAATACAATGGGGGAGTGTATACACGAATGGCAAAACCAAAAGTTACTTTTGAGTGTATGGCATGTGGTTATGAAACACCTAAATGGATGGGTAAATGTCCAAATTGCGGTGCGTGGAATCAGCTTGAAGAAAAAATTGTACATAAAGAAACCGTTAGTGGTCGAGGGACGCTCGGAAAAAATAAGATAGATGAGCGTAGTAAAGCATCTAAATTAAGTACCATTGAAAAGAAAGTCACACCAAGAACAACTACGCGTTCTGGGGAATTCGATAGAGTGCTCGGTGGTGGTATTGTTAATGGATCGCTTATTTTAATTGGTGGTGACCCAGGTATAGGGAAGTCCACTATTCTCTTACAGACTGCATTAATTCTAGCTGAAAACCATAACGTTTTATACGTATCTGGGGAGGAATCTCTAGAGCAGATTAAAATGCGTGCAGACCGCATTACCTCAAAACCATCCAATTTAACAGTCTTTTGTGAGACAAACCTTTTGTATATTCATGATGAAATTAAAAAGATCCAACCAGATTATTTGATTATCGACTCAATTCAGACTGTCTTTCACCCAGACGTTACAAGCGCACCAGGTTCAGTGGCACAAGTGAGAGAGAGTACACAGTCTATTATGAATATCGCTAAGGGCAATAATATTGCAACCTTTATAGTTGGACATGTCACAAAGGATGGACAGATTGCAGGTCCTAGATTGCTTGAACATATGGTTGATACTGTACTCTATTTTGAAGGGGATCAGCATCATACTTATCGTATCTTAAGAGCAGTGAAAAACAGGTTTGGTTCAACAAATGAGATGGGTATTTTTGAGATGAAAGCGAGTGGTTTAGAAGAGGTGTTAAACCCTTCTGAAATCTTCTTGGAAGAACGTTCGAAAAATGCGCCAGGATCAGCTATTGTTGCCACTATGGAGGGTACGAGAGCGATGCTAGTAGAAGTACAATCCCTTGTTACGCCTACCCACTTTCACAATCCAAGACGCATGGCAACCGGTATCGATACTAACCGTCTATCGCTACTTATGGCAGTGTTAGAAAAATCGGAAGGTCTGCTGATGCAGCAACATGATGCTTATATTAAAGTAGCAGGTGGTGTGAAATTAGACGAACCTGCAGTAGACTTAAGTATAGTCATCAGTATTGCATCAAGTTTTCAAAACATTGCTGTACGAGGAGATGATTGTTTCATTGGTGAAGTTGGCTTAACTGGGGAAATCAGACGTGTGACAAAGATCGAACAGAGGCTACAAGAAGCGGCAAAACTTGGCTTCAAAAGAGCTATTGTTCCTCAGTCCAATTTAAGTGGGGTCCAAGTACCTGATGGTTTAGAAGTGTTGGGTGTTAAGACTTTAAAACAAGCATTGAGACATACAAAATTTAATGATTAATTTTAAAAAAGCTTAAGAGAGGAGGCGATAAGATGCTTAAATACTTACTCTATGCAGTCTATTTAGTGATTGGCTTATCATTAGGTGCTTGGCTATTCCCAGAACTAGCAGTTTGGCTACCGTTTGATATTCCGAGAGTAGTAGACAATGTGCTTGTATATGGCCTATTAGGTATTCTTTTATTTTTCTTATTATTTGGCTGGACAATCAAGCATGCTTACAACTTTTTGAAGAAAAGCGAAGGTTATTTATTGAGTAGAAGTTTGACCGAAATTGTTTTTGCAACACTCGGAATGGTACTAGGTTTAGTGATTGCAGTACTAATCACACTATTGATTAATACTTTAGAAATTCCACTTGTCGGAGAGATTGTACCGATTGTGTCGGCAGTTGTTTTTGGCTACTTAGGTTTCATTATCGGCTTGAGAAAGTTCAGTGAGGTTCTGGACTTCTTTCCAAAGAATAACCCGAAGGAAAAAATGATTTCCGAAGCTAAGACGAAGTTTATCGATACGAGTGTGATTATCGACGGACGCATAGTCGACGTAGTTGAAACGGGCTTTTTAGAAGGAGACATTGTCATTCCACAATTCGTCTTGGATGAACTGCAACTTATTGCGGATGCGACTGACCCTGTGAAAAGAGAAAAGGGGCAACGTGGTTTAGACATGTTGAATAAGTTACAGACCAATAATGAAAACGTAAAAATTGAACCCGTAACTTATGAGAGACTTGATGTAGATCAACAGTTGATTGATATCGCCAAAAAAGAAGGCGGTGCAATTTTAACGACGGATTATAATTTAAATAAAATCTGTCAGCTCCACGATATTCCAGTCTTAAACGTGAACGAATTATCTAATGCAATAAAAACTGTAGTTGCACAGGGTGATGTTTTTGAACTCTTTATTTCCAAAACTGGTAAAGAAGAGAACCAGGGTGTCGGTTACCTTGAAGATGGAACGATGGTGGTTGTCGAACGTGGAGAGCAATTGATTAACCAAACAGTTAAAATCATTGTAACTAGTGTACTGCAGACAAATTCTGGACGTATCGTCTTTGCGAAAAGAGAGAAAAACAAATGAGGTATACAGTAATTATTCCGGCAGCAGGACTTGGTTCTAGAATGGGCCTCGGCTACAACAAAGTCTTATTAGACATAGGCGGGGAATCTATTATTTCACGCACGGTTAGATTTTTTGATGAAGACCCGGACTGTGAAGCAATACATTTATCTGTCCGAGCGGAAGAACGAGATGTTGTATCTGACTTGTTTCATAGTGTCGCTAAGGTAAAAGGGATCCATACTGGTGGTAAAGAACGTCAGGACAGCATTTATAATGCATTAATTAATGTAGACTCTGCTGAATATATTTTTGTCCACGACGGGGCGAGGCCATTTGTTAGTCAGGATATTATCCTACGATTGAAAGAAAAGGTTCAAGAAACTGGTGCAGTCATTTGCGGGGTAAAAGTTAAAGATACTTTAAAGCGAATTGTAAATGATAAAGTCGTTGAAACGTTACCGAGACAGGAAATAATTTCTGTACATACACCCCAAGCATTTAAAGCAAGCATTTTAAAAAGAGCTTATGAACATGCAAAAAAGCATCATCTTGACGTCACTGATGACTCTATGATGGTAGAGGCAATCGGGGAGTCTGTCTATATAACAGAATCATCCTATGATAATATTAAGATAACGACAGCTGAAGATATTCAGCTTGCCAAGTTGATACTTGAAGGGAAAGGTTAATATGATGAGAATAGGTCATGGATACGATGTTCATGCCTTTGATGAAAATCGTCCACTAATTTTAGGTGGTATGGAAATACCACATGACCGTGGTTTGAAGGGTCATTCGGATGCAGACGTCGTCTTGCACACTGTTACTGATGCCATCCTCGGCGCTTTAGCCCTTGGAGATATCGGTAAGTTTTTCCCTGATACGGATGCACAATATAAGGATGCGGACTCAAAGAAATTATTGTCGGCAGTCGTCGAAATGATGACTGAAAAAGGATACGAAATTGGAAATATTGATGTTGTTGTCATTGCAGAAAAACCAAAGCTGAGAGAGTACATTGATACAATGCGGCAGAATGTAGCCGATCTTTTATTGACAAAGATAGAGAATGTTAATATCAAGGCAACAACATCTGAAAAACTTGGATTTACAGGTAGAGAAGAAGGCATCGCAAGTGAAGCGGTAGTCTTACTTAACAAACAGGAGGCAAAATAATGAGTAAAGTTAGAGTTAGATATGCACCGAGTCCTACAGGATTCCTACACATCGGTAACGCGCGCGCAGCATTATTTAATTATTTATTTGCACGCCACTATGATGGTGATTTTATAATTCGTATTGAAGATACTGATAAGCAACGTCACGTTGATGAAGGTGAATCATCACAGCTCAACTATTTAAAATGGTTGGGCATCGACTGGGATGAAAGTGTCGACGTTGGTGGAGACTATGGACCTTACCGCCAATCTGAACGTGGTGATATCTACGCACCTTACATTCAGAAATTGTTAGATAATGATCTTGCATATCGTTGCTACATGACTTCTGAAGAGCTGGAAGCGGAAAGAGAAGAACAACTAAGAAATGGACAGACACCGATGTATGGTGGAAAGCATGCGCACCTTACAGCTGAACAGGAAGAAGCATTTAAGGCTGAAGGTCGTGAACCTTCAATTCGTATTCGTGTACCGAGAGATAAAACATATACCTTCAACGATATGGTTAAAGGTGAAGTGTCGTTCGATTCTAATGGTTTTGGTGACTGGGTCATTGTTAAAAAAGATGGTGTACCAACGTACAACTTTGCGGTTGTCATTGATGATTATGAAATGAAAATCACCCATGTTTTACGTGGGGATGATCATATCTCAAATACACCAAAACAAATGATGGTTTATGACCTTCTCGACCTACCATTACCGAAGTTCGGTCATACGGCGTTGATCGTAAATGAAGAGAAGAAAAAATTATCTAAACGTGATGCATCAATTATCCAATTCATCGAACAGTATGAAGAATTAGGATATCTACCAGATGCAATGTTTAATTTCATTGCTTTACTTGGTTGGTCTCCAGAAGGTGAAGAAGAACTATTCACTAAGGAAGAATTGATTAATAATTTCGATGAAAATCGTCTATCTAAAGCTTCAGCATTCTTCGATAATCAAAAGTTAATGTGGATTAATAACCAGTACATGAAGCAAAAAAATGCTGAGGAAATTTTCGATATGTCTCTACCATTCCTACAAAAAGCAGGGAAGGTTTCAGAAAACCCAGATGATAGAGAGTTGGACTGGGCGCGTAGGCTTGTTGCCTTATACCAACCACAGATGAGCTATGCTGCTGAGATTACTGAGTTATCAGAACAGTTCTTTAAAGACCATGTTGAATTTGATGAAGATGCGAAAGAAGTGCTAGAACAAGATCATATAAATGAATTGATGACGGCACTGTATAGCCATTTTGAAGCGATGGAAGACTTCTCGCCTGAAGCAATTAAAGCTGAAATCAAAGCTGTCCAAAAAGAAACAGGTATAAAAGGTAAGAAATTATTCATGCCAATTCGTGTCGCAGTAACTGGAGAAACTAAAGGACCAGAATTACCAGATGCGATTTCATTGATTGGTCAAGAAACAGCATTAGAAAGAATTGAACGCTTGAAATAAACTGAAATGTTGAAAATGGTGCGGTGACGAAGTATAATATGGGTGTTAAAAGTTTAGTATATAAGGTGCTGGACATGTAGAGATTATCCGGTTGGTGAAAAGGATAACAATAAACCTTATAGAATTGCGCTTTTACGTACTTTAAACCTTATATTAAAGAGTAAAATCAGAGTGGAACCGTGCTTATGCGCCTCTGTCCCAATATGGACAGAGGCGCTTTTATATTACTTATGTGAAGGAGGGTACAGATGTTTCAAAGAATGAAAGACGACTTGAATATGGTGTTAGAGCTCGATCCAGCAGCAAAGAATCGGCTAGAAGTATTCTTTACTTACTCTGGAATTCACGCAGTATGGGCGCATTTAGTTGCGCATTGGTTCTATAAGAAAAATTTTAAAATTATTGCCCGGGTAATTTCGCAAGTCACACGGTTTATGACAGGAATAGAAATTCACCCAGGAGCGAATATCGGCAAGCGTCTATTTATTGACCATGGTATGGGTGTAGTGATTGGTGAGACATGTAACATTGGTAATAACGTGACAATCTACCAAGGGGTAACACTCGGTGGAACGGGTAAAGAAGACCATAAAAGACACCCTGATATTGATGATAACGTGTTAATTGCTGCAGGGGCTAAAGTACTTGGAAACATCCGCATCGGAGCGTCCTCAAATGTTGGAGCGAATTCTGTTGTATTAAAGAATGTACCAGCTCATTCCACAGTGGTCGGAATTCCTGGTCACGTCGTTAAGCAGCATGGCCAGCGCATAAGAAAGCATAATAATTTCGATCATAGAGATATACCAGATCCGCTGTTTGAAAAATTATTGGAACTTGAAAAAGATATTAATAACTTCAGAAGAGAAGTAGGGAGTGAGGTAAAAGATGGTTCGCATATATAATTCAATTACTAGAAAAAAGGAAGAATTTGTACCATTACAAGAAGGTAAAGTCAGCATGTATGTTTGTGGTCCGACAGTGTATAACTATATTCATATTGGAAATGCAAGACCAGCAATTGCTTTTGATACAGTACGTCGATACTTGGAATACAAAGGTTATGATGTGAAATACGTCTCTAACTTTACGGATGTAGATGACAAATTAATAAAGGCATCTAAGGAGCTTGGTGAGACAGTGCCAGAGATTGCAGAACGTTTTATCGAAGCTTTCTTTGAAGATACAGGTGCTTTAAATGTTAAGAAAGCAACAGTCCATCCACGCGTGCTCGATCACATGCCTGATATTATCGAATTTATTAAAATATTGATCGATAAAGGGCATGCTTATGAATCAGATGGTGATGTTTATTTTAAAACACGTTCATTTGATAACTACGGGAAATTGTCTCAACAATCAGTTGATGACTTGAAGGTCGGTGCGAGGATTGAAGCGGGTGAGAAGAAAAAAGATCCACTAGATTTTGTTCTTTGGAAACAAGCGAAAGAAGGAGAAATCAGTTGGGAATCACCTTGGGGAGAAGGTCGTCCAGGTTGGCATATTGAATGTTCAGTTATGGCCCGTCGTCATCTTGGAGACACGATAGATATTCACGCTGGTGGTCAAGATTTAACTTTCCCTCACCATGAAAATGAGATTGCTCAAAGTGAATGTATGACAGACAAAACGTTTGCGAATTATTGGATGCATAACGGGTACATCAATATTGATAATACGAAAATGTCTAAGTCTTTAGGGAACTTCATTCTTGTGCATGACATTATTAAGGAGATTGAGCCTAATGTGCTTCGCTACTTTATGATCAGTGTGCATTATAGAAATCCAATTAACTATAACCGTGAATTAGTTGATGCAGCAAGAAGTAGTTTAGAACGCATTCAAGATAGCTACCATCATGCACTTGAACGTCTTGAAAAAGCGGTTGGTGAAGCATCTGATGGTAAAGTGCTTGAGCTTATTGATGATAATATTAAATTATTTGAAAGTCATATGGACGATGACTTCAATACTGCTAATGCCATTACCGCATGGCATGAGTTGACGGGTGAGTTGAACAAATACTTACGCCGTCCAGCAACTTGCAAGGCAGTTCTACAGAAGTTTATCGAAACCTTTGATGCATACTCACAAGTACTAGGTGTCAGTTTAGGACGTAAAGAGGTACTCCTAGATGAAGAAATAGAAGCGCTGATTGAAGAAAGAGAAAGTGCCAGAAAAAATAAGGATTTTGCACGCGCTGATGAAATTAGAGACAACTTGAAAAATGAAGGAATTATCCTAGAAGACACTAAAGATGGCGTGAGATTTAAACGTGGATAATATAGATATTAATAGAATTCCATCACTATCCCTTGCATTTTTAGGTGACGCGGTCTATGCGGTTAAAGTCCGTGAGCATTTAATTGAAAATGAACCTTATTCAAAACCGGATGCCCTACACAAAGCGGCCAATAAGTTGGTTAGCGCTAGGGCGCAAGCAACTGCATTACACTATTTGAAAAATACTAGCGTGCTCACCGAAGATGAGTGGGACATTGCGAGAAAAGCGCGTAATAAATCGAGTCAAACCAGAGCGAAGAACGCAACGATTCAAGAATATAGAAATGCTTCTGGTATAGAGGCATTGATTGGGTATTTAACCTTGACTGGAGAGACTGACAGAGTAGATGAACTTATGAAACTTATAATTACAGATGGGAGTGAAGACATTTGACTGGTTCAGTAATTGCAGGACGTCATGCTGTTAGAGAACTACTGCGTACAGATGCAGATATAAACAAGGTATACGTTCAGGACACAGCAAACAAGCAACAGCTAAAAGAAATTTTAGATCTCGCTAAAGAGAGAAAGATTGTTGTTTCTATGGTGCCGAAAAATAAGATTGATGGCATGACTGAAGAACGTCATCAGGGTGTTGTGGCGATGGTTAGTGCGCATGAATATATGCCACTTGAGACCTTTTTAGAAAATGTTGAGGGGAAAACAGCAAATGTTATTATTTTAGATGGGCTTGAAGACCCGCATAACTTAGGGTCAATCATAAGAACTTGTGATGCTTCTGGTTTTGATGCGGTCATTATTCCTAAACGTCGTTCAGTACAATTGACAGATACAGTGGCAAAAACCTCCACAGGGGCGATTGAATATGTACCTGTAATTAGAGTGACTAATATCAACCAAACAATCGATACCTTAAAAGCGCATAACTTCTGGCTTGTTGGTACGGATGGAACAGGACAAACGGATTATCGTGAGATTAATGCTAAGGGGAACACTGCAGTAGTAATCGGTAGCGAAGGTGAAGGTATCAGTAAGAAGACGCTAGAGAAATGTGATTTTGTCGTTCGTATACCGATGGCAGGAGAAATAACGAGTTTAAATGCTTCGGTTTCAGCTGCACTTTTAATGTATGAGGTATACAGGCAGCAAAACCCACTTGGGCGTGGTTAATGTGCGTAAAAAAAGAAGGGTATTACTCGTCGATGGCTACAATTTAATTGGGGCAAATTCTGATTTATACCGTGAAGCGCAGATGTCTCTACAACTCGCAAGAGATGAAGTATTAAAGCTATTGAGCGAATACCAAGCAGTTCAGAATTATGAGATTATCTGCGTCTTTGATGCTTACGAGGTCAAAAGCAAAGAAGCCGTGATGGATTATTACGGTATTGAAGTGGTCTACACGAAAGAAAAAGAAACGGCAGACGAATTTATCGAAAGATTTGTCTATGATAATTACCATCCATTTCTATGTGATATCAGTGTAGTAACGAGTGACTTAACTGAACAAAATGCAATCTTTGCTTATGGAGCTTACCGAATCTCATCGAGAGAAATGTGGTTGAACTTGTCCGAGGCAGATAAAAATATTAGTAAAAGAATTAAGGCAATAAATGAAAAACTGCCTAGGACAAAATTGGATATTTCGGATGAAATACTTGCAGAAATGGAAAAACTGCGACGGGGAGAAAATTGACAACTTGAAGATATCCCCCCTCCAACTTATATTTAGGTTAACTAAAGGTTGGAGGGGAATCGATTGTATAGGATCAAGGTTTCTAGTCATTTAGTGTTGGAAAGGCGTACAAGTTACAAAGATAGTGATTTAGAAGATTTAGATAGAGCTGCTTGCCGTGTGAAGAACGGTGACTATGCTGCCTTTGATACAGTTGATAAACTGCTTAGGTCTCATATATTAAGAATGTCATTTAAATATGAAATAACGTCATATGATCGAGATGACCTGGTTCAAGATATGATGATCGAGGTGTTTATGATGTGTTTTAGATATGATTATGAACGCGGTCATTTTATGAACTATGCGCTTCGTTCTATACGTTTTAAAATGTATAACAAGATAGTGGTGAATCCTGGAGCATGGAACAGCTGGGAGCCATTACTTGAAACTATCTTTGATAGTACACATTCGGATGCATTAGCAGGTATTCATTTAAAGGAAAGGGCAGAAGACTACTTATCTGCTGTAGAAAGCTTATCCACTCGTGAAAAATACGTACTAAAACTTTTTTTAGAAAGATATTCCGTTCAAGAAATAGCGAGTATTTTAAAGTGTGGTCTAAAGTCTGTGAAAAACACAGTTCATCGGTTGAAAATAAAGTTTGGTGAGGTTGAAGATTTACACAGTATTGTTGACAACAACGCTTCAAATCGATATAGTATATTAGAATTGAAATGAGGATTTTAAGATGAAAATTGCACTGATTTGCAGTGAATGTGGGTCTCGTAACTACTCATTGAACAGACCAACCCACACAGAGAGACTCATCATGAAAAAGTTTTGCCCCAAATGCAATAAGCATACAACGCATAAGAGTTCTATATAGTTCAGGAGGAACGATTGATGAATAATAATAAGAACTTCTTCCAAAATGTCGTCAGCGAGATGAAAAAAGTCAGCTGGCCGACTGGTCAGGAAGTCGTCCGTTATACGACAACAGTTGTAGTGACAGTTGTATTTTTCTTAGTGTTTTTCTATGTGCTTGATCTGGGTATCACAGCACTAATTGATTTAATGTAATTTTAAAGGAGCGGTATAATGTCTCTAGACAAAGAGTGGTATGCAGTACATACTTATTCAGGCTATGAAAACAAAGTAAAAGCAAACTTAGAGGCGCGCCTCGAGTCAATGAATATGCAAGATCTAATTTTCCGTGTCGTTATTCCTGAAGAAGAGGAAACATCTATAAAAGATGGTAAGAAAAAGACGGCAATGAAGAAAACATTCCCTGGTTATGTTTTAGTAGAGCTCGTCATGACGGATGAGTCTTGGTATGTTGTTCGTAATACACCAGGAGTTACAGGTTTTGTTGGTTCACAAGGTGCGGGTAGTAAGCCAAACCCACTCTTACCAGAAGAAGTGAAATTTATCCTTCGTCAGATGGGTATGAGTGAGAAAATTGTGGATGTTGAGGTTGAAGTTGGTGAATCCATTAACATCGTTTCAGGACCGTTTAATAATCAAACGGGCGTGATTGAATCGATTGATGAGGAACGTTATAAGCTAACGGTACTTGTTGAGATGTTTGGTAGAGAGACACCGGTTGAAGTTGAATTTGATCAGATTGAAAAACTTTAATTTTACACTTGGAAATTACAGGTTAATATGCTATACTTTTATGGTCGCAAAATTGCGGCCATCTTTATTTGTATAAAGACTTATGAGTGGGAGGATGAAATCTAAACATCCTGTGACCACATCACGATTATGAGGAGGTGCAACATCGTGGCTAAAAAAGTTATTAATGTTGTGAAATTGCAAATCCCTGCAGGAAAGGCTAACCCGGCACCACCGGTAGGTCCAGCACTAGGGCAAGCAGGTGTAAATATCATGGGATTCTGTAAAGAATTCAATGCGCGTACACAAGAGCAAGCAGGTTTAATTATCCCTGTTGAAATTTCAGTATTTGAAGATCGCTCATTCACATTCATCACAAAAACTCCACCAGCAGCAGTTTTACTTAAAAAAGCAGCTGGTACTGAAAAAGGTTCTGGAGAGCCTAACAAGAACAAAGTAGCAACTGTTACAGAAGCTCAAGTTCGTGAAATCGCAGAAACGAAAATGGAAGACCTAAACGCGGCAACTGTTGAAGCAGCAATGCGTATGGTTGAAGGTACAGCACGAAGCATGGGCTTCACTGTCGAAAAATAATAAGTATTAATACGGTCGTGGGAGGATTAACCCCGCTATAACCACAAGGAGGAATATAAATGGCTAAAAGAGGTAAAAAGTATCAAGCTGCTCTAGAAAAGTTTGATCAAAACTCTACATTTTCAATTGAAGAAGCAGTCAAGCTTGCAAAAGAAACTTCTATTGTAAACTTTGACGCTTCAGTTGATGTTGCATTCCGTCTAGGTATTGATACGCGCAAAAATGATCAACAGATCCGTGGTGCACTAGTACTTCCACACGGTACTGGTAAAACACAGCGTGTATTAGTATTTGCGAAAGGCGACAAAGCAAAAGAAGCAGAAGCAGCAGGCGCTGACTACGTTGGTGAAGCTGAGCTAGCACAAAAAATTAACGGTGGATGGTTTGATTTCGACGTTATCGTTGCAACACCGGACATGATGGGTGAAGTTGGTAAACTTGGTCGCGTATTAGGACCTAAAGGTTTAATGCCTAACCCTAAAACTGGTACAGTAACGATGGACGTGACTAAAGCAGTTGAAGAAATCAAGGCTGGTAAAGTTGAATACCGTGCTGAAAAAGCAGGTATTGTTCACGTTGGAATCGGTAAAGTTTCATTCTCTGATGAGCAACTTGTAGACAACTTTAAAGCTGTTCACGATATTTTAGAAAAAGCTAAACCATCTTCTTCTAAAGGTGTTTACTTTAAATCTGTTACAGTTTCAAGCACAATGGGCCCTGGCGTTACAGTAGACCCTAATGTAATTAGAACTGTTTAAAAATAGATATTGACAAGTGTAGGTATACGAGGTATATTTACACTTGTAAATTTTAAAGATTACCTAAGACAGCAGGAGCTTTTATAGCTTAATATCTTTCCTGCCGAGGCAAATAAAACGACTTGAATTATATTTTCATATATTCGAGCGCTTTTTGCCGCTGGTAAAAGGTGCTTTTTTATTTGCTCCAGACAAAAATTATGGAGGTGTAACGACATGTCAAACATCATTGAACAAAAACAGCAACACGTTGAAATGATTACTGAACAACTTAAAAACTCAGTTTCTACTATTCTTGTAGATTACCGTGGTTTATCAGTTTCAGAAGTCACAGAATTACGTAAACAATTACGTGAAGCTGGTGTTGAATTCAAAGTTTACAAAAACACAATGACTCGCCGTGCGGCTGATGCATTGGAACTTTCTGAACTTAACGAATTCCTAGTTGGACCAAGTGCATTAGCATTCTCTAATGAAGATGTTATCGCTCCAGCTAAAATCATTAACAACTTTGCTAAAGAGCACGAAGCTTTAGAGATTAAAGCGGGTGTCATCGAAGGCAGCTATGTACCTGTTGAAGATGTAAAAGCTATCGCATCTCTTCCATCAAGAGATGGCCTACTTTCTATGCTTCTTTCAGTGCTACAAGCACCAGTACGAAACTTCGCTTATGCAGTTAAAGCAGTCGGTGAAGACAAAGAGAACGAAAACAACGAAGCTTAATTTAAGCTAAAAACCAATTATAAAATGGAGGAAAATAATCATGGCTAACATTGAAACAATCATTGAAAGCATTAAAGAAATGACAGTTTTAGAATTAAACGATTTAGTTAAAGCAATTGAAGAAGAATTTGGCGTAACAGCGGCTGCTCCTGTAGCAGCAGCAGGTGGCGGAGAAGCTGCTGCTGCTGAAGAAAAATCTGAATTTGACGTTGAACTTACAGATGCAGGTTCATCTAAGATTAAAGTAATCAAAGTAGTTCGTGAAGCGACTGGTCTTGGACTTAAAGACGCTAAAGAACTTGTTGACAACGCACCTAAAGTTGTTAAAGAAGGTCTTTCTAAAGAAGACGCTGAAGCACTTAAAGCTCAACTTGAAGAAGTTGGCGCTGGTGTAGAACTTAAATAGTATCTATAATTTTTGTCACAAAAAGTCTCCGCAAACTTAGTTTAGCGGAGACTTTTTTCTGATTGGAGGAAATTTATTTGTCACATTATTATACGACAGATGACACGCCACATGAGTATGGTGAAACAACCTTCGATTTTAACGATTATACTTACCGCTTTAAAACTGACCGCGGTGTATTTTCTAAAAATAATGTTGATTACGGTAGTGCCTTACTTATTAAAACGGTAGTTGACACTTATCAAGGCGATGGAAGTTTTATCGATATGGGCGCAGGTTATGGTCCGATCGGAATTGTAATCGGTCGTGAATTAGGTATGCATCCCATTATGGTTGAAGTGAATAAGGATGCAGCAGACCTTGCAGATGAGAATGCCAAAAGAGCGGGAATCTCAGTGGAAGTGATGAGCCGTCATGACTTTGATGAGTCAAATATTGATACCTCTCTTTATGTTACGAATCCGCCATTTAGAGCGGGGAAAGATGTGGTCTTAGAAATCTTAAGAGATGCATATGAACGCTTGACCTTAGACGGTGCAATCTATATGGTTGTCCAGAAGAAGCAAGGTATGGCATCATATAAGAAATACTTGCACTCAACTTTTGGTAATGTGCAGATTGTCGTTAAAGATAAAGGGTATTATATATTGAAAAGCATTAAATAAAATATAAAGAATATTTGACTTGACAAATTGTCTGTGTTATTCTTATAGAATGTTAAATTAATATCAATAAGTATGTACTTTTCTGTACATTTGTTGAATGGAGCGTTTAAAAAAGTGTCCAGTTTAATAGAAAATGGGGTTGAATACGATTCCGTTTTCTTTTTGTCTTTACAATGAATAGGGTGCGGCCTTAAACGCCATTATAGTTTACGCAAATATTATTAGGGGTGAATCTGTCGATGAGTCAATTGATTCAGTATGGAAGACATGCACAACGTAGAAGTTATGCGCGTATCGAAGAGAAGTTGGAACTACCTAACTTAATTGAGATTCAGACGAAATCGTACGAGTGGTTCCTGGAAACGGGTTTAATCGAAATGTTTAAAGATATTTCTCCGGTAGAAGATTTTACTGGTAATATGTCTTTACAATTTGTCGATTATAAACTTGGCGAGCCGAAGTATAACGAAGAAGAAGCGAAAGACCACGATGCGACTTACTCAGCTCCGCTGAGAGTTAAAGTTCGCTTAGTCATCAAAGAAACCGGCGAAGTAAAAGAGCAGGATGTATTTATGGGAGATTTCCCGTTGATGACGGATACAGGTACTTTTATTATAAATGGTGCTGAACGTGTTATCGTTTCACAATTAGTAAGAAGCCCATCTGTATACTTCTCCGAGAAGTTTGACAAGAACGGTAAATTAAACTTCGGAGCAACTGTCATCCCTAACCGAGGCGCTTGGCTCGAGTATGAAATCGATGCTAAAGATGTCGTATACGTAAGAATAGACCGCACGCGTAAATTGCCAATTACAGTATTATTACGTGCCCTAGGCTTTCAAACAGATGAAGAAATCATCAACCTTCTTGGCGACAACGAATACCTTCGTAATACGCTAGAGAAAGACACGACAGAAACAGTAGATCAAGCACTTTTAGAAATATATGAAAGATTACGTCCGGGTGAACCACCTACAGTGGAAAACGCACGTAATTTATTATACTCAAGATTCTTTGATCCAAAACGTTATGATTTAGCGAATGTGGGTCGTTATAAGATGAATAAAAAACTTCACCTAAAACACCGCTTGTTTAACCAAGTGCTCACTGAGCCAATCGTTGACAGCGAAACAGGTGAAATCATTGCAGAGGCAGGTTCAACAATCGATCGTCGTACTTTAGATGCGATTATGGACCAGTTAGAATCTACAGCGAACTTGAAGACTTACCACTTAGAGCAGGGGTTACTTGATGAGCCTGTAGAAGTTCAATCAATAAAAGTACGTTCTCATAATAACGAAGAAACATCGACGACGGTAATCGGTAACGCATTCCCAGATGTTGAAGTTAAATCAATTACACCATCTGACATTGTGTCTTCAATGAGTTACTTCTTTAACTTATTAGAAGGCGTTGGACAGACTGACGATATCGACCACTTAGGTAACCGTCGTTTACGTTCTGTTGGTGAATTGTTACAAAACCAATTCCGTATTGGGGTTTCTCGTATGGAACGTGTGGTTCGTGAAAGAATGTCTATTCAAGACACTGAAACTGTCACACCACAACAATTAATTAATATCCGTCCAGTAATTGCATCTATTAAAGAGTTCTTTGGTAGTTCACAGTTATCTCAGTTCATGGACCAAACAAACCCACTTGCAGAGTTGACGCACAAACGTCGTTTATCTGCATTAGGGCCTGGTGGTTTAACACGTGAACGTGCTGGTATGGAAGTGCGTGACGTTCACTATTCTCACTATGGACGCATGTGTCCGATTGAAACACCAGAGGGACCAAACATTGGTTTGATCAACACTTTATCAAGTTATGCTAGAGTGAACGACTTTGGTTTTATCGAAACTCCTTATAGAAGAGTAGACCCTGAAACAAACAGAGTAACGAACCAAATCGACTACTTAACAGCAGACGAAGAAGATAGTTACGTTGTTGCACAGGCGAATGCACCATTAAATGAAGATGGTAGCTTCACTAATGAAGAAGTAATTTGTCGTTTCCGTGGTAATAACACGCAAATGGACCGTGAGCGTATGGACTACATGGACGTTTCACCTAAGCAGGTTGTTTCTGCAGCGACGGCTTGTATTCCGTTCCTAGAAAACGATGACTCAAACCGTGCCTTGATGGGTGCAAACATGCAACGTCAAGCTGTACCATTATTAAATCCTGAATCACCATTCATTGGTACAGGTATGGAGCACGTATCTGCACGTGACTCTGGTGCTGCGGTCGTTTCTCGTTACAAAGGACGCGTTGAACATGTTGAAGCAAAAGAAGTTCATGTTCGTCGTATCGAAGAGAAGAATGGTAAAGAAGTAGAAACTGAAAAAGACGTTTATAGAATGTCTAAATTCATTCGTTCAAATGCGGGGACTTGTTACAACCAAAAACCAATCGTTGAAGAAGGAAATATCGTAACAAAAGGCGAAATCTTAGCAGATGGTCCATCGATGGACAAGGGTGAGATGGCGCTTGGACGTAACGTTGTTGTCGGCTTCATGACTTGGGATGGTTATAACTATGAGGATGCCGTAATCATGAGCGAACGCTTAGTTAAACAAGATGTTTACACATCAATTCATATTGAAGAATATGAGTCGGAATCAAGAGATACTAAACTTGGACCAGAAGAAATTACGAGAGATATCCCTAACGTTTCAGACAGTGCCCTGAAAAAACTTGATGACCGCGGTATTGTATATATTGGTGCGGAAGTTAATGATGGAGATATCTTAGTTGGTAAAGTTACGCCAAAAGGTGTGACTGAATTAACTGCTGAAGAACGTTTACTACATGCAATATTCGGAGAGAAAGCGCGTGAAGTTAGAGACACGTCTCTACGTGTACCTCACGGTGCTGGTGGTATTGTTCTAGATGTTAAAGTGTTTAACCGTGAAGATGGCGACGAATTATCTCCAGGTGTTAACCAACTTGTACGCGTTTATATCGTTCAGAAGAGAAAGATTTCTGAAGGGGATAAAATGTGTGGACGTCACGGTAACAAAGGTGTTATTTCAAAAATCCTTCCAGAAGAAGATATGCCTTACTTACCAGACGGCACGCCAATCGACATCATGCTTAATCCACTCGGTGTTCCATCACGTATGAACATCGGTCAGGTGCTAGAACTACATCTTGGTATGGCTGCTCGTGCGATGGGCTTAAGAATGGCGTCACCAGTATTCGATGGTGCAAATGAGGAAGATGTATGGTCAACAATGGAAGAAGCAGGACTTGCACGTGATGGTAAGACCGTTCTATATGATGGCCGTACAGGAGAACCATTTGAAAACCGTATTTCTGTTGGTGTGATGTATATGCTTAAACTTGCACACATGGTTGACGATAAACTTCACGCAAGAAGTACTGGACCATACTCACTCGTTACACAACAACCACTTGGTGGTAAAGCACAATTCGGTGGACAACGTTTCGGTGAGATGGAAGTTTGGGCACTTGAAGCATACGGTGCTGCATATACACTCCAAGAGATCTTAACTGTTAAATCTGATGATACTGTCGGACGTGTTAAGACATATGAATCAATCGTTAAAGGTGAAAACCTTCCTAAACCAGGTGTCCCTGAGTCATTCAGAGTATTGATGAAAGAACTTCAAAGTCTGGGCTTAGATGTAAGCATCATGGATGAAAACGATGAGGAAATTGAACTACGCGATACTGATGAAGACGATATTCCGAATCAACCGGCTCAACCGGTCAAAGAAACAGACGCTGCTGCTAACGAAAATGTTACTGAATAGTAACGTTCTGAGCTTCGAGAAAACTGAGGGAGGAAAGCTCATTGATAGATGTAAACAGATTTAAATATATGAAAATAGGTTTAGCATCACCTGAAAAAATTCGTTCTTGGTCATTCGGTGAGGTCAAAAAACCGGAAACAATTAACTATAGAACATTAAAACCTGAACGTGATGGTTTATTCTGCGAAAAAATCTTTGGTCCTACTAAAGATTGGGAATGTAGCTGTGGTAAATACAAACGCGTTAGATATAAAGGCATGGTATGTGACCGTTGTGGTGTAGAAGTGACGCGCGCTAAAGTAAGACGTGAAAGAATGGGGCACATTGAACTTGCAGCTCCAGTTACTCATATTTGGTATTTCAAAGGAATACCATCACGTATGGGACTATTACTTGATATGTCTCCGCGTTCTTTAGAGGAAATTATTTATTTTGCGTCATATACTGTTATTAAACCAGGTCCAACAGGCCTAGAACCTAAACAACTGCTAAGTGAACGCGAATACCGTGAATACTACGATAAGTTCGGTAATACTTTCACTGCTAAAATGGGTGCTGAAGCAATCAAGGAACTCTTACAACAAGTTGATCTAGGATCTGAACTAGAGATGCTTAGAAAAGAACTTGAAACTGCAACAGGTCAGCGCCTAACAAGAGCGATCAAACGCCTAGAAGTGGTGGAAGCATTCCGCCACTCTGGTAATGATCCTTCTTGGATGATTTTAGATGTCCTACCAATTATTCCACCGGAAATTCGTCCGATGGTTCAATTAGATGGTGGACGATTTGCCACAAGTGATTTAAACGACCTTTATCGTCGTGTAATCAACCGTAATAATCGTTTGAAACGTCTACTTGATTTAGGAGCACCTGGAATTATCGTGCAAAATGAAAAACGTATGTTACAAGAAGCTGTCGATGCTCTAATCGATAATGGTCGTCGTGGCCGTCCTGTAACAGGACCAGGTAACCGTCCATTGAAATCACTATCTCACATGCTTAAAGGTAAGCAAGGTCGTTTCCGTCAGAACTTACTTGGTAAACGTGTCGACTATTCTGGTCGTTCGGTTATCGTCGTTGGTCCTGGACTGAAAATGTATCAGTGTGGTTTACCTAAGGAAATGGCACTTGAGCTATTTAAGCCATTCGTAATGAAAGAGCTTGTTAAGCGTGAGCTAGCAACTAACATTAAGAATGCCAAAGGTAAAATCGAGCGCATGGAAAATGAAGTTTGGGATGTACTTGAAGATGTCATCACAGAACATCCAGTACTCCTTAACCGTGCACCGACACTTCACCGTTTAGGTATCCAAGCCTTCGAAGCGACACTAGTAGAAGGACGTGCGATTCGCCTTCACCCACTAGTAACAACAGCATATAACGCTGACTTTGATGGAGACCAAATGGCTGTACACGTACCACTTTCTAAAGAAGCACAAGCAGAGGCACGTATGTTGATGCTTGCTGCACAAAACATTCTTAACCCGAAAGATGGTAAACCAGTCGTTACACCTTCACAGGATATGGTCCTAGGTAACTACTACCTAACATTAGAACGTGAAGCGACTAAAAATGAGGGGCACATCTTCAAGAGCATTGAAGAGGTCATTATGAGTTACCAAAATGGTTACACTTCACTGCACACTCGTATTGGTATCCATACTAAGGATATGCCTGTAGAGAAAGTGTCTGAAGAGAACAAAGGTAAAATTTTAATGACAACTGTTGGTAAGGTAATCTTTAACCAGATTATGCCACCTTCATTCCCTTATATAAATGAACCGACTAAGGATAACTTAGAACGTAAAACTCCAGATAAGTACTTTATTGCTGCGAGTGACTTAAGTGAGGAAGGCTTAATCGAGAAGATTACAGAAATGCCACTTGTTGATCCGTTCAACAAAAAATTCCTTGGACAAGTTATTGCAGAAGTGTTTAATAAGTTCCACATTACTGAAACTTCAGTGATGCTCGACTTGATGAAAGACTTAGGCTTCAAGTACTCTGCTAAAGCAGGTATTACAGTTGGGGTATCTGATATTGTGGTACTTCCAGACAAACAGGTCATCATCGACGAAACTGAAGAAAAAGTTGAGAAAGTTCAAAAGCAATTCTCACGTGGTCTTATCACTGAAGAAGAGCGCTACAATGCAGTTATTGAGCTTTGGACTAAGGCGAAAGATGTTATCCAAGATAAGTTGATGTCATCACTTGACCGTCTAAACCCAATATTCATGATGAGTGACTCAGGTGCCCGTGGTAACGCATCTAACTTTACTCAACTTGCTGGTATGCGTGGTCTAATGGCCAACCCATCTGGTGAGATCATTGAGTTACCAATCAAATCAAGTTTCCGTGAGGGACTTACAGTACTCGAGTACTTTATCTCTACACACGGTGCGCGTAAAGGTCTTGCCGATACAGCACTGAAAACTGCCGATTCTGGTTATCTGACTCGTCGTCTTGTAGATGTTGCTCAAGATGTTATTGTTCGTGAAGAAGATTGTGGCACAGATAAAGGACTTCATGTATCTGCCTTGATGGAAGGTACTGAGTTAATCGAACCACTACTTGACCGTCTAGAAGGACGTTACACGAAAGAAACAGTTAGACACCCAGAAACTGATGAAGTGATCATTGGCGTTAATGAATTAATTACTCAAGATATCGCTAAAGAAATTGTTAACAGTGGTATCGAACAAGTATATATCCGCTCAGCATTTACATGTAACACGCGTCATGGTGTATGTGAACGTTGTTACGGTAAGAACCTTGCTACAGGTGAAAAAGTTGAAGTTGGGGAAGCAGTTGGTACAATTGCTGCTCAATCAATCGGTGAGCCTGGTACACAGCTTACAATGCGTACATTCCACACAGGTGGGGTAGCAGGTAGCGATATCACACAAGGTCTTCCACGTATCCAAGAATTATTTGAGGCGCGTAATCCTAAAGGGCAAGCGCAGATTTCAGAAATTCACGGTACTGTAACTGACATTGAAATCGTTAAAGACCGTCAACAAGAAGTTAAAGTTAAAGGTGAACACGAAACTCGTACGTACAATGTACCAGGTGCAGCACGTCTCCTCGTTGAAATTGGAGATAAAGTTGAACCAGGTGGCGTATTAAACGAAGGTTCAATCGAACCTAAGTCATTACTTCAAGTTGCCGGGTTAAATACAACTCAAGAGTATCTGTTGAAAGAAGTACAAAAAGTATACCGCATGCAAGGGGTAGAAATCGGCGATAAACACGTTGAAGTTATGGTTCGTCAAATGTTACGTAAGGTACGTATCATAGATGCCGGAGATACTAACTTATTGCCAGGTGCTTTAGTGGAAATTCACCAATTTACAGATGCGAACAAGGAAATCTTTAAACAAAGAAAACGTCCTGCCACTGCAAAACCTGTATTACTCGGAATCACGAAAGCGTCTCTTGAAACTGAAAGCTTCTTATCAGCTGCCAGCTTCCAAGAAACAACTCGTGTACTTACAGATGCAGCAATTAAAGGTAAGCGAGATGATCTTCTCGGGCTTAAGGAGAACGTCATTATTGGTAAGCTGATCCCTGCAGGTACAGGTATGACGAATTATAAAGATGTTGATATTTCAGTAGCTGATGAAGCTATCGCTGAAGAAGATGTCGTCTTAACTGAAGACTAATTCTACAGAGTTAGATGGTAAGAACTTATGGGTCAAGTTCTTATGAAAATGATTATATAGAGCGGAACCTCAACGTCGAGGTTCCGTTCTTGTTTTATTAAAATTGGAACTCGACTAGTTTTGTATAGTGCTCTATGTTATTATGTTTTATGTGTCTAAGAGCATTAACTTTTTCACTGTGAATGCTTGACACATTTCTTTTGGAAATGGTATTATTGTTAAGGTTACTTTAAGAAGGGACTAATGTGCCTTTTTTAAAGGAGACAAAGTGTATTTTTGTAAGATTGTTATCTTACAGATTTTTTATACTCAAAAAATGAACCACCTGGATGTGTGGATTAAGTTACGAGAGGAGGACATTCAAAGATGCCAACTATTAATCAGTTGATTAGAAAGTCACGTACTACTAAAACGCAAAAATCTGACTCACCTGCATTAAACAGAGGTTTCAACAGTCTCAAAAAGCGTGTAACTAACGAAGCTGCGCCACATAAACGCGGTGTTTGTACACGTGTAGGTACTATGACACCTAAGAAACCAAACTCTGCATTACGTAAATATGCTCGTGTAAGATTATCAAATAACGTCGAAGTTAACGCGTATATCCCTGGAATTGGTCACAACCTACAAGAACACAGTGTTGTACTTATCCGTGGAGGTCGTGTAAAAGACTTACCTGGTGTGCGCTACCACATCGTTCGTGGTGCTTTAGATACTTCAGGCGTTGAAGGACGTAAACAAAGCCGTTCACACTACGGTGCTAAAAAACCTAAAGAAGAGAAGAAATAATCTCGCTTTAGATGTGAATTTTAAATATAAATAATGATAAAATAAAAAATGGAAGGAGGATAATTATGCCACGTAAAGGTCCTGTACCAAAGAGAGATGTTCTACCGGATCCGATTCACAACTCTAAGCTTGTGACTAAACTCATCAACAAGATGATGGTTGACGGTAAACGAGGAACTTCACAAAAAATTCTTTATAATGCATTCGATATCGTACAAGAACGTTCTGGTAAAGATGCAATGGAGGTTTTTGACGAAGCAATTGAAAACATTATGCCACTTCTTGAAGTTAAAGCACGCCGTGTTGGTGGGTCTAACTACCAAGTACCGGTTGAAGTTCGTCCAGAACGCCGTACTACTCTAAGCTTACGTTGGCTTGTGAACTACGCACGTCTGCGTGGGGAAAAGACAATGGAAGAGAGACTAGCTAACGAAATTCTTGATGCTGCTAACAACACAGGTGGAGCAGTTAAAAAACGCGAAGAAAGTCATAAAATGGCTGAAGCTAACAGAGCATTTGCACACTACCGTTGGTAGTATGCTAAGTTCTTTAGTATATAAATCTAATCCATTCCTGGAAGGAGCAAAGAATACTCATGGCAAGACCATTCACTTTAGAGAAAACGCGTAATATCGGTATCATGGCACACATCGATGCAGGTAAAACTACGACGACTGAACGTATTCTTTATTACACAGGACGTATCCACAAATTAGGTGAAACGCACGAAGGTGCATCACAAATGGACTGGATGGAGCAGGAGCAAGAACGTGGTATTACTATCACATCTGCTGCAACTACAGCTCAGTGGGACGGCCACCGTGTAAACATTATCGATACTCCTGGACACGTAGACTTCACTGTTGAAGTTGAACGTTCACTTCGTGTACTCGATAGTGCGGTAACAGTACTTGATGCACAATCAGGTGTTGAACCACAAACAGAAACAGTTTGGCGCCAAGCGACAACTTACGGCGTACCAAGACTAGTATTCGTCAACAAAATGGACAAGATCGGTGCAGACTTCCAGTATTCAGTAGGCACGATCAAAGACCGTTTACAAGCGAATGCACACCCAATTCAGTTACCAATCGGATCTGAGGATGATTTCAGAGGGATTATTGACCTTGTTGAAATGAAAGCAATCCTATACAGTAACGACTTAGGTACTGATATTGAAATTACAGAAATCCCTGCAGAATTCGCAGATGAAGCAGCAGAAGCTAGAGAATCTCTTATCGAAGGTTTAGCAGATGTCAACGAAGACGTCATGGAAAAATACCTAGGTGGAGAAGACCTATCTGTAGATGAGCTTAAAGCAGCAATTCGTAAAGCGACTTGTGATGTTGAGTTCTACCCTGCACTTTGTGGTACTGCATTTAAAAATAAAGGTGTTCAATTACTATTAAATGCAGTAATCGACTACCTACCATCACCATTAGATGTTAAACCAATCGTTGGTCATAAAACTGACGATGAGGAAGAAGAGTACATTGCTCGTCCTGACGATTCAGAACCATTCGCAGCACTTGCATTTAAAGTTATGACAGATCCATTCGTTGGTAAATTAACTTTCTTCCGTGTTTACTCTGGTACACTAGACGCTGGTTCTTATGTACAGAACACTACTAAAGATAAGCGTGAACGTGTTGGACGTATCTTACAGATGCACGCCAACTCACGTGAGGAAATCTCAACTGTTTACTCAGGAGATATCGCAGCTGCAGTAGGTCTTAAAGATACTGGTACTGGTGATACGCTTACACAAGAGAAACTTGATATTGTACTTGAATCTATGGAATTCCCTGAGCCGGTTATTCACTTATCGGTTGAGCCGAAGTCTAAGAGTGACCAAGACAAGTTAACAACTGCTCTTGTTAAGTTACAAGAAGAGGACCCGACTTTCACAGCACGTACTGATAAGGAAACTGGACAAGTTATTATCGGTGGTATGGGTGAGCTTCACCTAGACGTACTTGTTGACCGTATGAAACGTGAATTCAAAGTTGAATGTAACGTTGGTGCGCCAATGGTATCATACCGTGAAACATTTACAGTGCCTGCACAGGTTCAAGGTAAATTCTCACGTCAGTCTGGTGGTCGTGGTCAATACGGTGATGTTCACATCGAATTCACTCCAAACGAACAAGGTGGCGGTTTCGAATTCGAAAACGCAATCGTTGGTGGGGTAGTTCCACGTGAATACATTCCATCTGTTGAAGCTGGACTTGTAGACTCAATGGAAAACGGTGTAATTGCTGGTTATCCATTAGTAGACGTTAAAGCTAGACTTTACGATGGGTCTTACCACGATGTCGACTCTTCTGAGATGGCCTTTAAAGTAGCTGCATCATTAGCGCTTAAAGAAGCAGCTAAAGTGTGTAAACCAGTTCTTTTAGAGCCAATGATGAAAGTTGAAATCGTAATGCCTGAGGAGTACTTAGGAGACATTATGGGTGACGTAACAAGTCGTCGTGGACGTGTTGAAGGTATGAACGCGCGTGGTAACGCACAAGTTGTTAACGCATTCGTTCCACTTTCTGAAATGTTCGGTTATGCGACTGCACTACGTTCTAACACTCAAGGTCGCGGTACTTATACTATGGTATTTGATCACTATGAAGAAGTGCCTAAGTCAGTATCAGAAGAAATCATCAAGAAAAACACTGGTGCTTAATTCATATACTTGATTTTTTTAAGCAAATGCTTTATAAGTGTTGTAAGAAAGACTCCAAAGGTGGGTTACCCCACCTTGGGTTTTAAATAAAAAATAATGTTATATATAAGGAGAGGTATTTTACAATGGCTAAAGAAAAATTTGACCGTTCGAAAACACATGCCAACATTGGTACAATTGGTCACGTTGACCACGGTAAAACAACTTTAACAGCAGCAATCGCAACTGTACTTTCTAAGCACGGTGACGGTGTAGCTCAAAGTTACGACATGATCGATAACGCACCAGAAGAAAAAGAGCGTGGTATCACAATCAACACGTCTCACATCGAATACGAAACAGAAAAACGTCACTATGCACACGTTGACTGCCCAGGTCACGCTGACTATGTTAAAAACATGATCACTGGTGCTGCACAAATGGACGGCGGTATCTTAGTAGTATCTGCTGCAGATGGCCCAATGCCTCAAACTCGTGAGCACATCTTACTTTCACGTAACGTAGGTGTTCCGGCATTAGTAGTATTCTTAAACAAAGTTGACATGGTTGACGATGAAGAATTACTAGAATTAGTTGAAATGGAAGTTCGTGAATTACTTTCTGAGTATGACTTCCCTGGAGATGACATTCCTGTAATCGCTGGTTCAGCACTTAAAGCTCTTGAAGGCGATGCTGACTACGAGCAAAAAATTCTTGATCTTATGAACGCAGTTGATGAGTACATTCCAACTCCAGAACGTGACTCTGACAAACCATTCATGATGCCTGTTGAGGACGTATTCTCAATTACAGGTCGTGGTACAGTTGCAACTGGTCGTGTTGAGCGTGGACAAATCAAAGTCGGTGAAGAAATCGAAATTATCGGTATCACTGAAGAGTCTAAGAAAACAACTGTTACAGGTGTTGAAATGTTCCGTAAGCTTCTTGACTATGCAGAAGCTGGTGACAACATTGGTGCCCTTCTACGTGGTGTATCACGTGAAGACATCCAACGTGGTCAAGTTTTAGCAGCTCCTGGTTCAATCACACCACACACAAACTTCAAAGCAGAAGTTTACGTTCTTTCAAAAGACGAAGGTGGACGTCACACTCCATTCTTCACTAACTACCGTCCTCAGTTCTACTTCCGTACAACTGACGTAACTGGTGTAGTTAACCTTCCAGAAGGAACTGAAATGGTTATGCCTGGAGACAACGTTGAAATGACAGTAGAACTTATTTCACCAATCGCTATTGAAGACGGTACTCGTTTCTCAATCCGTGAAGGTGGACGTACTGTAGGATCAGGCGTTGTAACTGAAATCATTAAATAATAATTTTTTGATATAAGAAAAGCTGAGATCAAATGATCTCAGCTTTTTTGTGTTTATTTCTTATTAAAGTTAAGTACAGCTTTTAACATAGTTTCTACACCTGTCTTCATTCCATCTTCATCGATATCAAAATGAGGATGGTGATGAGGTGTATCAGCTTTCTTATCACTATTTCTCACGCCAGTATAGAAGTAACATCCTGGTCGATTTTCTGCAAAATACGAAAAGTCTTCTCCTCCCATGGCAGGACCTACTTCTTCAACATCCTTAACATAAAATGAATCTTCTCTTACATTATCGATGACGTAATCAAGTAGCTCGTGATCGTTTTTTAATGAAGGGTAACCGTATGTGATTTCAATGTCGGCATGAACATTAAAACTTGCGCTGATTCCCATACATAGTTGCTCTAGTCTCTCTGCAACAATTTGTCTAACTTCTTCAGTGAACGTTCTGAAAGTACCTTTTATTTCTGCTTTACCAGGTATGACATTAAAGACAGAACCTGCATTATAGGCGCCTATAGAAACTACAGCAGAATCCAATGGACTGACTGATCTTGAGACAATAGTCTGTATCTGTTGAATAAGGGATGCTGATGCAATAATTGGATCTTTTGTAACTTGTGGGGTTGCACCGTGACCACCTAGTCCATTGACAACAATTTTAAAGGAGTCTGCATTTGCGTACATCGTGTCGTAGTTATATTTAATTGTACCGACAGGGAACTTTGTAGAAACATGTGTGCCAATGACATAGTCAACATTTTCTAAGGCACCATCTTCAATCATTGCTTTTGCACCGCCTGGTAGTAACTCCTCAGCATGTTGATGAAGGAATACTACATTGACAGGCAACTCCTCCTTATGCGCTGATAACACTTTTGCCATTGTAATCAGCATCGCTGTGTGCGCATCATGCCCACATGCATGCATGACACCAGGCGTTTTAGAACGGTAGGGTACATCTTTTTCATCCTGTATTGGTAGGGCGTCAAAATCTGCACGAATCGCAACTGTTTCGTAAGAATCATTTACTTGAAGACGTGCGACAATACCATTACCCCCAACATTCTCTCTAATATCTAAGCCAAGATCTTTAATCTGTTCGTAAATCCATGCTTTAGTATTTTCTTCTTGGAAGGATACTTCTGGATATTGGTGCATATATCTACGAAGTTCTACCATTGACTCGAAATTATCATCTATGACTTTTTTAATGTCCATTATTGTGACTCCTTTTCAAAATAGGTAAATACAGATTCAAGCATGACACTGACTGCATTCATCATCCCTTTTTCATCGATATCGAAGTGGCCATGATGGTGAGGGAAGTCTGCCTTAAAACTAGAGTTTTTAACACCCGTATAGAAAAATGTACCTGGAACTTTTTGTAGGTAGTAAGAAAAGTCTTCACCACCAAGGTCTGGTTCTAGACGAATGGTTTCAGATACAGTACTGATTTTATTTGCACTCTTAACGACTATATCAGTCATTTCATCATCATTAACGACTGGTGGATAGCCTCTCATATAGTCCAAATCATATGAAACCCCCGTAGTTCTAACGAGTCCTTCCAAAGTGTTATTCAACTCAGTAATCATTAAATCCTGCATGTCATGGTTGAAGGTACGAATTGTTCCACCAATTGTGACTTCATCTGGGATGATATTGTGTTGACTGCCAGCATTAAACATTGTAATCGATAAAACAACTGAATCCATTGCATTGGATTTTCTTGTGACTGCATATTGAAGTTGGTTGCAGAGTGAGATGCCGGCAGCTACTGGATCAATTGCATTATGTGGACGGGACGCATGCCCGCCCAGACCTTTGAGTTTAATGGTGAAGTCATCGGGCATGCCTGTTGCTGTACCATATTTGTAGCCGACCTTTCCAACATCAAGAGACGTAGTAACATGTGTTCCGAATATTGCATCCACGTTTTCAAGACAGCCATCAGCAATCATTTGAATGGCACCACCAGGATCTACTTCTTCCGCATGTTGGTGTATGAAGACAATATTGCCTTTTAATTGATCTTTCATACTGCTTAAAATCCTTGCGGCCGTTAAGACAATGGCAGTATGTGCATCATGCCCACAGGCGTGCATAACACCTGGAACAGTGGACTTGTATGGTGTGTCCTTTAAGTCTTGAATTGGTAAGGCATCAAAGTCTGCCCGAAGTGCGACCGTAGGTAGTGATTCATCGACAATCAACTTACCGACGACCCCGCGGCCACCGACACCTTCCTGAACTTCTATACCGAGTCCTCTTAGATACTCTGCGATGTAGGCCGGTGTATGGACTTCTTGAAAGGACAGTTCGGGGTACATATGCAGATGACGACGGATTTTTACCGTTTCATTGAAATGCGATTTAACCTGAGATTCAATTTGTTTTAGTTCCATTCAATCACCGACTCTAATTCAAGAATTTTCATGAACATCATCAGCGCACTTTCTAAACCATCTTCATCTAAATCGAACATATCTGTGTGGTGGGCATGACGAGAGTTTTTGTCGATGTTTCCCGTACCTGTGTAGAAGAAGGCACCTGGTTTTTCCAAAATATAATAAGAGAAATCTTCACCAATCATTAATGGATCTGCTTCTTTATACGGTAAATCGAGTGATTTTGCTGCAGCTTCGATAACTTTAGCTTCTTCCTCATGATTAATGACTGCTGGGTAACCGAATACGTAGTCCATGTTATAGGTTGCCCCGCGTTTTTTGGTCGTATGCTCGACTTCAGCTTTAAAAATCTCATATATTTTTTCTTTTACTTCTTGTTTAAACGTTCTCACCGTTCCGATGACACGTACTGTATCAGGAATGACATTAAAAGCATCTCCACCTTGGACACTACCTACTGTCACGACTGCATTGTCGATAGCAGAGATTTGTCTAGATACAGCTGTTTGGAGATTGGTGATGAGTTCAGCAGCAACCACAATTGGATCCACAGTCGTATCTGGATAAGCAGCGTGACCACCAGAACCTTTAATAGTGATGTAGAATCCATCTGGACTGGCAATTAAGGCACCTGGACGTGTTTGAATTTCATTGGTATCAAATTGACTCCAGTAGTGTTGGCCGTATACTTTATCTACACCTTCTAAGGCACCATCATTGGTCATAGCCATGGCACCACCAGGTTGTTCTTCCTCGCCGTATTGGAAGATAAAGGACACAGTCCCCTTTAAATTTGCCTTATTCAGTACAACTGTATCGACCAATGCGAGTAAGGTCGATGTGTGTCCATCGTGACCACAGGCATGCATAACACCTGGATTTTGAGATTTATATGGGACGTCTTTTTGATCTTCGATTGGCAATGCATCAAAATCTGCACGTACCGCAATGTGAGGATGACCTTCACCAATGGAGGCAACGATACCTCTACCTTCATTTTGTTCATTGGTGCCCACATTCTCACGAATTTTAAGTTCAGGGTACTGCTGTAGATGATTTAGTATAAACTGATAAGTTTCTTTCTCTTTAAATGAAACCTCAGGATGCATATGCATATGTCTGCGATTCTTAATCATCTCAGGGAGTTTCTGGGACGCTATTTCTTTAATGCTCATGGGTCAACCTCCGTATTGTTTTTTTCTATTCATCTTATCAAAACTTTGGATACTTTTAAACTAAGATAGCTTAAAATATTAGAAAATTAGCATTATATAAACAATAGGCTTTCATTAAAGGTAAACGCTTAAATATGCTAAAATAAAAGTCAAGGAGGGGACGTATATGTCAAAAAAATTAGAACAGTATTTACAGGATAACCTGAACTATTTGAAAGAAAATGGACTATATAACGTAATCGATACAGTAGAGGGGGCAAATGGTCCAGAAATTAAAATCGGTGGACAAACACTGGTTAACTTATCTTCTAACAACTACTTAGGTTTAGCGACAGAAGAGAAATTGAAGGAAGCAGCAATATCTGCAGTTCAGTCTCACGGTGTTGGTGCAGGTGCGGTACGGACAATTAACGGTACGTTAGATTTACACGTAGAACTAGAGAACACATTAGCAGAATTTAAAGGTACAGAAGCGGCTGTAGCCTTCCAATCTGGTTTTAACTGTAATATGGCAGCAATTCAAGCGGTAATGAATAAAGAGGATGCAATTCTATCAGATGAGCTTAACCACGCTTCTATCATTGATGGGTGTCGTTTATCACGCGCGAAAATCATTCGTGTTAATCACTCGGATATGGATGATTTAAGAAGAAAAGCTAAGGAAGCCGTAGAATCAGGCCTTTACAAAAAAGTAATGTACATTACTGATGGCGTCTTTTCTATGGATGGTGACGTTGCAAAATTACCTGAAATCGTAGAGATTGCTAAAGAGTTTGACCTTATTACTTATGTGGATGATGCACATGGCTCTGGTGTAATGGGCAAAGGTGCAGGAACAGTAAAACACTTTGGTCTAGAAAAAGAAATTGATTTACAGATGGGGACATTATCTAAAGCAATTGGTGTTGTCGGTGGTTATGTTGCAGGGTCACAAGACTTAATTGACTACTTAAAAGTTGCTGCACGCCCATTCTTATTCTCAACTTCTTTAACTCCAGGAGATACTAAAGCAATCACTGAGGCTGTTAAAATGCTAATGGCTTCAACTGAACTACATGACAAACTTTGGGAAAATGGGGACTACTTAAAAGCAGGACTTAAAGATCTTGGCTTTGATATCGGAGACTCAGAAACACCAATCACACCATGTATTATTGGTGACGAGAAGAAAGCTCAAGAATTCTCTAAGCGTCTAAAAGAAGAAGGCGTCTATGCTAAATCAATCGTCTTCCCAACAGTGCCAAAAGGGACAGGACGCGTGAGAAATATGCCTACTGCAGCACATACTAAAGAAATGCTAGACAGAGCTTTAGAAATATACGCTAAGGTCGGTAAAGAACTCGGAATTATTAACTGAAAATCTTCAATATTTAAGGGGAAAAGGCAATGAAACGTATTATACTAACTGGTGCACTAGGACAAATTGGAACGGAATTAACCGTTAAGTTAAGAGAAATTTACGGTGAGGACAATGTCTTAGCAACAGATATTAAAGAACCTGTAGATTCACCGCTTGAAGGTAAACCATTTGAAACTTTGGATGTTACAAACTATGAAGAGATGGAAAGAATTGCACGTGAGTTTAAAGCGGACACAATAATGCATCTTGCTGCATTATTAAGTGCGACATGTGAGAAAAATCCACATCTAGCTTGGGAAATTAACATGGGCGGCTTAGTGAATGCACTTGAAGTTGCACGTAATTTAAACTTACAATTCTTTACACCAAGTTCTATTGGTTCATTTGGACCTTCAACACCAAAAGATCAAACACCACAAACAACAATCCAACGTCCAGTGACGATGTATGGTGTAAACAAGGTATCTGGAGAGCTTCTATGTGACTATTACTATGAAAAATTTGGTGTAGATACTAGAGGTGTACGCTTCCCTGGTCTAATCTCACATGTGAGAGAGCCAGGAGGTGGGACAACAGATTATGCTGTTGAAATTTATTTTGAAGCAGTAAAAAATGGTAAGTATACATCGTTTATCGACAAAGGTACATTTATGGATATGATGTACATGGATGATGCGATTCAAGCAATTATTGACCTTATGGAAGCAGATGCTGATAAGCTTGAAGATAGAAATGCTTTCAATGTCTCAAAACTAAGCTTTGATCCAGAAATACTTGCTGAGTCTATTCGTCGCCACTACCCAGACTTTGAATTAAGCTATGATGTCGATCCAGTGAGACAAGGTATTGCAGAAAGTTGGCCAAATAGTATCGATTCATCTGAGGCGAAGCGTCAGTGGGGCTTTGATGCTAAATTCGATATTGATAAAATGACGGACACTATGATTGAAGCAATTAAGAAAAAATATAGGTAGCTTCCTAGAGAAGGTCCTACCTAGTCATGGAGGATGACGATGAGTCGAGTAATATTATATGACAAGGACGGGACCTTGCTCAATTTTCAGAAGTTGTGGACACCATATGCTAAGAAATGTATAGATGTATTCGCTAAGGACTTTGATGCAGAAGATATAAAAGAAGAAGTCGCTGAAGATTTAGGATATGTTAATGGTGAAATACAGGCGAATTCTACTATTGCTCAAGGTACAGGTCGAGATATTCACAAAGTATTTGAGTCTTACCGTAATGGTGGAGCGAAATGGGCAAAAGACTTCTATGAATCAAATCTCGATATGCTTCGAGACGAGATGGTATTGATTGACGGTGCACTAGATGCTCTTAAAAAAGGTCAAAAACTTGGTTTTAAAAATGTCATTGTCACAAGTGATAGTAGAGATTCCACACTTCGATTTATAGAGAAGTTTAATCTCGAACCATACATCTTCGATATTATTTGTGGAGATGATAATGATTTCCACAAGCCTGACCTTAGGTTCATTAAACCCTTCCTGGATAAGCACCAGTATAAAGTTAAAGAGCTTGTGATGATTGGTGACAATCATGCGGATACAATGCTTGGTTATGAAGAAGACTTATATACGATTGGTGTCTTAAGTGGGACGAGCTCAGAAAGCCATTTAAATGGTGCCAATATGATTATTGATAGTGTGAAGGACTTATTTAATCAAGAAGGAGATTTTATTCTCGATGCATGAGATCTACATGGCTGAAGCAATAAAAGAAGCACATAAGGCAGAAGCCTTGGAAGAGGTGCCAATTGGGGCTGTCGTAGTTAAGAATGATGAGATAATTGCGAGAGCGCATAACCTAAGAGAAACGAGTCAAAACCCAGTGACACATGCTGAGTTGTTAGTGATCCAAGAAGCGGCTAAAGTTCTTGGGTCATTTCGATTAGAAGAATGTACATTGTACGTTACTCTAGAGCCCTGTGTAATGTGCTCCGGCGCCATTATTATGTCTAGAGTACCTCAGGTTGTCTACGGGGCGCCGGACCCTAAAGGCGGTACTGTAGATAGTTTAATGCATTTATTGGATGAACCAAGGTTCAATCATCGTGCAAATGTCATCAGCGGAATAATGGCTGAGGACTGTGCAGCATTACTTAGAAATTTTTTTAAAAATTTAAGAACAAAGAAGAAACAACAAAAGATTGATGAAACATCCTCGACAGATTTATGAACAGTCGAGGTTTTTTTGTGAAAGTGGCAGAAATATTACGATTCAGTCAACATTCTATGAGAATTCGACAAAATAGGTTTATGGGCGAAACAAATAGATAATATAATGCGTGTGAGTCTCTTATATTTATTTGTAAATCACATATGGAGTGTGAACAATGAAGAGAAAGAAAAGAATGTACAAAATAAGTTCTATATTGAGCATGGTTATGTTTGCTCTAATCCTATCTGGATGTAGTAATTTAGAGGTATTTGATCCTGCTGGTCCAGTTGCTGAGAGTCAGCGAGATTTAATTTATTACTCTTTATACTTTATGGCTGGTATTATTGTTGTTGTTTTTACTATTTTTACTGTTTTTGTTATCAAGTATAGAGCCAATCGTAAAGGCAGAAAGCCATCAGATTATAAACCAGAAATGCATGGCAATATGAAACTAGAGATCGTTTGGTTTACAATACCGATTCTTATTGTCACTGCCTTATCCATACCGACTATTAATTTGCTCTTTCAACTTGAGGAACCACCTGAATCTTCAAGTGATCAAGAGCCACTCGTTGTATATGCAACATCTGCGGACTGGAAGTGGATATTTAGTTACCCTGAAGAAGGGGTGGAGACTGTTAACTATTTAAATATCCCAACAGACCGAGCAGTAGAATTTAGATTATCTTCTGCAGATTCAATGGCATCCCTATGGATACCTCGTTTAGGTGGGCAAAAGTATACGATGGCAGGTATGGAAAACGTACTTTATCTGCAAGCAGATGAAGAAGGGACCTTCCTAGGTAGAAATTCAAACTTTACAGGTGAAGGCTTTGCTGCACAAACGTTCGAAGTGAATGCCGTCAAACATGATGAATTTGACAGCTGGGTCACAGACGTACAGCAAAATGAACCTGAATTAACTCAAGAGAAGTACGATGAGATATTAGCACCGAGTATAGTTGACAAAAAAACATTTTCATCTACGCATCTGGATTGGGTCAATCATGGAAAGAATGAATTCAGAGATTATTCCGTCGAAAGACATGAAGAAAAGTATGAAAAAGGTTTAGATTTATACAATCAACCAGAATTTAAACCAAATGAAATTTCAGAATGATGAAGGAAGGTCAAGTATATGCAATTGGATGAATTTTTTGTAACCGGAGAGCCCTTAGTTTATATAGGGATGGTTTCGATTGTATTAGTTTCAGCTACGATCATTTTTGTTTTGACCTACTTTAAAAAATGGAAATGGCTATGGAATGAATGGTTAGTTACAGTCGACCACAAAAAGATTGGTATTATGTACATTCTCATCGCCTTAGCGATGTTCTTTAGAGCGGGTGTTGACGCGTTAATGATGCGTATTCAGCTCGCATTCCCAAATATGAACTTTTTAAATTCACAACATTATAATGAAGTGTTTACGACGCACGGAACAATCATGATATTTTTTGTTGCAATGCCGTTTTTAATTGGTTTAATGAACTATATCGTACCATTACAAATCGGTGCACGTGACTTTGCATTTCCTTATGTAAATGCTGTGAGTTTATGGTCTACCTTCTTTGGTGCTTTACTATTTAACTTATCTTTTGTTATTGGTGGTTCACCAGATGCGGGATGGACCAATTACGCACCACTAGCAGGTGCAGAATTAAGTCCTGGTCCGGGAATTAACTTTTACCTATTAGGATTACAATTATCAGGTATCGGAACTTTAGCAACAGGAATTAATTTAATGGTGACGATATTGAGAATGCGTGCACCGGGAATGAAAATGTTTCAGATGCCAATATTCACTTGGTCCACGTTAATTACATCATTTATTATCATTTTTGCCTTTCCAATTTTAACAGTGGCATTGGCATTGATGACGATTGATCGTATTTTTGGCTCTCACTTCTTTGCATTGACAGGTGAAGGTATGCCGATGATGTGGGCGAACCTGTTTTGGATGTGGGGACACCCTGAAGTTTATATCGTAATTTTACCAGCCTTTGGTATTTTCTCTGAAATAATTGCGACCTTTGCTCAAAAGCAATTATTTGGGTACAAAACAATGGTATGGGCAATTATTGGTATAGCAGGTCTGAGCTTTGTTGTTTGGGTGCACCACTTCTTTACAATGGGTGCTGGCGCCTTTGTTAACTCAATCTTTTCTATTACAACAATGGCAATTGCCATACCGACAGGTGTGAAGATCTTTAACTGGTTGGCGACAATCTATAAATCTAAGATTTTATTTACGACACCTATGCTATGGTCATTAGCCTTTGTACCAAGTTTTACAATTGGTGGTGTAACGGGTGTTATGTTAGGAATGGCAGCTGCTGATTATCAGTTCCATAACACGTATTTCCTCGTATCTCACTTCCACTATGTACTTATTCCAGGTACTGTATTTGCAAGTTTTGCAGGTCTAATATTCTGGTTCCCTAAGATGTTTGGGTACCAGTTAAATGAAAGAATAAATAAATGGGCATTCTGGTTATTCTTAATTGGCTTCCACGTCACCTTCTTCCCACAATATTTCCTAGGGCTAGATGGAATGGCAAGAAGGTTATTTACGGCAGGTCCAGAATGGTTCACCCTTAATTTCATCTCAACAATTGGTGCCTTTGTTATGGGTGCTGGCTTCGCAATATTTGTTTACGGTATCGTCTACAGCTACCTCAAGAGTACCCGTCAGTTAGACGGAGATGTGTGGGGTGTAGGACGAACACTTGAGTGGGCAACACCAACACCAGTACCAAAATATAATTTTGCCACTCTACCAGAAGTCGATTCTACTGATGCCTTAATTGAAATGAAAAAGAAAGGTGAAACGACTTTCGATAAGCGTAAATTATCAAGAATACACATGCCTAATGATACTGGACAGCCTTTTATTATGACGGCAATAATGTTTTTTGCAAGTTTCTTCCTAGTCTTTGAATGGATTACGCTAGCGGTCATTGGGCTCATCGCTACAATCGTAATGATGATAATGAGATCATTTGATTATAGAGATGGCTATCACTTTGAAGTTGATGAAATAGAAAGTATAGAACGCGAGTTAAGGGGGGCTGAAAATGAGTGAAGATATTCGAACTGATGTCTCAATGGAATATAGTACTGAAGAAGGACAGAATAAAATAATTGGGTTCTGGCTATTTTTAGCTGCTGAGATGTCATTGTTTGGAACCTTGTTTGCCACTCATGCTGTCTTAATGGGACGTACAGCTGATGCCCCGACTACAGTGGAGATGTTTCAACCAAACATCGTCCTCATTATGACCTTTTTACTACTGACAAGTAGTTTCACATGTGGCTTGGCAGTTCACTTTATGAGAGAGCAGTCATTAAAAGGGCTTATTAGTATGTTAGCAGTAACTTTACTACTAGGCTTATCATTCCTAGGCTTAGAAATATATGAATTCGTGCACTATGTACATGAAGGTGTGACACTACAATCTAGTGCTTATTGGTCAGCCTTCTTCACCTTAACAGGTACACATGGTTTGCACGTACTCCTAGGGATTGGTTGGATGGTAGCATTAATTATTCAACTCAGAAAACGTGGCTTGACGCCTGTTACAACTAGGAAGGCCTTTGTTCTAAGTCTATATTGGCACTTCTTAGATGTGGTTTGGATCTTCATCTTTTCTGCAGTCTATATGCTAGGGATGGTGTTGTAGATGAGTGAGAATAACAAAAAGAAATATCCTATAAATCATATAATTGGTTTTGTATTATCAGTGTTACTGACTATATTAGCTGCCTGGACTGCACTCTCATCAGATATGCCAGTGATGTGGATTGTTATTTCAGTTCTAGCACTTGCAGTCATTCAAGCCTTTATACAGTTATTTATGTTCATGCATATTACAGAGCGCGGAACCACTCATGCACCGTGGCATATGATCTTCCACGCCTTCATATTGGCGGCAATTATTGTTGCAGGTTCTATCTTTACTATGTCCTTTGGATTTAGCCATAATCACGGAGACGGTTCACACGAACAACATGATATGCAATCCGAAGAAGCAGATGATTCTCATTAAATACAATAAGAATCCGCACTGACCTGAAATAGGTGAGGTGCGGATTACTTATTATATATTATTTTTGATATTTCAGTCTTGAGAATGCGTCGTGTTGATGTATACTTTCTTCGTTACGGCATTCCAATACAAAGCCTTTGACCCATGGTAATTCAACTAGGTCGTAAGCTACAAGACGAATGAGGTCTTCAACAAAACGTGGGTTTTCATAAGCACGTTCTGTGACCATTTTTTCATCTGTACGTTTCAACACTGGGAATAGTTGACTAGATGCATTTATTTCTAGTATTTCAAATAAGTCTTCTTTATAAGTTTTAGGTAATTCAACACTATCATCAATGTCGATGAGCACCTTAACATTACCACGTTGGTTATGTGCACCATATTCACTAATTTCTTTTGAGCATGGGCATAGTGTTGTAACTTGTGCAGTCATTCCAAATTGTTTACGTGTGAATTTTTCTCCATCATGAGAAGCTGAATATTTTACATCTGCATGAGCGATACCATTGATGTTCGTACCTGGTGAAGGTTTGTTAAAGAACCAAGTTCCATCAACTGTTACTCCTGCATCATTCTGATTCATGCGTTCTCTTAAGTGCAATAATAGAGACTCTATTGTATCGAAATTTAATGGGACGCCATTTTCATTTACAGTTTCAAGAGACTCAATTAGACGGCTCATATTGATACCTTTTTCGTCTTTGTTTAAGCTTGTAGACAGTTCGAAATTACCAACGGATTGGAAATCTCCAATTACAACAGGGTAGGTTAAGTTATTGATTCCTACTGAATCGACTTCGAATAAGAAGTCTTTACGAGAGTTTTGTAAGTCTGCCATATCTTCTTTTTTCTTCGGTTTCGAACCAACGATAGGGTCTACTGAGCCGAAATGTTTAAAACGACCTTCTCGTGTCGTTAGATCATATTCTTCCATAGTGATACTCCTTAATCTATTTCATAACTGTAAAAGTTTTCGTATTTCATCCATCGATTACGTGCGTCGTCACCTTGTTGAGTATCAGCTGCTAAGTCTTCTAACAGCTTACCTGTTTGAGAACGATGGGCAGCCATGACTTCCATCTTACGGTCGGTGTAACCATCGATATCATTAACGATATCAGGTTCACCAAGATCATCAAAAGTTCGATTATCAAAGGCAATCATCTGTAACTTTGGACGATCCTTTATAGGCATATCTTTAACCGCTTCAATCACTGCATCAGCAGTTGCTTCATGGTCAGGGTGCACAGAATAGCCAGGGTAAAAACTAATGATACGTGTTGTAGATAATTCTTCTACTAAGTTAGTAATGACCTCTTTTAGAATTCCTTTTTCTTCGAATTCAAGTGTTTTATCTCTGAAGCCTAAGAGACGTAAGTCTTTAAGCCCCATTACTCTAGCTGATTCTTCAACTTCAGCTTTCCTAATGGCACGAAGTGATTCTCTTGTAGCGAAAGGTGGATATCCTAACATGCGACCCATATCGCCAAATGTAAGGCATGCATAAGTGACGGGAACACCCGCATCTATATATTTCATAATTGTCCCACTCACACCAAATGCTTCATCATCAGGGTGGGGGAAGACAACAAGTACATGATTTTCATTTGCAAAATCCATGGAACAGCCTCCTACTTAGTAAATGGTTTGGTTGAGATTTCTAGAGCTGCAGCAAGTTTGCCTTCACCGTTAAAGCCATGCATAATAAACGCCTCGTCCTCGTTCACAATGTAATGTGTAAGACCGAGTACGTAAATCCAACCACCGTTAGTCAATTTTAAACCGACACGGTGCTCTTTAGAACGATTTCCGCCTCGGATTGTACCTTGAATATATTCGACTTGAATATTGCGTAGGAAAGTTCCGGCATTAAAAACGCTATCGTCTAGGTGGCTTGCGTACATACCGCTGGTAATTTCAACGTGTAAATAAACCGGTGTATTTTGAAAACTCGTTAAAATTTCCTGAACTTTTTTCTTTTCAATTTTTTTCATTTCCATGAATAGCAAACTCCTAAATAGTTAGTCATTGAATAGAAAAGAGATAGCAAGCTATCTCTCAACTTAGTTCAATACCTTATCGAGTACTTCGATTTTCTCTACTGAATTGTATGCACCATGTCTCACAACGCCAACATGATCATTCATCTTCCAACCATTTTTTATGGCACTTGTAACGAATGATTTAGCGTCTTGAACTGATTCTAATGGTGATTTTCCATTTGCTAAGTTTGCTGCGATTGCAGCCGCAAAAGTACAACCTGCACCATGGTTATATGAAGAGTCAAATTTTGGTGACTCTAGTAAGTGCATTTCTTTACCATCATAGAAGACATCAATTGCATTATCTCCCTCGATACCAGTACCACCTTTAACGACAACATTATTGGCACCTTTTTCATGAATTAATCTAGCTGCATCCTTGATTTCCTCAAGCGTACGCGGTGTTTTAACACCCGCTAAATGGCCAGCTTCTACAAGGTTAGGTGTAACGACCGTAGCATTAGGAATTAGATTTTCGATCATTGATTCAACTAATCCTGGGTTTAGAACCTCGTCGTCCCCTTTACAAACCATTACAGGATCAACTACGAAATGTTTAGCATTTGAATTTAGGAAGGCATCTTTTGAAAGTTCAACAACTTCTTCAGAAGGGAGCATACCTGTTTTTATAACGTCTGGATTAAGCGATAGTGCTGTCTCCAGTTGGTTTTTAACATCAATTACAGGAATTGGACTTACACGGTGTGACCATGTACCTGGATCCATCGAAACGACAGTTGTTAAGACACTGTAACCGTATGTTTCATGTTCCTGAAAAGTTTTTAAATCTGCTGCAATTCCTGCACCTCCACTTACATCGGTACCAGCAATTGTTAACGTTTTTGCTAAAGCCATATATTTTCCTCCTAGTAACTACATATAGATATTGTCATTCTACTATAATTTACCTTGTAATTCTAGAGCATTGCTTACTTCGGTGATATAATGAAACTTTAATGGAAGGTGAGTAAGAAATGACAAAATTACATTGGGACAATGTATTTAAAAAGATAAATGAAAATCATGATTTTTCCACTTTAAAAGAAACTTTAAGTTCACGTTATCAATCAGGAAATGTCTTTCCACCAAGAGAAGAAATTTATACAGCATTTGATTTAACACCTTTTGAAAATGTGAAAGTTGTTATTCTCGGTCAAGATCCTTACCACGGGGAAGGTCAAGCCCATGGTTTAGCCTTTTCAGTAAACGATGGTATTAAGTTGCCGCCGTCCTTAAGAAATATTTACAAGGAATTAGAAGCTGATTTAGGTATCAAACGTCACTCTGGCAGTTTAAAAGACTGGGCTAGAGAAGGGGTACTTTTATTAAACACGGTACTCACCGTTGATGAGAGTCAAGCAAACTCACATAGAGGTTTAGGCTGGGAAGTATTCACCGATAGCGTCATTGAAGCGGTGTCTGACAATTTAGAGGGCGTGGTTTTTATCTTGTGGGGCAAACCTGCACAGAGGAAGATTAAACTCATCGATACGACTAAACATCACATCATCCAATCTGTACATCCGAGTCCATTGTCAGCATATAGAGGATTCTTTGGATCAAAACCTTTTAGTCAAACCAATGACTATCTAGTGAGTCAGGGGTTGAAACCAATCGATTGGAGCGAGAAATAATGAACGAAAGAGTAATTGCGCAGCTTGAAAATGAACTTGCCTTGCTTAAAAATAGTGAGGATATTGAAAAGCATGTGTATACGATGAAGCGGCTGTTGGATGTTTTGGATGACGAAGCGGTTAAAGAAACAACTGAAGAACGAACTGAATCCAGTCCAGTTGTCAGTAGACAAATTATAAATCAGCAAGCTGAAGACAAAGCAGGCGGACACGGTGGAGATATCTTCGATTTTTAGAGTAGGAAGTGTAAATTATGTTAGCGTTTATTATTATAGGTGTCCTTGTGTTTAGTTTAACTTTTCTAGGAAAGAGTTATAAAATCAAGTTACAAGAGAAGTATCAGAAACCTTGGTCTAAAGTGTTGAATTATATAAGATGGATTGCCCTTGCCACAGCATTTGCAGGTGCGATGTATACACCAGGTGCACAGATGCTACTCATCAGTGGTTGGCTCTTGGTATTTAGTTTATTAATATATGTGGCATCATTATTTATGATTTACTATAAAAATAAAAAAGTGATTTAAACGAAAGGAAGTTCTTGATGAAATTATTCGTTATACTCGGTGCAATTAATGCTTTAATTGCCGTTGCATGCGGTGCCTTCGGTGCACATGCTTTAGAAGCAAAACTCGAACAGCACTATTTAGACATATGGGAAACTGCTGTTAAGTATCAGTTCTACCATGCATTAGGACTTATTGCGATTGGTATTTTAATCCAAGTGACAGGTGCACAGTTCTTAACTGCAGCAGGTTGGTTCATGTTAGCAGGAATTATCTTCTTTACAGGTTCACTGATGGTCCTCGCCTTATCAGGTGTGTCTATACTCGGAGCAGTCACACCAATCGGTGGCGTAATGTTCTTAATCAGCTGGATCCTTGTAATTATCGGTATCGCAAAACTATAAAAAGAAATATATACGCATCAAAAATCTTTATATAAGGTTTTTGATGCTTTTTTTGTTGTATTGGGATTGTAGGAAGATGAAGAGCGGCACTAGGTCCGATTCGAAATATAAACGAATCTGAGCGCAGGCACTAGGTCCGCTTCGAAACCAAAACGAATCTGAGCAATATTACTAGGTCCGCTTCGAAATAAAAACGAGTCTGAGCGTTGGCACTAGGTCCGCTTCGAAACCAAAACGAATCTGAGCAATAGTACTGGGTCCGCTTCGAAATAAAAACGAAGCTAAGCAATGACAGGAGGTCCGATTCGAAATAAAAACGAGGCTCAACAAGCAAGCTATCTCCCTAGTCTAACCCTTCTATTTATATGAAAATCCCACAAAGGGGTTTACAAAATTCATATATGGTTATATAGTTATATACATAGATATATAACCAGTGTACCTGTCGAATAAGTACAAGGTGATGGGAGGGATACATTTGACAAGTTTGTTGAACGATAAAAAACCGATATATGCTCAAATCAAGGATTGGCTAACGGATCAAATTATAGACGAGACATTAGAAGTGCATGACAAGATTCCATCGACAAATGAGATAGTGACATACTTCAAAGTTAATCACATCACAGTTTCTAAGGGTGTAACGCAGTTAGTTGAAGAAGGCATACTCTACAAAAAGAGGGGTGTAGGCATGTTTGTTGAAGAAGGTGCGAGAGAGAAATTGTTAACCGTCAGACGAGAAGAATTTGTTGAGGATTATTTAAAACCGATGTTAGACGAAGCTAAGAAGTTGGAATTAAGTAAATCCGATATTCAAAAACTAATTGATAATAGAGGTGAAAAGTAATGAATTTAAATATTGAAAATGTAGGTTTATCCATAAATAAGGAAGAGATTTTGAGTGATATCAATGTAACGTTCACTCCAGGAAAAATATATGGCTTACTAGGAAGAAATGGTGCAGGGAAAACTTCTTTAATCTCTTTAATTGCTTCCTATAGAAAAGCAACTCAAGGTTCAATTACCTTGGATGGGAAAACAATATATGAAAAAGATGAAATGATGCAGCATGTTAATTTTATTTACAATGTTAAAGATACTTCATCTGAGACGGATAAAGTAAAAGAGTACCCGGAAAGTCATGCGATGTTTAGGGATGATTTCGATCAAGAATATGCAAATGAGTTACTGAAGAAGTTCAAAATTGATGAAAATAAAAATTTCAATGAATTATCTCAAGGTCAACAAGCGGCAGTGAATGCGTCTATGGGCTTAGCTTCTTTATCGAAAGTAACCATCTTTGATGAGGTTACAAATGGCATGGATGCACCAACAAGAGAGTTATTCTATGAAGAAGTATTGCAAGCTAAACGTAGAGGCACGCGTATCATCATCTTATCTACGCACATTATCTCTGAAATGGAACACTTATTTGATGAGATTGTCATGATGCACAATGGCAAGATTTTACTTCAAGAACCGACGGATGATTTATTAGAGAAAGGATTCACAGTCGCTGGTAAGGCGGAGAAAGTAAGGGAATTTACTGCTAATAAGAACGTTATCAATGTGAAGTTTTTAGGTGCTTTACAAATCGATACAGTTATTGGTTATTTAAGTCCAGAAGAAATGGCGTTCGCTGAAGATAATCATCTAGATATTTCACGTCTAGCACTACAGGAGTTATTCATAAGTCTGACTAATGACGATAAAGGTCAGGAGTGATTATATGATAACTATAAAAAAGAAAACTCTATATAAATTTCTATTATGGATATTGATATATATGACCTTGATGACACTTGTCGTTGGTTCAATTATTCATTTTTTGAATGAACCAGCTGAGATATTCTACCAAGCTCATATCAGCTCACTCAGTATAGGAATGCTTGTATTTGGCACACTTGCTTTTATGGTATTAAAAAAACAAGTTGGTCATGGTAAATCTAGGAAGACATACTTCAAGGAAAGCATAGGGACAGTATTGTTTCTAAGTCTTTACAGTATGATCCTGATGAATATTTTTTCCTTGGGACTTAATTTGTTTCCTAGCTTAAGTGGAGAAATTATTCAAAATTGGACAATCACGGAAAATATTATTATAAATATTGTTGCTATTTTATCAGGTTTACTAACTTACTTTATTGGTCTGATAGTGTTCTACTCATTTGTTAAGAATTTTATTTTAGGTATTTTTGTATGTTTTATCGTCGGTGGACTTGGTGGTTATTATTCTCAAGCTTTTGGAGAGTTCACAACTATGAATGTCGACAATCCACTATTGGTGTTGGGTGTACAGCTTTTCGCAATAATTATACTTGGAATAATAGCAAGAGCATATGTACTCAATGCGGCAATTAAAGTTTAATAGGAGGTAAATAATGAAGACAAAATTTAAAGAAACGACTCAGTCTCTAACTTATATATTATCGATGTTCACCTTTGTATTTTTAGGGATACTGCTCATTATATATATCATACTCAGTTTTCTAAATGACCCGACATCTTCATTCTTTGGAACGGGTATGAGAACAGCACGAATATACTTTGCAGTTGTTGGAATAACAACGGTCCTTGGTTTCTTGGAATGGGCAGTGAATTCCGGTGTTTCCAGAAAGACATTTTTCAAATCATTGATAACTTCAGCTATATTGACAGCTGTAATTACAACAGTTTTGGTGATTATCATTAACTTTGTATTATCCTTTACACCATTAGCAGGGGATTATTTGATGGAAGAGCAAATTAAAGGCTTATCGGTGTTTGGCAATGGTCTATTTATTTTCTTACAAGGACCACTGTACTTTGTAACAGGTGCATTAATCGGAGCGGCCTTTAGTAGAGGGTTTGCAGCCGGAATGACATCAATAGTAGCTGGACTAATATTAATTATTCTGCAAGTCTTTACTGAGAACTTTATGAATGATTTAGCTTATTTGGGTGAAGCGATTGTATACTTTGGTCATATTGCTGCGGTTGTTCTAACGATAGTTTACGCATGGATCTTATCGAGAATCTTGAAAGATATGCCTGTAAAAGTAAAATAAATTCTATAATTGGTTTAACCCTCTCGGAAATTTAATTTACCGAGAGGGTTTTTACTAGTTTACTAAGTCCCAAAAGTTATTCGCAGCGGTCGACATCGGTATATCTTTTAGTTTTAAAAAGACAGGTTCTACAGTCACTTCTAACTGAGGTAATTTATAGATCTTTAGATGTTCTGTAACTAGGGATTTTTTATTCATACCAGGAATAATAGAGATGCCGAGTTCGTGACTGACCAACGAAACCAAAATAGGTAGGTCTTTACACTCCATGACGATATCTGGTTTGATTCCTCGACGGGCGAATGACTTGAGTAAATCGTTTCTAAAAGTATAGTCCTTCATTGCACCGAGCATAATAAAGGGAAGATGGACCAGGTCTTTTAATTCTGGTTCTTCTGGTAAACTACTCGCCCAGCTTTCTGGAGTGATTAAAATATTAGGCTCACTCTCGAGTGTTTTAACATCATAATCATCAGTCATTGAAGGACGCATGACAATGGCAATGTCTATTTCCTTTTCTTTAAGTTTTTCAATTAAAGTTTCAGAATCACCGGAATGGATGAGTATCTTAACATTTGGATAGAGTGACCGGAAATTATGAAGATAGTCGATTAATAAGTTATATCATGAGGATGAGACGCCTATTTCAATGGTTCCACCTTGACCCATCTCAAGTTCATGAATTCTCTTTTTAAGTTGATCAGACTGGCCAATTATTTGACTTGCGTAATCATATAAAAGACGACCCGCTTCAGTGACTTCCCACTTTTGTCGGTAACGGTGAATCAGTGTTGTTTCAAGCTCATCTTCTAAACGTTTTAATAACTGGCTAAGGGGTGGTTGAGCAATATGTAACTTTTCAGCTGCCTTAGAAATACTTGCTTCTCGAATAATTTCTCTATAGTAGTATAGCTGTCTAAAATCCATAAGCCCTCCAACATATTATTTTTAATATGACTTCATTATATTTATATATTATTCACAAACCTTGATATAATATTTAAAGGACAAATTTTGAAGGGGGATTAATTATTTCGCATATTAATGTCACAGTAAAACGTTTATTCATTTATGTATTAGGTTTATTTTTCCTTTCCCTCGGCGTCAGTTTTTCAATTCAAGCAAACATGGGTGTATCGCCTGTGTCTTCACTTGCTTATGCACTCACACTTTCTTCTGGAATTTCCATCGGTTTAATGACCGTTGCCGCTAACGTATTGTTTATCATTGTTCAAATTCTTTTAAGTAAAAGACTAAATATTAGAGAAGCAATTGTTCAACTCATCATCGCATTTTTATTTGGAGGTATGATGGACTTTACCTTGTTTTTAGTTCAACAATTACCTAACCCTGAAAATTTAGTGACACAAGCTATTTTCCTTTTAGTTAGTCTATTCTTTGTGGCTTTGGGCCTACTCGGCTATTTCAATGCTAAGTTCCCTTTAATGCCATATGATGAATTGACACATGTGATTAGTGATCGTTTTAATCTAGAGTTCTCCAAGGCCAAGGTCACAAGTGATATGTTGAACGTTATTGTTGCTGTTGTTATAGGTTTAATATTTACTCAAACACTAGGATCTATAGGTATCGGAACATTTGTAACTGCGCTTTTTGTAGGAAAGATACTGGGTTGGATGATGAGAAAATTCCAGCCTGCACTTATGGATTTTGTACATCTACCAAAAGATACGCTACAAGAATCAGTTGAATGAACTGTGCTAGAGAAACAAGAGCAGGAAAAAGAACGGGAAGAGAAAGAAAATAATGTGTTATTAGAATCTTAATTAGTTTAAGATTCTTTTTTTATTTTACTTTCATTTTCGTGTAAATTATCCTACTATATTGGGAATGATATTTTTTGGCCCGGAGGAGAACTATGAACCGCTTACCGTTTTTTGATAATGCGAGATTGATTTTGATTTTCTTAGTCGTGTTCGGTCATATGATTCAACCATTTGCGACGGATTCACAATTAATAAATTCAATCTATGCCTTTATTTATATTTTCCATATGCCAATGTTTATCTTGTTGGCAGGTTTTTTTGCTAAGGGTATTGGTGAACCTAAATACATTTTAAAGCTCGCTAAGAATTTACTTTTGCCTTATTTAATTTTTCAAGTTATATATACGGGCTTGTATCTTCTCTTAGGTAGAGAGGACGTGTACGTGGGTATTCTGAAACCGCAATGGGCGATGTGGTTCTTAGTCAGTCTATTTAGTTGGCACATATTGTTAATCTTGTTTAAACGCTTTCCGGCATACGTAGGTATTCCGCTTACGGTCCTCATAGGCATTTCAGTTGGCTATGTGGATTTATCAAGTTTTGGCCTAAGTTTGTCTAGAACGATAGTGTTCTTCCCATTCTTTTTAGCCGGGTATTATATGAATAAAGAGCATGTAGTCATGTTAAAAACCAAGGGCTTAAGGATAATTGGACTTATATTTGCAGTTGTACTTTTTGTTTTTATATACAGCTCGATAAATATCGATGTATCTCTAGATACTGACTGGTTAACTGGCGCTATTGCTTACCGCTCGTTGGAAGCTGAAATCAGTGGTAGCTTGATGCGACTCATTATTTATGTACTTGCTACCTTGCTTATTATTTTTATGATTGCTTGGATACCAGACAAAAACTATGGTTACCTCACTAAGCTTGGACAAAATACCTTATATGTCTATCTTTTACACGGCTTTATAATCCAGCCACTTAGAGAATTTGATGTGCTTTGGTATGACAGATGGTATGAAACCTTTATATTTGTCATTTTCTCAGCGCTTATTGTGTTGGTGCTATCAAGTAAGCCAGTTGTGACATTGACCCGTCCACTAGTAGAATTAAAATGGAAGAAATAAAAAGAGAGCTGATTTTATCGGCTCTCTTTCGTATATTAATCGGTATTTTGCCTACAATTCTTCATCTATGATTGTTTGCCGAAATCTTTGAGTCTCTTCACGGTTAAAGGGTCCCACATGTCCATGAATATAGGTTTCGTATGGGAATTGATCAACTGTTTTTACGTAGTGATAGAAGCGGTCTGAATCATAACCACCATCTAATTTATAATACTCGCCACTGTCTGCATCACCAGCAAATAGCACTTTTTCTTCTTCTACGAACAACACAACACCATCATCTGAATGGGGATTATCGATAGGTACAACGTGTACAGTCAGGTTTCCTAAGTCTAAAGATAGCGTGTTGTCATAGACGATATCAGCAGTTACGACTTTCATCTCTGAGATATCATCATATTCGATAAGGATATGATGATGGCAAAATTGACATTCTTCACCTGTTCTAAGACGTTCCATCATCGCGTCTTTTGTCCACTCCCAAGTGCTGACCTGAGACAAGATATCATTTGTCTTTTTGTGGGCGATTGTTTTACCTTTAAAAGCATGCATAGCAAAAGTATGATCCCAGTGCCAATGGGTGATGATGGCAAGTGTCGGTTCTGGTAAATTATTTTCTTGAATTTCATTTAGTACTTCACTGAGATGTTCAGGTGAATTACCGACATCCACTAAAACACTAAACTGTTCACCTTGAATATATCCAATGTGTGGCCGGTCCCGCTCACTATCAAATGGCATAACATAGACGTGATCTGAAATTTGTTTAATCATAGGCGTCCTCTCTATAGTAAAATCCACTTAACGATTGTTAGGTGGATTTTATAAGTTGATCTTTATTTTCTTTTATTTTTCTTACTTGGATAAGTACCTGAATTTGAGTCAGTATCTTTACTGCCTTTATTCATGAATTTCTCACCGATTTTATTGATGATAATTGGTGCAGCAAAGATTGCTACACGCTTTAACAAGCGCTTCATAAGGTTTCCTCCTAAAAATCTAGATAATTATATATAACCCATTTTAAAGAGGATAAAACAGAGGAATACTTAAAATATCTATTACTTAAAGTACGCTTCTAATCCATCACGTTCGATGATACTGCCGACATAGAAGTCACCAAAGACACCATAACGAGCACTTGCTTCATCAAAGCGCATTTCATAGATGATTTTCTTGAACTCAAGCATGTCATCTGATAGTAGCGTTACACCCCATTCGTATTTGTCTAGACCTTGAGAACCAGAAATGAACTGTTTGATTTTACCTGCATATTGGCGACCAATCATACCGTGATCACGCATCAATTGTTTGCGCTCATCCATCGGTAGCATATACCAATTATCGTCTAGGTCACGTTTTTTATCCATTGGATAGAAACAAATATATTTAGACTTATCTAGGCTAGGGAAGAGTCTATTTTGAATGTGAGGGATGGCAAGCATTTCCTCAGCAGTCTTATTACCACCTAGATAGCTACTCATTTCAATGATTGAAACATAAGAGTATGTTGGAACTAAGAAATCTCCAATACCAAGTTTATTGATTTGAAGTTCAAGTTTAGTTAATTCTTCTGGCGTGTTTCTTAAGAACCAGAAAATCAAATCCGCCTTGTGTCCCATAACATTGTAGAAAGCATAGTCACCTTCTTTATTGTTGTGAACAGCTTCTTGTTCATCCAAGAATGTCCGGAGTTCTTCTAACAAGGCATCTTTCTCTTCATCATCTAAAACTTTAAATGCAGCCCAATCCACGCTATAAAGTAAATGTAAGCTATAATAACCTTCTATTGTACTGACCGGTTCGCTCATTCTATTCTCTCCTTTTGATATATATAACTCTATTTTAGTTAGTAGAAAACGTTTTAACAACAGATTATGTTTAAAAGATGTGACAGAACCAGTATAATAATATATAAAGTAATTCACCGAGGAGGCCATAATGAGTAACTTTATTACGAATCTTAAAAACATCTTACATGGTGAAAAAATTAAGATAGTGTTCCCAGAAGGTATTGATAAGCGCATATTAACTGCCGCTTCACAGCATTCAAAGGATAGCTATGTCCATCCAATTGTTCTTGGGGATACTGATGAAATAATAAGAATAGCAAAAGAAGAAAATATAGATATAGATAACTTAGAAATTATAAACCCAGCAACTTCTGAATTAAGTCAGAAACTCGCGGATGAATTTCAAACAGTAAGAAATGGCAAGGTAACTGCAGATCAGGCAGTCGAAATTATCGGTACAAACGTAAACTATTTTGGCACAATGCTGGTACATACAAACTATGCACAAGGTCTTGTATCAGGCGCTATGCATTCTACACCAGACACTGTTCGCCCGGCGCTTCAAATCATTAAAACTAAAGAAGGTGTCTCTAAGACAAGTGGCATCTTCTTCATGCGTCGTGATAATGAATTATATGTCATGGGTGACTGTGCCATTAACCCGACATTGACTGCTGATGAATTGGCTGAGGTTGCAGTGGAAACGGCGAAAACAACAGCAAGTTTTGGTGTTGAACCAAGGGTTGCCTTATTGAGCTTCTCATCTAAAGGTTCTGCGAAGACTGAAGAAGCAGAACGTGTGCGTCTCGCAACAGAATATGCACAAAACAAATTACCTGATGCGATTATTGATGGCGAGTTACAGTTCGATGCGGCCTTTGTACCAAGTGTAGCGGAGAAAAAATCACCAAACTCACCTTTAAAAGGAAACGCTAATGTATTCATCTTCCCATCACTAGAAGCGGGAAATATCGGTTACAAAATTGCACAAAGACTCGGTGGCTTTGAGGCATATGGGCCAATTCTTCAAGGTTTAAGAAAGCCTGTTAATGATCTGTCTCGTGGTACGACAACAGAAGAGGTTTATAACCTAGCTCTATTTACTGCAACACAAGTTGTTGCAAATCGTGAAGGCGATAGTAATGAGTGAGACCTACTTCACAGGTAAAACTGTTGAAGTGATTCACAAGTATCATACAACACATCCCTTTGAATCCTTTGCTTTCGATGATTTTTTACAACATCAAGTATCAGAAGATAACACGCCAAAGATTCGTTTTTGGCAGCACAGTCCATTTATCATCTTAGGACTACAAGATGCACGTCTGCCTAAGTTGAATTATGGCTTAGATTTTTTAAATGATGCAGGTTTTGAATTTATCGTTCGAAATAGTGGGGGGCTCGGTGTCGTACTTGATGATGGTGTGTTGAACATTTCACTTGTCATACCTAAGGCGGATTTCCAGTATATAGAAGATGGTTATGATATGATGGTAGAGTTGGTTCAAACTATGTTTAAGGACCAAGGTATTGAAGCATATGAAATTCATGATAGTTATTGCCCAGGTACATATGATTTAAGCATTGATGGTAAAAAATTTGCTGGTATTTCACAACGCCGAATCAAGGACGGGGTGGCAGTACAGATTTATTTATCTGTTACGGGCAGTGGTAGTGAACGTGCTAAATTAATGAAGGATTTTTATAAGTATGCACGTGCAGTAGAAAGTGAGAAATTTACTTATCCCTTGATTAATCCAGAACATATGGCTTCTCTAAATGAGCTCTTAAAAACAAACTTTAGCGTTCAAGAAGTTGAGGCGCTCACCTTAAAAGCACTTGAGAAAATGGGTGCGAATGTTGTGGATTTCAGAGAGTTATCAGAAACGGATAAGACAGTCTATGAACGTTTTACAGATAATATCAAAAACCGCAATAGTAAATATATGAACGCTAACTAACCAGTATTTTAAATACTGGTTTTAATTTGTCAGAAAGAAGGAATTTAATGTCAAACAGTGTCTACGCACCAAAAATATGGACCAAGGAATTTATAGCGATTTTTGCCTTTCACTTTATTCTAATGGGTGCGATGTATTCAACTTTAGTAACGGTAGGAAACTACACCATTGAAAAATATGATATCAATCCAAGTATTGCTGGTTTTACGGCGAGTATTTTTATTGTCGGTGTTCTAATCGGTCGCGCAGTGACAGGGTATCAAATTAACCATCTTGGTGCTCGGAAAATTATGGTTATCGGAACTAGCCTGTATTTTTTAACTTACATTTTATATTTCTTTGATTTTGGCCTAACATTCCTCTTGGTGACACGTCTTTTAAATGGTCTCGCAACAGGTATTATCTCGACAGCACTCAATACACTCGCAACAATTTCTGTCCCTGAAGAGCGTAGGGGTGAAGGAATAAGTTACTTTAGTTTAAGTATGGTAGTTGCGAGTGCAGTTGGACCCTTTATTGCTTTCTTATTACTTGAAGTAATTACCTTTGAAATGATGTTAGTATACGTCGGCGTACTCATGGTTTTAGTTGTGTTGATGATCCCAATGATAAAAATTAATAACATAACTAAAGAGACAGCAGTTAAGCCGACTAAATTTATTCTGATAGAGAAAAATTCTCTACGAATGTTGATGCCTATATTCCTAATGGGGTTAGCATATTCCAGTGTATTATCATTTTTAAATACTTATGCAATTGAAATTGATGTTGTGACTGCTGCGAGTTTCTTCTTTATTGTTTATGCGGTAGCGGTCTTATCGACCCGACCATTTACGGGGCGCTTAATTGACCAAAAGGGACCTAATATGGTCATCTACCCGACATTTATTCTAATGGCGATTGGCTTTTTAATTCTTGGAAATACGACCTCCGGACTGCTTGTACTAGTCGCAGGTTTCATTATTGGTTTAGGTTTTGGTAACTTCCAATCGGCTGCCCAGATTATCTGTGTGAAAGTGGCACCGAAAGAAAATGTAGGTCTTGCCACATCAACTTACTTTATTATTTTAGAAATCGGCTTAGGTTTTGGCCCAGTTTTACTCGGTCTTTTGATACCATTTGTCGGATATGACGGTATGTATCTGTGGCTGATTCTCCCAATTCTCATAGCTGGTTTATGTTACATGCTTTTTGTTGGAAAAAGAGCCAACCGATTTCAAAGCTAATGTGAGCTATTGGTTGTTAATCGTAAATTTATGATATTATTGGATTGAAAAAGGAGGCGTCACCCATTGGTAATGAGCGAATATACTCACAAGCAACTGCAAGAAGAAAAAGTATTTAAAGATCCAGTTCACCGATATATTCATGTCAGAGACCAGGTGATTTGGGACCTTATTAAAACTAAAGAGTTTCAACGCCTGCGTAGAATAAAACAACTCGGGACTCTGTATCTTGCTTTTCATTCGGCAGAACATTCTCGCTTCAACCATTCGCTAGGCGTCTATGAAATTGTGCGACGTATGATTGATAACTTTGAAGAATATCCTGAGTGGAACAAGGATGATAAGTTGCTCGCACTTACTGCAGCACTCCTACATGATTTAGGTCATGGACCGTTCTCCCATAGCTTTGAAGATATTTTTCATACTGACCATGAGGAATTTACAAAGAAAATTATCTTAGGTTCAACAGAAGTCAATGAGGTACTATCGAGAGTTTCTCAAGACTTCCCAGAACAAGTGGCAGCAGTTATAAATAAGACACATCCAAATAAATTAGTTATCAGCATGATTTCAAGCCAAATTGATGCTGACCGTATGGACTACCTGCAGAGAGATTCTTATTATACGGGAGTCAGTTATGGTAATTTTGATATGGAACGTATATTAAGAGTGATGCGACCTTCAAAAAATGAAGTGTTGATCAAAGAAAGTGGGATGCACGCTGTTGAAGACTACCTGATGAGTCGTTATCAGATGTATTGGCAGGTGTATTTCCATCCTGTGTCACGTGGTGGGGAAGTACTTTTAAATCTTATTTTAAGACGTGCGAAGCATCTCTACCAGTCTAGCTATAATTTTAAACAAGCACCAACATATCTCATCCCTTTCTTTAATGAGAATGTAACTGTTGAAGATTATTTACGACTTGATGAAATGGTTGTGAACTTTTACTTACAAGAGTGGATTCGTGAAGACGATGAAATTCTCAGCGATTTAGCAAGTCGTTTTGTAAACAGAGATTTATTTAAATACTTGCCGTTTGATGGCTCTATAATTACAATTTCTGAACTCAATGATTTGTATAGACGAGCTGGCCTAGACCCTAACTATTATGTATTTAGTGATAGTTATTCTGATTTACCATATGACTACGACCGCCCTGGTCAAAAAACAAATCGTCAGCCGATTCATCTATTGAGATCGAATGGTGATATTAGAGAAATTAGTTCACAATCTGCCATCATTAATTCAATTACAGGCTTGCATCGTTTAGGGTCTCGTCTGTATTATCCGAAAGAGAAAATTTTAGCCATCGAAGATTTGAGTGTAAAGGCGGAAATTATTAATTTACTAAACGAACTTGATTAGGAGGGTTCAATTTGGCAGATGAAAAACCAAAGAAAAAGCCAGGATTTCAATTTAATATTATAAAAAATGACCCACTTGATGGTCATAGAGGACAAAATTTTGGCTCAATTAGTCTAGAAAACATTGCACCAATATATATTAATATTGAAACGAAAGAAGCAGTATTAGATATCGGCGGCTTACATGGTAAAGCTGAAGTTGAAAAACGAGTGAAGTGGATTACGGATAAGACTGAAGCCGAAGGTGAAGATGCTAAAGAGTATTATCTTGTTTGGATAGCAGTCGAACGTAAGGAAGTTGGTCCTGTCTATAACGGCGCAGGTGCTTGTTATTTAATGGTTAATAAGGAAAAACGTCGCGGCTATAAAATGATGCATGAACACGTAAATAGTTTAGATGATGCAATGAAAGGTCGCATTAAGCTTGAGCTTCTGGATCAGGGCTCAAAAGATGCGCTAATCGACTTTTTACAACAACATAATGAAGAAATGTGGAATAACTCAGACCGTATGCAGGAAGCACTCGGTGTTCAGTCCTAGCAAATATGTCTTTTTTATGACTTTCTAAAATTACGTTGCACATTCCTAAATCTATGGATAAAATATATTATAGTTATAGTGATATAACTAGGACACTTAGGTGGGGCGAAAGCCCTGCCTTTTTTATGTTTTAGGCGTCAATTTACATGCATTGTGCTATAATTTGTAATATTGAAGGTGATAAAATGAACGCTCCAAATCAAGGTATGTATAAGCTATCTCAAATCGTTGATATGCATGGTGAGAAAAATGAATACAAACAAGATTTAAACGTTTCAGTCATAGATAAAGAAGACCGTTATTTGCGTTATACAGAATCATTGGATGAACATGAGCTAAAAGTCACAGTTAGAATAAGTGATTGTAATATAAAATTACAGAGACGTGGCATTATCAATATGAATTTTCACTTTGAAAAAGGTATGAGAACATCAACATTTTATGATTCCCCAGCCGGCCGACATCAGTTTGAAATATTGACGCATGAACTGGATGCTAGTGACACAGGCTTGTATATTGAATATGATTTATTTGAATCGGGGTCACTACTTGGTCACTACAAATATAAGTTAGAGAGGGCTTAAATATGGATTTAAAACAACAACTTAAAGAAGCGATTGAAAGTGCAATCAAAAGTGCAAACTTAGTCGAAGAATCAGATATGCCTAGTGTAAAAGTCGAAGTTCCAAAAGATAAGAATAACGGAGACTTTTCTACTAATGCAGCGATGGTTTTGACTAAACTTGCGCGTAGAAACCCTCGAGAAATTGCTGAATTAATCATTGAAAAACTGGATAAAGAAAAAGCAAGTGTAAGTGAAGTCAGCATTGCAGGACCAGGTTTTATCAATTTTAAAATGGAAAGTAAAGAACTCTTAAACGTTATATTTAAGGTTCTAAACCAAAAAGAAAACTATGGTCGTTCAGAGCTTGAAACGAAAGAAAAAGTGTTAATCGAGTATGTTTCTGCAAATCCTACAGGCGATCTTCACATTGGTCATGCGAGAAATGGTGCAGTTGGTGCAACACTTTCTAATATCATGGATTTTGCTGGCTATGATGTCACACGTGAATACTATATCAACGATGCCGGTAATCAAATTAACAACTTAGCACGTTCCATAGAAGCACGTTATTTTGAGGCTTTAGGTCAAGGATTGAACATGCCGGAAGATGGTTATAACGGTAAAGATATTAAGGTGATTGGTGAAGAGTTAGCTGAGGCTCACCCTGAGTACAAAGATTTAGATGAAACTGCACGTATTAGTAAATTTAGAGACCTTGGTGTCGAATATGAAATGCGTAAACTAAAAGAAGATTTAAGCGATTTTCGTATTCACTTTGACAACTGGTTTAGTGAAACCTCACTATACGAAAGTGGCGAAATAGATGAAGCGATGACCAAGATGAAAGACAATGGTTTCATCTATGAAAGTGATGATGCGACATGGCTACGCACAACAGACTTTAAGGATGACAAAGACCGCGTTATCGTGAAAAAAGACGGGACCTTCACATATCTAATGCCAGATATTGCTTATCACTATGACAAAGTGGAGCGTGGATATGATAAGTTAATTAACCTCTTTGGTGCAGACCACCATGGTTATATTAACCGTCTAAAAGCATCACTCGGTGCTTTAGGTGAGAACCCGGAGAAGTTAGAAATTGAAATCATGCAAATTGTCCGTTTAATTGAAAACGGTCAAGAAGTGAAGATGAGTAAACGTACTGGTAAGGCAGTGACGATGAGAGATTTAATCGATATGATTGGTGTTGATGCTGCACGTTACTTCATGGTTATGCGCTCAACTGATACGCATTTTGACTTTGATTTAGACTTAGCACGTAGTGAATCCTCTGATAATCCGGTTTACTATGCACAATACGCACACGCTAGAATATGCAGTATTTTACGTCAAGCGAAGGAAAGTGGTTTTGATATAGACCAAACAGTTGCAGTGGATGTAATCACCAACGAGCAAGCACTTGAATTACTGAAGAAAATATTAGAATTTCCTAATATTGTTCGAGGTGCAGCAGAAGCTCGTGCGACACAAAGAATTCCAAATTACATCCATGACTTAGCTGCGAGCTTCCATAAATTCTATAATGCTGAAAAAGTACTAGGAGAAAATGACGATAAGACACGTGCTTATATTTTAATGATTGAAGCCGTTCGTCAAACTTTAGAGAATGCCCTAAGATTAATAGATGTGAATGCACCTGAAAGAATGTAAGTAACTAAGAAGGGGTTGGGAATATTTTTGCCCAGCCCCTTTTTGTATGTCATTTTATAAATAAATCACCCTACAATAGACAGTGTAACTTTATTATAATGATGCTAAAGGAGATGGTGATTATCAAAAAATTACCTAGGCACACAAAATTATTTTTCTTAACCTTATTTACGATAGTTATGACAGCCTGTTCTAATGAATCCGCTGTTGATCAGAGCTCGAATGAAGATATGAATATTATTTCTTTGATACCAAGTAATACGGAAATCATCGCAGAGCTTGGTTCAACAGAAGACTTGGTGGGCATTACAACAGTAGATACATACCCTGAGGATTTGTCTGAAGATTTAACAAGGCTGGATACTTTTGATTTAGATGAAGAGGCTATGATGGCTCTAGATCCAACACATATTATTTCACATGCTTCAAACCATGATGCGAACAAGGATATTATTGACCGTGTGGCTGATAATACAGGTGCTGAAATCTTAGTAGTAGACGATGCGCAATCAATTGATGCAATTTACGATACGATAACACAAGTTGGTGATTTTATTGATAAGCGTAGTGAAGCTGAAAATTTAAATACTGAACTTCAAAAAGAACTTACAGACCTTAAAGCCACTTATGAAGATCAACAAACTGATGATAGTGTGCTGCTCCTAGTGTCAGTGGTACCAGATATTTATATTGCAGGTGATGATACCTTTATTGATGACTTTTTGGAAACTTTAGAAGTAGAGAATGCTTTTGATGATGTCGAAGGTTATCCATCTGTTACATCGGAAGAGTTAATTGCACGTGAACCAACGAAGGTGATCTCAACATCTGGACAAGATAATGAAACATTATCTGAAGAAATTTCTAGTATCTCTGGGCTAGATACAACTGAGATTGCCGATGAACGCAACCAATGTATTCCAAATCCAGATACGATTTCAAGACCAGGTCCTAGGTTCGTTGAAGGCTTAGAAGAAGTCGCTCAGTGTATATATGAATAAGACAAATGTTGTTCTATCAATAATCTTAATGCTCTGTCTGGTTGTTAGTGTGTTTGTTGGATCTGTTAGTTTCTCTGATGTGTCTACAATGCAGTCATATACAATCATGCTAGATGTGAGATTGCCAAGAGTGTTAATGGCAATTTTCCTTGGAGCAAGCTTAAGTATGAGTGGGGCAGTATTTCAAATTATCTTGAAAAATCCGATGGTGGATAGCTTTACTTTAGGTATGGCTAATGGGGCGGTTCTCGGTTCAGCTTTGACAGTGATTACAGTCATCCCTGTTATCTTCGCACCAATTATGAGCATCATTTGTGGTCTTTTGACCATGGTACTCGTGCTAATAATTGCACGGCGTTTAGATTTGTCTTACCGTCCAGAAACATTAATTATAACCGGCGTTCTACTGGGTTCATTACTCTCGGGTATTTTGTACTTGATTATCTTAGTTAATCCAGAAGATACACAGAACATCTCAAGGTACATGTTTGGCTCCTTGAGTGGCGTAAATTACTACCAAGTTGCCGTCGTTATGGTGCTGACATTTATTGCATTTATCTTGTTAATAAGATATGGCAGACAGTTAGATTTGTTAAAGTTAGGAGATATTCGGGCACATGCCTTAGGCGTCAATGTGAGTAAAATACGCCCGATGTTATTAATGACCGCTGCTGTTCCGCCACTTGTTGCCTTAGGTTACACCGGTATTATTGCTCTTGTAGGCATTATCGTTCCTCAGGTGATTATGTACCTTAAGCCGATGCCATTTATCCCGTTGTTAAAACGTTCGATTCTTGTTGGTGCAATCTATGTTCTAATCGTAGATACTTTAGGGCGTACACTTTTTGCACCAGTTAGCATTCCTACAGGTGTTATGGTCATGTTATCTGCTGTTCCTATATTTATATATCTCTTATATCAACGCACATTAAGTACTAAAAAATGAAGCCATTTCATTCATTCGTTAGTAGGGTGAACTAAAGAGTGTTATATTAATTAAAAAGGGGGATTTTTAATGACAAAAGTTTCAATCGAAGACATTTTTGATATACAATCCGTTTCTGCACCAAAAGTCGTCCCAAATAGCTCGAGCGTGACGTATTTAACGAGTCGTACTGATAAGGACGAGGATACGTACTATGCCTACCTTCATTCTCACAATGGCCAAGGCAACATTCAACTTACATATAAAGATGAAGTAATCGGTAATGTGTGTCATGCCTATAATGGAAATATGACAGCCTTCACAGCACCTGATAAAGACAAAAAAACACAGATCTTCATACTCCGTCACACAGGTGGGGAACGCGAACAAATTACCTTTGAAAAAGATGGTGCATCTAACCCAGTCTTTAGTTCAGATGATGAGACAATTTATTATTCTGTCAGAGAAGGAAAGGACACAAAAGAGTCTGAAGAAGAAAAAGATAGTAAAACACCGAAACCGACGATTATTAATAAAATGAAATATAAATCTGATGGTGGGCCATCACCATATGGAATATTTCCCGAGAAATATTCACAGATTAAAAAAGTAAACATTCATACTAAAGAAACAGAAGTGGTCTTAAAAGGCGAAGCGAACTATCAACTTCATGACTTAACAGATACTGGTTTTATTTACTCAACTGATCAAAGTGATAATCCAGATTTCAATTTTTCTTCTAAACTGTATTTACGTAAAAACGGTACGGATCAATTGTTACGTTCAGACATGAATGTCTTTAAAGCGGAATTATCACCAGATGGGTCACATATTTTAATGACAGTGATGACACGTCAATATAAGAATGCAACACACCCACATATCGAAGTTTTGAATCTAACTACAGGCGATATTATTGATGTCACTACAGCACTCGACAAACCAGTCGGTGGCTTAGTCGCACAAGATACCCAACAAAATATTGACGGTAATCCGACGAAGTGGATTTCAAATAGTGAGTATGTTTTTATCGTGTCGGAATTTGGTAGTGTGAACTTATACCAAGGAGACATTAATGGGCATATTAAGCCACTTTACCGTGGCGACCATAACATTTTTGGTATGGATGCAGATGAGTCAGGTGCCTACTTAACAATTTCAACGCATGTGTCACCGAGTGAACTATATAAATTTGATTTTGAAACAGAAGAACTTGTTCAATTAACCGAAGTCAATAAGGACTACGTATCGAAAACAACACTCGTTTATCCAGAAAAAATTAAGTTTTCTAGTTTTGATGAGACGACAGTTCACGGTTGGTTCATGAAACCAGCTGATTATCAGGCTGGTCAAATCTATCCGATGGTAACCAATATACATGGTGGACCACATGCCTTATATGCCAATACGTTCTTCCATGAGATGCAAGTGTTAGCAGCGAAAGGCTATGCCGTATTATTTATTAATCCTAGAGGGTCACACAGTTATTCTCAGGAGTTTGTTGATGCTGTAAGAGGGGATTACGGTAACGGTGACTATAAAGATATTATGGCCGCAGTGGACTATATTACCAATAAGTATGATTGGATTGATCAAGATAATTTAGGTGTAACAGGTGGATCATATGGTGGCTTTATGACCAACTGGATTGTAGGGCATACGAACCGTTTTAAAGCAGCTGTGACCCAGCGCTCAATTTCGAATTGGATTAGCTTTAGAGGGGTCTCAGATATTGGTTATTACTTTACAGATTGGCAGATTTTAGCTGGACTTGATGATCTTGGAAAATTGTGGCATCACTCACCTTTGAAATATGCGAAACAAGTTGAAACACCTTTACTTATTTTACATGGTGAAGAAGATATTAGATGTCCAATCGAACAAGCAGAGCAGTTCTTTATAGAGTTGAAATATCACGGTAAGGAAACTGAGTTTGTCCGTTTCCCATCTTCTTCTCATGAGCTTTCACGTTCAGGAAAACCGAGTTTACGTCTCGCAAGATTAGAACAAATCACAGGATGGTTTGATAAGTACATTTCATATTCTGAGGAGGGAAAATAGATGGCGAGCAAAATCGATGAATTAGCAACAAGTGTCGAAGCGGATTATTCAATAATATCTAATCCATTAAACATTTTTTACTTTACCGGTGTACGCTTAGACCCACATGAACGATTGTTACTCTTGTTAATCGATAATCAGTCAAAAGAAACAACGATGATTTACCCAGCACTAGATGGTGAAACAGTGAAAAATAATACGGATTTAGATCATTACCTTCCACATGATGATAAGGAAGATGCATTTTCATATGTCTTTAAGACAATTCCAAGTGATAAGACGATCGCAGTCGAAGGCAGTCATCTAATCTATGATCGTTACCTTAGGTTGATTGAACAATATCAAGCTGAGAATATTCAGACCCTTGATAATCACATCAATTACTTACGTGGAATAAAAGATGACCATGACAAAAATGAATTACAACGTGCCGTCGATATGACAGAAAAGGCACTAGAGAATCTTAAAACATTTACTGTTGAAGGCAAGACAGAAATGGAAGTGTCAGACTTCCTGGTCAAACAATTTAAATCTTATGGTGCAATAGGACCAAGTTTTGGACCAAGTGTATTAACAGGTAAAAAATCTGCCTTACCACATGGTGACACGGGCAATGCCGTCATCCAAAAAGGAGATTTCTTGTTAATTGATTTCGGAGTTGTATCGGATACAGGTTATGTTTCAGATATGACACGAACTTTTATTGTTGGAGAAGCGACTGAAAAGCAAGAAGAAATCTATAAAACAGTGTTGAATGCAAATCTTGCAGGTATTAAAGCGAGTCAAGAAGGAACAGAACTCTCAAATATCGATAAAAGTGCGAGACAGGTTATCGAAGATGCAGGGTACGGTGAGTATTTCATGCACCGTATTGGTCACGGTCTTGGCTTAGATATCCACGAGGCACCTTCTGTTCATGGTGAAAACAAAGATAAGTTAGAAGCGGGGAATGTGATTACCATAGAACCAGGAATATACATTCCTGATTTTGGCGGTGTCAGAATCGAAGATATGTTGTATATTGAAGATGATAATACAATTAATCTCAACGCATTTCCAAAAGATTTTGAATCGATGATTATACAATAAACCCTAGGAGCTGTATGAAGACATGACGAAAGATACAAGAATTGAAGCAGACTTTCTTGGAGAAAAAGAAATTAATAATGATGCCTATTATGGAGTTCAAAGCCTAAGAGCTTTAGAGAATTTCCCAATTACAGGTTATCGTTTAAACACGGACTTAATCAGAGCCCTTGGTATGGTCAAAAAGGCAGCGGCTATTGGAAACCATGAGAATGGCGTCTTAGATGAGGAAAGAAAAAATGCCATTGTCCAAGCGAGTGAAGAAATTATAGACGGTCAGTGGCACAGTCATTTTATCGTAGATCCAATTCAAGGTGGTGCTGGGACTTCGACAAACATGAACGCAAATGAAGTCATTGCAAACCGTGCACTTGATATCTTAGGAAGAGAAAAAGGTGACTATGACTTTGTGAGTCCGAACAACCATGTCAATATGTCACAATCAACAAATGACGCCTTCCCAACTTCGCTCCATATTGCATTTTTAATACGTGCAGAAAGCTTGTTAGAAACGATGAACACGATGAAACAAGCATTTGAAGCGAAGGCAACGGAGTTTGATCACGTCATTAAAATGGGACGTACGCATCTTCAAGATGCCGTACCAATTCGCCTAGGTCAAGAATTTAGTGCTTACGCTAAGGTCTTATCAAGAGATATTCGCCGTGTATCAAACGCTTTAGAAAATCTTTATGAAATCAACATCGGTGCAACTGCAGTTGGTACTGGTTTAAATGCAGACCAAAAATACATTGATACAGTTGTTGAAGAACTTAGAAATCTTACAGGCTATCCATTTAAATCTGCAGAAAATCTTGTTGATGGAACTCAGAATACAGATGCCTATACTGAAATTTCTGCAGCACTTAAAGTATGTATGATGAACATGTCTAAGGTTGCAAATGACTTAAGAATGATGGCTTCAGGACCAAAAGCGGGTCTGAATGAAATCAATCTTCCTGCACGTCAGCCAGGTTCTTCAATTATGCCTGGTAAAGTGAATCCGGTTATGGCTGAAGTGATTAATCAAATTGCCTTCCAAGTCATCGGTAACGACAATACCATTTGTCTCGCATCAGAAGCTGGACAGTTTGAATTAAATGTTATGGAACCCGTGCTTGCATATAACCTACTACAATCCATAGACATTATGAACAATGGCTTTAGAGTCTTTACAGAAAAATGTATTGCAGGTATTACAGCTAATGAAAAACAGATGTCGGAATACGTGGATAAGAGTATCGGTGTAATCACAGCACTTGTGCCTCACATTGGCTATAAGAAAGCATCATCAATTGCACGTGAAGCGATGGCAAGTGGTGAACCAGTAAGAGACATATGTAAGAAATATGATGTCCTTTCAGAAGAACAGTTAAATCATGTGTTAAATGCTTTTGAAATGACGAACATTGGTGTATCTAAACTGCCAGAATAAGAAGTAGAATCGCATAATTTTAAACACTGGTGATTTATCACTAGTGTTTTTTTGTGATTAAACTGTCTCAACAGATTTTTATGATTAATAAGTGTAAAATAGTAAGTATAAAAGCAGTCAAAGAGCTGGGGGATTATGTCTATGGATATTCAAACTTTCTATCAGACTTATTTAGGAGAACATGAACTGGTCAGGGCCAGTTTGTTTAACTCTGTAAATTTTACGAGTATGGATGAGTTGATTGACTATAAATTAAAAGAACTTAGTGATGCGGCTTTACAAGCTGAAATTTTTGAACATCTATCAATGGCAGAAGCCAAACTCATTAGGCGTTTAGCAGCAGAAGAAAGCCATGATGAAGTCCACAGGGTTGCATACAATCAAAACAAATACTCTACCTTAATCGACTACCAGTACATTTTAGAGGATAATGTCAATCAAGGTGTGATTCATGAAGATATCATCAATCACTTAAATTACGGTCTGAGAAAAACAGGTATTTTCCCATTTGAACCGATGTACATTCCAGACTCACAAGAGATTAAACCTAGTGAACTGTCAAGATTTGAACCCATTTTTAAGGGTCCAATCTACTGGCTCTATAATAATCTGACCTTCATTAAATTACGAAAAGTAATGTCGAAATTAAATATTAAATCCATCGGACAATATAAGGACGATTATTTATCCGAAGTCACTGCTCATATTGTGACTAAAGAATCATTAGAACTTGCGATTTCCCTCTTAGATCGGGAGTTAGCCAATGAAGTGGCGCATAAAGTTAAAGAGGATGATTACCTTTATGCAAATCAACCACGCTGGCAAGATGCTGTAGAAATGGGCCTATTAGTTAAGGTTCATAAAGATTACCTGATCATGCATGAAGATGTATTGACGACCTTAAAACAAATAGACTTTAAAACTATCAACCATATGACGACAGCACGTGTCAGTGAAAACTACAACGCTTACCGAATTATGTTGTCTATTAATGGAATGGATGAGATATATAGAGAAATTCAATTACCAACACGTTTAAACCTCTTAGAATTAGAAATTGTCATTTCTGAAGCATTTGGTTGGCAGAATACCGGGAGCGGAGATTTTGTCACGGACGATGAAGTTCTAACAGATCTTGAATCCTCACCGAAAAATGTCCGTATGGCGGATGTGTATTTACAAGGTGGTCCAGTTCAATACCTGGCATCATCAGATGATTATTATGTCGTCGATATTGAAGTTGAGGACTATATAAATATAGAAAAGGCACTACCTAAAGTCCTGTCTTACGGTGGCCCAGTCCCAATTGAAGGTATCGGTGGCATCGACCAACTTCAGGATATCCTCACTATACTACAAGATAAAAACCATCCGGACTATGTGAGCACCTATGCCAAGGTTAGAAATAAAAACTTTAGGGAACGCTATCCGGTCAGCGCAGTAAATAAACAGCTTCTAAAACTATTTAACAGAGGTAGCCCAATTACTTAAGGAGAATCGAGATGGAGCTAGCAACATTTTATAAGACGTATTTAACATATTTACATCTAGATAAAGTGGGAGAGTCTTTATCCCAACTAGATAAGATAGTAGAAGAAAAAATAGAAGAAGCAAAATCGGATGACTATCTCACCTTACTTGGAGATAGCTTAAAAATGGAAGAAATTGAGTTAATCAAGCGTTATTCTAATGCCTTAACAGGTGACAATATCATTACCTTGCCTTTCAATCCTGATGATAATCCATTTTTAATTTACAATCATCACCTCTTATACATTGGCGACGGCGAAGGGGTAATGCATGAAGAAGTGATCGATGGGATATTAAGGAACTTTGGTTCAACAATCCATTTAGCACCCTTACCAGAAGGTATTAATGTATCAAATGTAACGTTGAATAATGCAGAATATACCACAACTGTAAATTTACTAGACTATCCAATTATCGAATATTATGACTTATTATTAACAGAAGAGCACATGAATCTTGTGGCAGAAAACTTAGACTTAGACCTTGAAGAGTACAAGACAAGACCACAAATTATTAATGCAATTTCTAAGCGATTAGTCCATAAAGAATATATGGAAGAAAAATTAAAGCTCTTTGATGAAGATGAATTAGAGAGATTTAAAGAGAAAGTACAAGCCGGACAAGTTTTATTTACAGAAGAAGAGGGTAACTGGGATACGTTCCTTGCTACTGGCATAATTATGCCTTATCTTCCTAATGTTGCAATCTTGCCTTTAGTTCTGTTCCATTTCTTTAAAGAAGAAATTTTCGATTAAATCAAGAAAAGGGGTTATGAACAATGTCATTAAAAGAAAAGATTTTTAAACAATTAGAAGAAAATGAAGAACGAATGATTGAAATTAGACGTCATTTACATGAAAATCCAGAGTTATCATTTGAAGAAGAGAAAACAGCACAGTTTATCGAAGAATTTTATAAAGACAAAGATGTGACTCTGACAACAAATGTGGGTAATGGCTATGGCATTATCGTGGAAATAGAAGGTGGAGCTGGTGAAGGACCGACAATCGGACTGCGTGCGGACTTTGATGCTCTACCAATTAAAGAAGAAGCAGATGTTGAGTTTAAATCTAAAAATGAAGGTGTCATGCATGCCTGTGGACATGATGGTCATACGGCTTACATGTTAATTTTAGGTGAAGCTTTAATCGATCTTAAAGATGAGTGGAAAGGTAGAATTAAGCTCATTCACCAACATGCTGAGGAAATTCCACCAGGCGGTGCCAAAAGTATCGTAGAATCAGGCATCTTAGATGATTTAGATGAAGTATATGGTATTCACCTCTTCCCAACGATTGATGTAGGTGATATTACAGTGTGTGCAGAAGAAGCGATGACAGGCCGTTCAAACTTTGACCTTAAAATCCAAGGCTCAGGCGGTCACGGCGCAATGCCACACACTACTAATGATGCACTTGTTGCAGGTGGTTACTTTGTCACATCAGCACAAACAATCGTCTCCCGTCGTATGGATCCAAATGACTCTGTGGTTGTGTCAATTACAGCCTTTGATGCACCAGGTGGTTACAACGTAATTCAAGACAGTGTAACACTTCGTGGTACAGTACGTTATTTATCTATGGATAATATGGAACCAGTCTATGAAGAAATGAAAAATCTGGTTGAAGGACTAGAAAGAAGCTACGGCGTAGATTGCACTTTAGACTATGTCTATGACTATCCAGTTCTATATAACATACCAGAAATTATAGATGAAATTGAAGCGACTTTAGAAGAGAGTGCAGGCACATACTTCGATAAAGTATACCGTGCCAAACCACAAGCTGCTTCAGAAGACTTTGCGTATTACTTAGAGAAAAAACCAGGCGCATTCATCTTTGTCGGTGCTAAACCAGAAGGCGTAGAAAATGCCTACCCGAACCACCACCCTAAATTCGAAGTCAATGAAAAATCATTGCTGATTTCAGCAAAAGCATTAGCTGATATTGTCTTGAATAAGATTCAATAGTCATGCTTTAGGTGTTGCACGTACGTGAAAAGCAAACGAGTTGACTCTATCAAAATATAAGTCGGTGTGAAGGAGATAACTATGAAACCAATTCATACAAAGTACTCAAAAAACAATCCTGGACACTATGTGCCTGCCATGGAGCATAATGGCACACTCTATATTTCAGGACAGCTGTCTATAGATAATGAAACAGGGAAAATTCCGAGTGGTGGCATCAAGGTTGAAACTGAACAAGCACTAAAAAACTTAGATGTTGTGTTAGAAGCTGCTGGCATTACTAGAGAAAATATCATTATGTGCCGTGTCTACACACCTGATGTGAAGTATTGGGATGAGATCAATGTCATCTACAGTGAATATTTCAAAGATCACAAACCTGCACGAGCAATTGTGCCGACAACGCCACTGCATCATGATTGTCTAATTGAAATTGAAGCAGTTGCTGAGCTCGGACAATAAATAGTTTGTAAAATTAAATTTAAAAGTGGAGTGTTAATATGTCTAACGTCAGTCTACCTGAATATACTTTACTTAGTAAATGTGAGTTACCTGCAGAAGTTGAAGAAATTATGATTGATGATGAAAGGTTTGTCACTGCTTTTAAAACATACAGAGATAGTGTGACATTCACCAACAAAAGAATTGTCTTCAGAGATTCACAAGGACTATCAGGTAAAAAAGTAGAGGTCTATTCAATCCCTTATAGCACGATCAATGCTTGGTCAAGTGAGAATGCTAAAGGTATTTTTGATGTAAATGCTGAGGTTGAGCTGTGGACTAGAGCGGGCCATTTAAAACTTAAACTTGGTAAAGGTATAGATATAAGGGAAATAGATAGACTATTAGCTAACGCTATTTTGTAATTTAATTCTGTAAGAAGCTGCTTAGGAATCCTTGATAGGGTTTACTAAGCAGCGTTTATTTTTATGCAATTATCTATCAACTAATTCTTTGAGATCCTCATGATATTCTTTACTTATTTCTTCTGCTAAGTTCAATAATTCTTCTTTATTCATAACCAACACTCTCCATATTTACAGAACTGTTATCCTCTATTCATTCTCCAATTCTTTAATATACTTTTCCAGTTTCTCTTTATCCTCACCTGAAATCTCAGGGAGTTTAGGGTCAATTTTCTCTAACACATGGATCATAACCTCTGTAATAATTCGACGACTATGCCATTCATCATCTGCGGGTAAAATGTACCAAGGGCTAAGCTGTGTGGAGGTATTATTAAGCATATCTTCAAAAGCCATCTGATATTGATTCCATTTCTTACGTTCCTCAACATCAGAGAATGAGAATTCCCACTGTTTGTCAGGGTGCTTCATTCTTTCTAATAGTCTATCTTTCTGTTCTTTCTTAGACATATTGAAGAAAAACTTAATGACAGTAAAGCCATTTTCACATAGATATCTTTCATAATCATTAATCTGTCGATAACGTTGTTCAAATATATTATCGTCTTCGTCATCCAGTAGATTATGGACCTTAGTGGCAATGATCTCTTCATAGTGAGAACGATTTAAAATCGCAATCTCACCACGATCTGGTTCTCCTGCATGAATTCTTCGTAGATAATCTTTTTTCTTATCCTCTTCTGATGGTTTACCAAAAGAAGTAACTTTTAGACCTTGAGCATTTAAATTAGAAAATATATAAGAAATTGCTTCATCCTTACCAGCAGCATCTATGGCTTGTAAGACGACCATAATACCGTGTTCTTCTTCAGCGTTTAATTTTAAATGTAAATTTTTTAGTTTTTCAACAAGTGGTGGAATGATATTTTCTTTAATGTCATCATTATTTTTTTTCATTCCCTCACTTGTTTTATAATCTTTTAATTTTATATCTTTAGTACCTGGTACTTTATAATTAGATAAATTCATATTATCACCTCTGTTTTCAAATATTTACCCCTATCAACTAGTTAGAAACACGATAAATATCATTAATTATGGGTATGTAATAAGTGTGAATTTAAGGCGAAAAACAGAGGAGATATAGAATGGAAAAAGAAAGATTATTTTAGATTGTGATCCTGGTCACGATGATGCTGTCGCAATGTTAATGGCTTATGCCCATCCTGCGATTGATTTACTCGGAATTACGATTGTGTCTGGGAATCAGACCATAGATAATAATGTACGAAATGGCTTAAGTGTTGCACAATTATTAGATATAGATGTAGATATTTACGGTGGGATGTCTGAACCGATTGTGCGTGAACAATTAGTAGCAGGCAATGTTCATGGTGAATCAGGTATCGATGGTCCAGTGTTCGATGAACTTCAGCGCTCAGCTAAAGAACAGCATGGTGTGCAATACATTATTGATACACTAATGAATAGCGATGGGGACATTACACTTGTACCAACAGGACCATTATCAAATATTGCTATGGCAATGAAATTAGAGCCAGCAATTTTACCGAAGATTAAAGAGATTGTCTTGATGGGCGGAGCTTATGGTAATTGGAACTTCACGCCATCAGCGGAGTTTAATATTTTAGCAGACCCTGAAGGGGCATGTAGTCTTTAAATCAGGTGTGCCAATCGTGATGATGGGCCTTGATGTGACAAATCAAACCCTCTGTACTCCAACAGTAATATAGAGAATGGAGGCAGTAGGGAATAAGGCAGGAAAACTGTTTGGAGACTTACTTAGATTCACTTTAAAGACTCAATATGAAGAATTTGGTTTAGAAGCGGGGCCAATTCATGACGCGACAACAATAGCATATCTGATTGATCCGAGCTTATTTGAAGTTAAAGAGATGTTTGTAGAAGTGGATATCAATAGAGGACCATCATACGGTAGAACTGTGTGTGATGAATCGAATGTCTTAAAAGAAGAACCAAACGCAAAAGTAGGAACTGGAATAGATAATGATAGATTTTTTGATTTAGTCGAAGAGTGTATAAGGATGTATTAAGAAAAAGTCACTTAGGAATCATTGCCTAAGTGACTGCTTAATTATCTTCATTGTCATTTAACATTGGGTGTGAATCTAAAAATGCCATAGTTAGCATGTAAACGATAGCCATAATTGTAGCTGTGATAAGATGCGTTGACTCAAAGTTACCATCATTTAGCGCGATTCTTGATGCTAAAACTATTGCAAACATGCTTAAACCTTGCGGTATATATTTTTAAAGAAACTTCTTAATTACAAACACCTTCTAGTTTGTAATTAACCACTATATAGTTATATAAAACGTCCTTCTTAATCTTCAGTTTTAGTGACTTGTCTTTCTCTAGTTTCTTGAATTAACCAAGGACTATTTTTCTCCGCTTCAATTTTTCTATTATCTGCCTTAATTCGATCAAGGACCTTTTGCATTTCTTCATTCTCTAACAGATAATTCTCTTGTTTCAATCTCTCTAATTCTATTTCCTTATCTATTTGTTTTAAACGGATTTTCTCCATATCCTGTTTATTAGATAAGAATGTGCTGAGTGCACCTACACCAATTGCCAGAATGACAATTATAGCAAACCACATTCTGCATCAGCTCCTTTATTCTAGATTGTTTGGATAGACGATGGTACTTATCATAATATATCCAAATATTCTCAATGTCTTCTTAACCGTTTCCCGTGATGCACAATCATACCTATAAATATTAATATCCAAGTTATCAAGGCAATCCCAAAAGTGATGTCTGAGATGATCATAAGAAATGATAGTTCTAGTGCTTGAGATATATTTATGGTTCCGACAGTGTACATTGCTAAAGGGAAAGACATCCCCCATAGATCTTGGCTGTAATTTAGAGGTACTTTGTTGATGACATGACGCCATACGCCCAGCATAACGAGTAGTGGAATCCACCAAGTTCCAAATGCCCAGAAGAAGAGGGTAGTGGCTTTTATGAATGATTCAAATTCTAAGATGATTCCTGAACCATTCAAAATGAAAATGGCTCCAGCTAAAGTAGTAATTGCTAAAGCCCCCATACTGATCCAGTAGGGTGGTGTGAGCGACATAGCTTCCATTTCATAAAACATTAATCTATAAAAAATCAAAACAATGATTGCTAGGTACAACATGCATGCTAAAAAGAAGAGGCAGAGTGATGTAAACATGATGATGTCTTCATAGTTTGATGGTGCCTGCATAAGGACACCAAGTATGGCTAAGGATTGTGTTGAGACAATAAGTAACAGCCAACCGCCATTGATTGATTCGTTTATTAAGGGTTTTGATTTTTTAATAATTAGGATGGTGAAAAAAACTATATATTAAAACGATCCATAAAATGAGTATGAGGACCCATATGTAAAAACCTAAAATTGGCATATTAGAAATTATGCTTAACTGACTACCAATCACGGAACTTGCCGCAATAAAAGTGAAAAAACCAGGCCCTTTGATTTCATTTGTGAAATCTAACCAGACAGCCTTTGTATTAACTGAAAGTCTGATGATGTTTAAGACGATTAAGACAAAATAGACTACGATATTTAAGTAGAGTAAAATCTCTGCAAATAAATGATAACCTAAATACCAGACAAAGAGAGTGGACCAGTTGCCATGACCATGGCAAAATAGCCTGGGTAAAAGTGTTCTGTTTGTCGTTTTAAAAAATTGATCATGTGTATCACACTTTCTAAATTCTACAGTAAAGCGCGTACCGTAAATGCGGTACGCGCTTTATATTATATCTTATTCAGCAAACATCTTCATTACACCGTTAGCAACTGCAAGATCGAAGTATCCGGCACCAACGCATTTGTAAAGTGTGATTTCTTCATCGTTTTGGCGAAGGTAGTTGCCATCAAAAATATCTGCTAAGGTCCCTTTGATGTCATCCCAGCTTATGATGTCTTTATCTACAGCATCAATGAGTTCCCCGGCTTCTTCTTTGGCACCATGCATGTCGTCTACATAAATCTGATCAGCTCTTTCGACGATTTTATGATCCATTTCTCTCATTTCAGGTGTGAATGAGCCGACGCCATTAATGTGTGTACCTGGTTTTACAAGTGCACCGTTATAAACTGGTGTTTTACTTTGTGTTGCGCAGTTGATGATGTCACTCATTTCGACGAGTGCATCGACATCGGATACGACTTCTATATCAGACCAAATTCCGAAATCTTCTAAGCGTTTTTTAAAGTCTTCCGCCTTACTTTCTGTACGATTATACAAGTAAATTCTTTGGATATCTCTGACTTGAATAACGCCGAGTACTTGTTCAAATGCCATATTTCCTGTACCAATGACACCTAATGATCTAGCGTCTTCTGTGGCAAGCTTATCTGTCGCAATAGCGGTCATCGCACCTGTACGTAGGCGTGTTAGGTAAGATGCATCCATCGACGCCTTATGCTCGCCGTCTGTTAAGTCAGTGACTAAGATATTACCCTGGGTCGTTGGCATATTTTTATTACTTGGGAAAATAGACACTGTTTTAATAATAGAAACTTGACTACTGATACTAATACAAGGCATATACAACATAGAATTATCTTCACCAGCCGGTAGTACAGTACGAATGGATTCTACGATCTGATCATTCTTATAGTCGTCAAGGATATTTATAACATCTTCAATGGCATGAGTAATTTTATACTTTTCTTCAATTTCTTTGTCTGTCAATGTAATCAAAGTATTCACTCCTATTAAGCTTCAATATTTTTAAGTCGATCTTCACGGTCCTGAGCATTTTCACCACGTATCGCCATGACAGCTACAATCGAAACGATAGCGGTCATAATAATGTAAAGTGATACAGGAATACTTGAACCGTTAAACTGATTCATTAAGAATTCAGCAATCAATGGTGCTGACCCCCCAGCGACTGCGGCACCAATTTGATAACCGAGTGTGACTCCAGTATAACGTACTTCTTTACTGAATGATTCTGAGAACATCGTACCGAGAATCGCAGTAATCGGTGGCCAAATCACTACAAGGCCTAAGAAGGTCGCGAGTATAACTAAAGCAGGTTCATGTGTATTGACAATGTAGAAATATGGGAAGCCATAAATCAACATTGCGACAGCACCGACTAAGAACATTTTCCTTCTACCTATTTTGTCGGATAAACTTCCCATAATCGGAATCATAATCGTTGTTCCGACTGAAACTGCCATGATGGATAACATCATAAACTCGAAAGATACATCAAGTGTCGCAACACCATAACCAACAATGAAAGTAGTAAATATATAGAATGGTCCAGTTTCTACAAATTTAGCCCCTGATGTAATCAGTACTTCTTTTGGATGTTTTTTAAAGATCTCAACGATTGGTAACTGACGGACTTCATTCTTTTTAGCAGCTTCTCTTTGCATTGCTTGGAATGCAGGTGTCTCATCTAGACCTTTACGGATTAATAGACCGACAACCACAAGTAGTAAACTAAAGATAAACGGAATTCTCCATCCCCAAGCTAGAAAAATTTCTTCAGGCATAGCCCAAGTCAATAAGAAGAAAAAGCCGTAAGCTAAGACTAAGCCAATCGGAATACCCATCTGTGGGAAACTACCGAAGAGCCCACGTTGTTTCTTAGGTGCATACTCTGTTGCGAGTAGTAAAGCTCCTCCCCATTCTCCACCAATACCTAAACCTTGAATTAAACGGAATAGAAGCAGTAAGATGGGTGCCGCAATACCAATTGAGGCGTATGTAGGTAAAAGACCAATCCCTGCAGTCGCTAAGCCCATCATGCTTAAAGTTATAATTAATGTTTTTTTACGGCCGACACGGTCTCCGATATGGGCAAAAATAACCCCGCCCAGTGGACGAATGAAGAATGATAGTGCCAAACCAAAATAAGCTAATATTGTTGATAAAAATTGATCATCAGTGACGAAGAATTGAGTGTTAAAAATAATGCTAGCAACAGCAGCATATAAGAAAAAGTCAAACCACTCAATCGACGAACCAATTAAACTTGCAGATAAAACTTTTGCACGTAGTTTTTTATCCATAGTAAACCTCCCCTTTGTATACGATTACATTATCATGATTTCGGGACATTATAAAGCTGTATTGTCATTGAGTTGATAGAATTTTTAGATTATACTCAAATGGAGGGGGATGAGGATGTTAGAAGAGAAATTAAATGCATTAGTATCAAAGCAAGCAACTAATAATATAGCCTATCAAATCGAGTATCAGGGGAAAGTATATACACATCGGCAAGATCATATCTTTCGCTCAGCAAGCATAACGAAAATTCCTTTATGTTTATCCGCCTTAAAAAAAGGTGAATTACTAGATGAAAACCCAAGGCTCGATGCGAGTAAGAAAGTGATGGGATCGGGTGTCTTACATTCGATGGAAGATACTAGAACAATGACCCTACATGACCTAGTGACCATTGCACTAATTGTGTCTGATAACACTGCGTCAAATGTACTAATGGATTATGTCGGCTTTGATCAGATGGACAAAGACTTTAAAGAGTGGTGTCTAAGGGATACCGAATTAAAAAGTCATTATATGAATATGAACGCAGATCCTAATAAAATGTATAATATTGCGACAGCATCAGGTATGATGACAGCACTTAATTTAATATATGAAGATAATGAGTATATATCACAACCCATTAGAGATAGAATGAAACGCTTATTAAGACAACAACAATTTAACGACCGAGTTGGTGGTACTTTGGATGATGGTGGTGAAGAAAATCATATCACTGTGTCATCAAAAAGTGGTACAATCGATAAGCTAGAGCATGATGTCGGCATATTTAAAATGGATAAGGAAATATTGAAGTTTGCAGTCCTCAGTCAAGGTTGGCCGACAAACTTAGATGGACGTCAATTTCTCATTGAAGTCGGGCATTTATTGAAAGCTGAAATGGAGTAGTAATTTCCGGTTATAGAGTTGCTTTATATATCGTTCTATCTTAAAGTAGATGATATGCTGACTCGTGATTCCGTAGCTCAGCGGGAGAGCACTTCGTTGACATCGAAGGGGTCGGTGGTTCAATCCCACTCGGAATCATAGATGACCGGAACGCTTTAGACGTTCCGGTCTTTTTTCGTAAATATAGGTAGATTAAAAGGTAGTGATAGAAATGGCTGAAAAAATTGCATCACTGATTGATGGCGATAAGTTTTTCTTCTTTAAGCAGGTTTTAAATAATATCAATCTTGATATATATGACGGGGAAATACTCGGTATAATTGGGCCGAGTGGCTCCGGCAAAACGACATGTATTCGAACACTTCTAGGCATGGAAGAGCTAACCAAAGGTGAGGCGTATTTCATGAACAAAAAGATGCCGAACCGAAAAATGATGAACAAGATTGGATATATGGGCCAAGAAACGGCACTTTATGAGACCTTGACGGCACATGAAAATATGTCCTTTTTTGGTAAGTTAAAAAAACTTAAAGGTGAAGTGCTCAATCACGAAATTGATAAGAATCTTGAACTCGTAGACTTGAGTAGTTCAAGAAATAAAGTTGTTTCTCAATTTTCAGGTGGTATGAAAAGACGATTATCTTTGGCAATCTCTTTAATTGGTGCACCAGATTTACTCGTCCTAGATGAACCGACCGTTGGTATTGATCCTAAATTGAGGAAAACGATATGGGAACAGCTAAGAGTTTTAAGAGATGAAGGGAAAGGCATTGTTGTCACGACACATGTTATGAGTGAAGCGGAACGCTGTGATAAGGTCGCACTCATTGTGAATGGAGAAATATACGCTTACGGTACACCAAAAGAACTGATGACACAGTTTGAGGTACACTCCATTGAGGATGTGTTCTTGAAACTGGAGGTGACAACATGATCAGATTGACGGCAATTGCTAAAAAAGTAGCCTTAGAATTATATAGGGATCAGAGAACATTAGCCTTAATGTTGTTAGCACCACTTCTTGTCATTACATTGATGTATTTTGTCTTTGATGTGAATAATGATTTGAATGTACGTATCGGTGTTCCAGATACAATTGATGAACGATTTATAGAAAATATGCCTGAGGAAGTAGAAGTCATCCCTTACGCCTTACAACCTACCTTGGATACGTTGTTGGATAATGATAATTTAGATGCTTACATGGACATAAAAGATGATCAAATTACAGTGACATATCATAACGAAGATCCGTCTCAAACCAACGCAGCGAAGCAGGTCATTCAAACTGCAGTTCAATCTACAATAAGAGAAACTGCACAGGAAATGTTTAATAACATGCCTGGTGATGAAACGATGCCTGCAATGGATGTTGAGGAAAGTTATCTGTATGGTGATGAGGATTCCACCTTCTTTGATAAGATGTTTCCAATTCTCATGGGCTTCTTTGTTTTCTTCTTTGTCTTTTTAATTTCAGGTATGTCGATGCTGAAAGAAAGAACGATGGGCACCATGGAAAGAATGCTAGCAACATCAGTAAAAAGGCGAGATGTTGTGCTTGGTTATATGGGTGGTTATGGTGGCTATGCAATTTTACAGACGATTATCATTGTACTGTACTCAATCTATCTCTTAAATATGACGATTGCAGGTAATATTATATGGGTATTTGTAATAACAATACTCTTAGCAATGGCTGCGCTCGTCATTGGGATGTTCATTTCCACCTTTGCAAACACAGAATTCCAGATGGTTCAGTTCATACCATTAGTGATTGTGCCCCAAGTATTTTTCTCAGGAATCATTCCTTTAGAAAATATTTCAGATTGGATATCAGTAATTGGTTACATCTTTCCACTAACTTATGCAGGAGAAGCATTGACTGAAGTCATGACAAAAGGGAACGGCTTTATAGCAATATGGCAAGAATTATTGATTCTTGTAGGGTTTATTGTGTTATTCACTTTACTAGATATCTTCGGTTTAAGAAAATATCGTAAAGTATAAAATAGGAGGCTGACATGTTTAAGAAACTTCAGAGTGTGATGGTGTATGTAGAAGATGTTGAAGCGGCGAAGGAATTTTGGACGACGAAGTTTGATTTTGTTGTAAAAGAAACGATTGAACTGCCGGAAGACTTTAAGGGCTATGACCTCGCGCCGAATGAAGCAGCAGAGACGACTATGACCCTGTTTTCAAAAGCGTTTATAGAAAAATACAGCCCCGAAGTGAGCCTAGGCACCCCGTCGTTGATGTTTGAAGTAGAAAACATTGAGGCCCTCTATGAGGAAAGTAAAACTAGGGGCGTAGAAGTTGGAGAACTAGTAGAAATTCCAGGTACGAAAACGTTCAACTTCCAAGATGGTAAAGGTAATTATTTTGCAGTAGGAGAACCAGTTGAGTAAGTAGTATGACCCCGCCAGTGAGAATACATTGGTGGGGTTTTAGTTTAAGGGGATGGACATTAAATGGTAGAGTTTAAAGAAATAACAGAAGACAATTTTGAAAAAGTGTTGAAACTTAGAATTAGCGATGAACAGGATAAAAAACGATTTGTCGCACCAAATGTGAGGTCGTTGGCAGATGCCTATCTGTATAGAAATGCAGGTGATGTCTTTCCCTTTGCTGTAGAAGATGAAGGAGAAGTTGTTGGATTTATCTTGTTAGATGAAGATGTAGAAGAAAAAGAATATATGATTTGGCGAATGATGGTTGATGAAAGATTTCAAGGTAGAGGATATGGTAAGGCGATTGTGAGGAAAGTAATTGAGCAATTTGAAGCGGACGAACGGTTTGATGTGTTGATTGCGGATTATGTTGTTGGAAATGAGCCGATGAAAAAACTATTGGAGTCTTTAGGGTTTAAGGAAAGAGAATTTGATGAAAGTATTAATGAGTATGTGATGGAGTACCTGGAAGGAATTTATAGCTAAGATCCTGTGAGTTAGTAATTTTCAAATAAATTAGGAATGAGCTGAGCTATTTATGAATAAGAAAAGGGTTGAGCATCTAAGAAGGTAATGAAAGAAAAAGATACTGTGCTACTTTCAAGTTTTGAAAACCAGTATTATTTTAGTGGTTTAAAGGCAATTACTTATTCTAGACCCATTCTTTTGAAAATGTCACAGAGTGACATGGCTATAGTAATTCCGAAGTTAGAAGAAAACCATGCAAAACATATGGCAGCAGCCGATCGGTTATATGTTTACCACGAAGTTGAAGGTAAAGAAGGAGAGTATTCGTACTTAGCTCAAGTTGATGCCTTAATGAATACAATACTTGCTGGCTCTAAAGTAGGAATTGAATTTGCATCACTGCCTACGAAGCTTGCGTTCATGTTAAAAGAAAAGCGTTTTGAAGTTGAAAATATAGAGACAGATATAGTAAATATGAGAGCGGTAAAATCTGCTGATGAAATTTCTATGATTAAAGAATCTGGGAAATTAGTAAGTGAAGCGGTGAAATTATCTCTAGAGAATGTACAAGCAGGTTTAAGTGAATTGGAAATGGACTATTTTGGAACGGAATATCTATTTAAAGAAGTATCGAATACCTATCCGAATTCTACCTTAGATTATTTTGTGATGTCACCTTCAGGTGTGGATAGAACGAACATGACACATGTATTCTCCAACTCTAGAAAAATAGAGGAAGGGGATATCATTATTCACAGTAGACAAGTCGGCTTGAATGGATATAGAGCAGAATGCGAACGAACGATATTTGTTGTAGAACCGACAGAAGAACAAAGAAAAGCGTTTGAAGTGATGGTTGAAGCACAACAAAAAGCATTGGACTTTATAAAAGTAGGTGTGACTACAAAAGAAGTGAATCAAGTTGCTTTAGATGTGTTTAAAGAAGCGGGATTAGAAGAATATGTTGTGCATCGAACAGGGCATGGCATAGGTATAGGTTTACATGAAGAACCAAGTTTAAGATTTGATAACGATTTAGTGTTAGAAGCGGGTATGGTGTTCTGTGTAGAACCAGGCATTTAAATACCAGGTGCTGGAGGATTCAGACACTCAGACACTGTGGTGTTAGAAGAAGACAAGACAGTGTTGATTACGGAGTATCCGAGAGATATTGAGAGTTTGATAATTAAACAATATTCTAAAATCACATTGAGGAGCACCCAACATTTAACTGTTGGGTGCTCCTCAATTGTTTAGGGGATTTTTTCTAGTGTTTAACTTAAATCCATCCAAACTGATTTAACTTCAGTATAATTTTCTAAGGCATAAGAACCCATTTCTCTACCAAAACCTGATTTCTTATAGCCTCCAAAAGGTATTGCTGGATTAGTAAGGTTATAACAGTTCACCCATACAGAACCAGATTTAATTCTATCCGCCATATAATGTGCATTCTTATTACTTTCAGTCCAAACGCCAGCTCCTAGTCCATATGGTGAATCATTTGCTTTCATAATAGCTTCGTCTAGCGTCTCAAATTTTTGAGCTACGAGTACGGGCCCAAAAATTTCTTCCTTTACTATAGACATATCATCTGTAACATCAGTGAAGATGGTAGGTTCTACAAAGTAGCCTTTTTCAGAATGACTACCTCCAGTTAGTAGGGTTGCTCCATCATTTATACCTTGCTGAATGTAGTCTTTCACACGATCTTGTTGTTTTTTTGAGACTAATGGCCCCATTTCTGTATCATCTGCTAAACCATGCCCTTGCTTAACTTTTTTAGCATAATCAGACAGTTTACTTAGAACTTCATCATATATATCTTTATGAACATATAATCTTGAACCTGCACTACACACTTCTCCTTGGTTAGCCATTATTGCTGCAAATGCTCCTGGAATTGCTTTTTCTAAATCTGCGTCTGGAAGGATAATATTTGGTGATTTGCCACCAAGTTCAAGAGTGACTCGTTTCATACTATCTGCTGCTTTTTTCATGATTGTTTGACCAACAGCTGTCGATCCTGTAAAAGCGATTTTATCGACGTCTTCATGTTCAACTAAGGAATTTCCAGCTTCACTACCAAATCCAGGAACTATGTTCACAACACCATTTGGAAAACCAGCTTCTTTAATTAGTTTAGCTAAATAAATTGCAGATAAAGGTGTTTGTTCTGCTGGTTTTAATATTGCTGTGCATCCTGTTGCTAGTGCAGGTGCAAGTTTCCAAGCGGCCATCATAAATGGAAAATTCCAAGGAATAATTTGTCCTGCGACTCCAACAGGCTCGTGTTTTGTGTAATTGAAAGATGCACTACTTACAGGTATAGTTTGACCAGTGTTTTTAGTAGTCCAACCTCCAAAATATTGGAATTGACCTATGGCATTTGGGATATCATTTTCTAGTAATTCTTTTATGGGTTTCCCATTATCTAATGAATCTAGTTCAGCTATAATTTGTTTATTTTCTTCAATCAGCTGAGAGAGTCTAAACATTAAATTCCCACGTTCTAAAGTGCTAATTTCTGACCATTCTGGACTTTCAAAAGCAGCTCGTGCAGCTTTAACGGCTTTATCTATATCATTTTTTCCAGCTTCAAAGATTGTGGCAAGTACCTCACCATCAGCTGGATTGATTGAGTCGAAAGTTTTACCTGATTCTGATTTAACAAACTCCCCATTTATAAACAATGGCACCGTTTCTTTTAAGAATTCTTTAGTTTCCGGAGATAAATTAATTTGTGTCATTTTAATCCTCCTAAATAATTATAATGCTTTATTAAGAATACGTTTAATGTCATTTAGAGAAACTGATCTTGGGTTTGGTTGCATGTACAAGTCATCATTAATAGCCATTTCTGCTAAAGTATCTATATCTTTTTCTTCAACTCCAATTTCATTTAGTTGTGAAGGTATTCCCACTTCCTCAGTGAGTTCAAAGACTCTTGCTACTCCAGCTTTTGCTGCTTGCTCGACTGTTAGTCTGACAGTATCAACCCTCAGAGCATTTGCGATATCTGAAAATTTCTCTGGATTAGATACCCAGTTGTATTCTAAAACGTACGGTAAGAGAATTGCGTTCACTATACCGTGAGGGGCATCATACTTTGCTCCAATTGCATGCGAAATTCCGTGAACTAATCCCAAACCACCATTAGACATACCAATACCTGTTGAACAACTTGCCTGAACCATATTGTTCATAGCAGTTATATTATTTGTGTTTGAATATGCCTGAAGAATATTATCTCCAATCACTTTTACAGCATGTAAATTTAAGGCGTCTGTAATTACTGAACCATTTAAAGAGACATAGCCTTCTATAGCATGCGTAAGTGCATCCATGCCTGTAGAAGAAACTAAATGCCCAGGCATACCAGATATCAATTTACCATCCAGTACAGCTACTTTAGGGAATAAATCTGCACCAAAAATAAGTTTTTTAAATCTATTGTTGTTTTCCTCAACTGTTAATACTGTTGCATTTCCCCCTTCACTACCTGTACCTACTGTAGTTGGTATAGCGTAGAGAGGAAGTGGCGAGTTTTCATATAAATCAAAACCGAAGTATTTATCAAGTGGTCCATCATTTGTGAAGAGTATAGAGACAGCTTTAGCAGTATCTATGACGCTTCCACCACCAAGAGCGACAATCGATTTTATTTGATTACTTTTGTGATTTTCGTAAATGCTTTGTGTATTTTCAATAGTAGGATTTGGTTTTACATCATCAAAGATGTGAACTTCCAAATTAAGTGGTTGCAAAACTTCTAAAACTTGATCTAACATTCCACTATTTTTAATACCTTTGTCCGTGACTATAAGTAGTGGACTATCAGAGTCCTTCGAAAGTTCATCAGCGAGGTTATAAACAGAATCTGAACCGGTAAGTAACTTCGTTTGCGCTAAAAATTCAGTGTAATTTGTTGCACTCATTTAATTACCTCCTAAATATATCTATTGTCCCTAAACCATAGCATAAAGAAAATTAAATATTAAGCGCTTTCAATTTATGTCACGATATGAAAAAATTATAATTATTAATAATTAAGAATTTTCTGTTAAAAATAATTATAGAAGACCAATAAGATACCTTAAACTTTATAGTGCGCTGGTCTTTTTATTAAGGAAGTGAATTATTTAGATCGGAATCTTTTAAAAGAGGTGAGCATGGTGTTTTACTTATTACAAATTTTTATATTCTAATCAATCTAGATTTCAGACAAAGTAGGATTAGAAGAAATAAGATAGTTTTGATTATAGAATATTAGAAGAGTATATATAGTTTCATTATATGATGAAAAGAAGATGTTAAACCATCTTCTTTTTTCTTTGGGGTCTTGTTTTTACCAAGTAAATTTTACGAATTGTGGCATGAAGTTCATCATTAGGTTTGCTTAGAATAAGATCTTTTATGAATGATGTAGAGAGTATTTCTTCTTCAAAATTATATAAATTTCTTTCTTTATTAAATTCTCTTACTACTTTACTCATGCTGTTATGAATAGCATATTTCTTAATAACAAAAGTTCTTAAGTTATTTATTTCATAATTATCAATTAAATTAATGAAATTAGTAAGAGATTTTATTTTTTTCTTTGCATCTCTATATGAAGTCACTATAAACACCCTCCGAGCGTTTTTATATTAAGTATATTATACATAATTAAAAGATATATTAGTAACTAGCACTTCTAATATTTTACATAAATAAGACGATTTGATATATAATATAGGTTAATCAAAATTATGTCGGTGATTAAATATGGATTTTATTGAACATTCCCATAGGTATGGTAAAGAAATCATATCTGAAATGGATGGGGCAGCTCAAAAGTACAATGAACTTTGTTCAGTTCTTGAGAATATATCTGAATTAGATTTGATAAATACTTTTCAAAAGATAAATAGTGGAAAAAGTATTGCACGTACAATCAATTTTTTAATTAAAAATCGTCTTACTGAATTAGGTTGGGAAAGTGAAAGCCCAATTTTTAAAGACAAGGCGGTGAACGCTTCTACTAAGGATTGGCGTTTAGATTTTGTGTCGTCTCCATATTTTTCGGTAGAGGTTGCATTTAATCATAGCTCCGCAACAACTGTAAACTTAATGAAACCTGTTCTAGCATCTGAATTAAATCATGTAGAAAAGAAATTTCAAACTAGATTTGGAATAATCATTACAGTGACTAAAGAAATGAAAAGATTAGGTGGATTTGATAATGCTATTGGTACATTTGAAGGATATAGAGCAATGTAGACCTCTCATGAATCAATTAACAGTTCCTATGATAATTATAGGTATTGAACCACCGAAAACTTTTGATATTATACATAAAAAATCTGGTAATTCTACTAAAGGTTTCGTCAAGTTACATAGTGGGACACAACTTAAAATTTCAGAATATATTGATGATAATGGAGAGATAGTGTCAGATATAAGTTAAACATATTCTTTGATCTCCAACCTGCTCATATGATATAATTTTATGAAATGAAAAGAGCGATTTGGAGGACTTTAAAATGTCGAAATTGAGGGTAGTTGAACTCTTCGCTGGAGTTGGTGGCTTTAGATTAGGTTTAGATAATACAAGACAAGAGATGTTTGATACTGTGTGGGGGAACCAATGGGAACCAAGCAAAAAAGTTCAGCACGCTTTTGATTGTTACAATGAGCGTTTTAAATCAGGAGTAAAAAGTAATGAAGATATTGCAAAAGTTTCTGATAAAGAGTTACAAGATACTCAAGCGGATGTAATAGTTGGTGGATTTCCTTGCCAAGATTACTCTGTAGCTAGATCATTAAATGGTGAGTTAGGTATTGTGGGGAAAAAGGGAGTTCTATTTTGGGAAATTGTAAGAGTAATACAAAATACTATACCTAAATTTATTCTACTTGAGAATGTGGATAGATTGTTGAAATCTCCCTCCAAGCAGAGAGGTAGGGATTTTGCAGTAATGCTCTCGACCATAAATGAGCTTGGCTATGAAGCTGAATGGAGAGTAATTAATGCAGCAGATTATGGTAATGCTCAAAGAAGAAGAAGAGTTTTCATATTCGCATACCGGAAAAACATTAATTATGCTAATTCAATGTCAAATAATAATGCTGAGGATATGTTATATAATAGAGGGTTTTTTGCAAGAGCATTTCCAGTGGAATCGAGACCTTATAAAGAGAGAGTTTCTAGCACTGAACTTTCTGGTGATATTGTTCAAGTGTCAGACAAGTTCACTTTTAAATTCTTCAATTCTGGAATAATGAGGGACGGGAAGATAACGACAATTGATACTATTCCAATTTTCGAAAAACCAACTCCTTTAAAAGATATATTAGAGAGTGAAATAGATGAAAAATATATACTCGATGACCAAAAATTTGAGAAATTCAAATACTTACGTGGCGGAAAGAAAATCGAAAGAGTCTCTAAGGATGGTTATAAATATACTTATTCTGAAGGTGGGATGAGTGATGTAGACTCCCTAGATTTGCCCGGAAGAACAATGTTAACTAGTGAGGGGACTGTAAATAGAAGTACTCACATTATAGAGGAAAAAGGGTTTAGAAGGTTTATTACCCCAGTAGAAGCTGAAAGATTAAATGGATTTCCAGATAATTGGACTAACACGATGCCAGATAGAGCTAGGTATTTTTGTATGGGAAATGCATTAGTTGTTCCTTTAATAACTAGAATGGGAAATGAAATTGAAAATATAGAAAAAGTTTTCCCTGATAATCTGTCTCAGATAGAACTTTTTTAAAACTCATGTATATAATTGATGATTTGTAGGTAGAGGTGCTAAATAAATGAATGTTGAAGATAAGAAGAATGAGTATGCAATTGACCTTATTGAAGAATTTTTCGATAAACATAGAGATTGGAAAAAAATAGAGACTTTAAATGTGTTTGGGTTAGGAGAACATTTTGATACAAATTTTAAAATATTAAAAAACTCTGAAAAAATGGAAGAAACATATTCTCAGAATGAATGGTTTAAATTAGTATCAAGTGTACGAATTAGGAAAGAAAAGAATGCAGATAAAGATGAAATTATAGCACAAAGTAGTGTTAATAATGCTTCGATTTCAACTAATCCAAAATCTGCTTGGATGTTGTATAAAAGAAATTTGAAAGAGAAAGGGTGGGATAGAAATACTATAGATTCTATCCAAAGTTCATCTCTAAATATATTGAAATATTTAAGTAAGGATACAGGGAAACTTGGACCAATTAAAGGTTTGGTATTAGGTAATGTTCAATCAGGGAAGACTGCAAATATGGCTGGATTAATTAGCATAGCTGCTGATTATGGGTTTAATTGTTTTATAGTGCTTTCAGGAATGATTGAGAACTTGAGGAAGCAAACTCAAGACAGATTAGTTAATGATGTAGTTAATAATGGACAACTTGATTGGCAAATTATTGAACATCCCCATCCAGTAAGGCCACTATTAAAAACGGACGCAATGGATAATTTAGATTTGTCGTCCGACTCAAAAAAGAGGTATCTAAATGTTTCATTAAAAAACAGTAGTAGGCTTAATAATTTACTAAAATGGTTGTATTCAAGTAAAGCACAAGCAAAAAATTTAAAAGTTTTAATTATCGATGACGAAGCAGATCAGGCAAGTATTAACACTAAAAAAATGGATATAAATAGTGAAGAAGATAAAGAGAGATCAAGAATAAATGAATTAATCATAAACATGGTAAATGGGTATAATGGAAAAAATTTAGGAGCAGTTAATTATATTAGTTATACAGCTACGCCATACGCTAATGTCTTAAACGAAGCAGGAACAGAATCTTTATACCCTAAAGATTTTATAGTGTCATTGCCAGTTTCAGATGATTACATAGGGCCGAGAAAACTGTTTGGACTAACAGAGCCAGACGAAACTGAAGACCTTCCATTAATAAGAAATATTTCTCAAGACGATGTGGACACTATAAAAGATATTAACGAAGGTGAAACAGGTTATATTCCTAAGAGTTTAAAAGACGCCATACAGTGGTATCTGGCTTCATCTATGGCTATGATGATAAATGGACATAAAAGCCCTATAAGTATGCTAGTACATGTAAATCAAAAAATTAATTCTCATTCATACATGGAAGAGGTAATTTTAGATTACTTACATTCGGTTAAAACTAGAAATCTTGAAAAATTCTTATATGAAACCAAAATGGTCTATTTAACAGAAACTAGTGAATTCAGTAAAGAGGACTTTATTGAGGGTATGCCAGGTTACAGTAGAGATTCTAACGAAATACCCGAGTATCCATCTTGGCCAGAAATAGAAGATAAGTTGAGAATTCTGTTCTTTAGAGAAGAGGAGGAGTTTGTCTCAAAAATCCCTATGGAGCAAGATGGCTCTTTGAAGTTTCACAAAGGCATACACTTGTGTATCGATAACAGTGCAGCAAAATATAGCCCTAATGAGCATGTCAGAATAGTATACCCAGAAGGTAAAAACAAACCTAAGCATGCTACCTTATTTATAGTTATTGGTGGTAATACCCTTTCTAGGGGATTAACATTGGAAGGGTTAACAACTTCATATTTTATGAGAAATACTTTTATGTCAGATACCTTAATGCAAATGGGTCGTTGGTTTGGTTATAGAAAAGGATATGAAATTTATCCGAGAATTTGGATGAATGAAACAGCACGCGATAGATTCAAATTTGTAGCTCAATTAGATCAAGAATTGAGAGAGACTATAGAAGAATATGCTGAAAAAAATGCAACACCTAGTGATTATGGTGTTATGGTGAAAAATTCAGCTAATAATAAACTTATACAAGTAACTTCTAAGAACAAACAACAAGGTGCAGAACACACTGATTTGGATTTTCAGGGTATAAATAAACAAACTATATTATTTGAAGATAAACCAGAATTATTGAATGATAATATTGATATTACAAATGGATTTTTCAATAAACTTGGTAAACCGATTAAGAATGGTTCTAGGTTAGTTTGGGAGAATGTAGATTTTGAGGTATTAAAGACAAGCTTCTTAAGTAAATATTCAGCTCCCAAACAAGACATCATGTTTAGTAACTTAAAAGCTCTAGTGAAATGGTGTGATTCTCTCGAGGGTGATGCCCGTTACGATAGGTGGAATGTGGTATTGAGTTCTAAAGGAGAAATTAGAAAGAATCCAGAAAATTCTGATTGGGTGGTTCATGGTTATGGGGTAGCAAATGTGGATAGATCAGTATTAATAGATAAGAAAGGTAATCCAAGGTTGGTTAACATCGGTTCACTAAGAGCTCCACGAGATTTGCTATCAGACATCACAGAAGGAAAGGATAGTAAACATACCAGAACATTGAGTATGAAAGAAGTTCGACAAATTAGGAGAGATAACAACATTGATCATATACCCCAACTCGTAATTTATAGAATCAACAAAGATTCGAAGCCCAAGATAGTTGGTGAAAAAAATAAGAGAACAAACTTAGAATTCTCACAAGATATTATAGCTATAAGTATAATGATACCTGGAAAATCAGTAGGTCAAAATTTGGCGAAAAATTTGATGATCAATATTGATAACTCAGATGAAGATTATGTAGAGGAGTGAGGATTTGAAAGTACAGTTAACAAAACAAGAAAGAATGGGCGAATCAGGCCATAGTTTACTTAGACTATTACAAAATGAATCTCTTCCTTTAATTGATTTATTTATAAGAGAAGCAATACAAAATAGTTTAGATGCAACACTACCAAATCAAAAAGAAACAATAATAGATGTAGGTGTGAAAGAATTTAGCAATGAAAAACTATCAAAACAACTAGAGGGTATAACTGATATTTTAGTTTCTAGATATGGAAATGTTAATCCTAAGGCAATCTACTTATCAGATAAAAATACGTCAGGTCTCACAGGGGCCATAAGGGATGATGAAAATCATGATATTCAACAAAGTAAGATATATAAGTTAATATACGGTATATCAATGAACCAAACTCAATCTGGAGCAGGAGGTTCTTGGGGATTAGGTAAAACCAGTTTTTTTAGGCTAGGAAATGGTATTGTAATTTACTACACACGAGTAAAATTACAGAATGGAAAGTATGAAGAAAGATTAGCAGCATCTTTAATTGAAGAAAGTAATAAAAGCGATTCCTTGTTGAAAAATAACTCTAGAGGAATTGCTTGGTGGGGTTGGAAAACAGATAATGATAATTACTCAGATACATATCCAATCACTGATCAAACTGAAATACATGAAATTTTAGATATTTTTAATATTGAACCATATAGTGAAGATGAAACTGGTACTACAGTCATTATTCCTTATATTAATGAAAAACGAATTGAATCTCACGATATGAAACATGAAGATAATAACGAAGTCAATTCTAATTGGTGGGAACAAGACCTAGAATCAAGAATAGAAATTGCAATCCAAAAGTGGTATGGAGTAAGAGTGTTCAATAAAGATTACCAAAAATATTATGGGTCATATTTAAATGTTTCGCTAAATGGAAAAGGATTATACCCAAGTACTTTTCCAACATTTTTTCAAAAACTTCGTGAACTTTATAGTTATGCATTACGTGCAAAAGACGAACCCAATCTAGGTAGCGAGACAGATAATTTTAATATAAAAAACATAGAATTGAATAGAATGGCTTTAGAAAAAGACTCTAACAAAATAGTTGGAGATTTAGCTTATTGTACACTGGATAAAGAAGAACTAAGAATAGTTCCTCCAGACAATGAGCCACATCCATTAAAATTTTTAGGTTATTCCAGAGATGAAGATATTAAAGAGCTAAACTCGAATATTATTGCTTATACAAGAAAGCCGGCAATGATAATAGATTATGATGTAAATGGAACATGGTCACACAACTTACCAAGATTAGAAAACAAAATTGTATTAGGGATTTTCGTCCCTAGGAGTGAACAAGTTTTACATGAAGATTTCCAAAATGAGATAATGTATCTTGATGATTATCTAAGGAAATCTGAAAATGCAGATCACGCTTCTTGGCAAGATGTTATTGTAAATAACAAAAAGACTACCATAGTCTCTAGAATCAGGGGAAATGTTTCAAAAGTATTAAATGAAGAGTATGGAGATCGTGTCGAAGAAAGTAAAAATAGTAAAGCATCGATGTTAGGTAGAAAACTTGGAAATCTGATTTTACCTTCTACTAAAAAAGGAAGAACAGGGAAACCTGCCGTTGAGGGTGGGGGAAATACTGGAGCAGGTAATGCTCGTAACCGTAAAATATATTTTGAAATTTTAAGTACTCAAATTATTGAAGACAGTACTATGTTGGTGAACGCAAACCTCTCTCTAAACCAAGGAACGGCATCAGTTATAGATATAGATATTAATATGGGTACAAGAGTTTATAGTTATCATCAGTGGGTGAAAGATATGAATCTTAATTATCCTTTTGAAATCATAGATACAAAAATCCAAACAGTTAATGAAACAACTATTAATAAGAGTTTAATAGATTTAGATATGGATAATCTAGATGTTGTTCAAAGTGCTTTTTCTAATCCGAATAGAATTGAGATTGTTAATAAAGATGATGAAAAAGTCGATATAACACTATCAATTAAGGTGAAGGTAAATGATGGAACTATTAACCCGGTGTTCCAAGTTAAAGAGGTGAGCCATAATGATTAAAAACTCTTTATTTTTATACAAAACTTTAAACAATCAGTTGTTAGATAAGATTAATATTGAAATTATAGATACGACTTTCTCTTACGAAGAGAAAGGAGAAAATATAAAACTCACGATAGACAACAATGAATTTGAAAAATATTATTTGGGATCAGTACCAGAATATTGGGAGCCTGATGAGAAAGAACTTAATATTCATAGAACTTTTAAATTAAATAATGTTGAAACACTTTTTGGAGATGAAGGAATAGCACCTCATAATTCTAGTATTGCTTTAGGGGTGAAGATATATAGTAAATCAGCACAATTCTCCAAAAATATTGACTTAGGTTATGAACTTGATAATACAATGTCGGAACTTACTTTTGATTTTAATTATAGTTTTGCACCATCTACATTAAGAGGTAGTGTATTTATAGAAATATTCTTCTTCAGTAAAAATAACCAAACAACTAATTTAGGGTTTGCTAATGAACAGGGAATAAATTTAGGTGTAATAAATAATTTCGAAATAATTGTTGATGGTGATGGTGCTGCCTTCCCAATTGTAGAAGTACAGAGGAAGGGTGAACCACTTTGGAAGCTAGTGATGAATTGGACAGATTTAAATAACGAAAATTTTGATTTAGAAAACATTCGTTTAGAAATTAACGTAAAACATCAAATGTATGATTATATTTTTAAAGATGCAAAACCCTCAAGATTTTTATTATTTGAGATTATGACTAATGTAATGGCGCAAATTATATACAAAGCATTTAATGATAATTTGTATGATCCAGTTTCTGCAGAAGAAGAAAGTATTACTAGAGTAGTTAATTATTGGATTGAAGCCTATAGTATAGACACTAATTCTTTAGAAAGTATTAACTACAGTTTACAAAGTAATTTTGAAGATGAAATGGTGGGTTAATTATATGCAATGGGAATCTCTAAACTACAGTAAGAGTACCGCTGAAAAAAATTTTAATTTATTATTGAACAAAGGGCAAGATGGGTTGGCTTCTTTTGAAGCAAAAGATCAATATCAGACGTTAAGAAATGATTTTGTAAATATTCAAGATAAAGTTTTTGAAGAGTACTCACTTGATAGTTTAGAAAAGCAAGGCTATCTTTTAGACTTGAGTTTTGGAATTGAAATGTATCAATTATTAAATAGTAAATATGATTTTAGCCAAAGAGATGCTTCTAATGATGAAGTATGGCGATTCTTACAATTAGAAATAATCCCAGATTTAGTTTATATAAGATGGGGTGGATTTAACGCGGAAAGATTTTACTCTAGCAATAGAAGATTGTGGCTAAAATCTATTTGGTGGTATATACATCTATCATGGAAAAACAATGCGGACGAAACATTTGAAATTTTAAAAGGTAATTCTACAGATACTATTATGCAGTTAGTTGAAAGACCAGGGCAAGGTTATAATATGCAATTATACAGAGAAATTATGTACCAATACAAAGAAGAATCTATGAAATCCAAAGAACCAAGAGCACAATTTAGACAAGTATTAATTTTAAATAATGCTAGAATTCCTTCTATTAGTCCTGAATTATCCGAAGGTGAAATTACTGAATACGTTCACAGATTATTTAAGGATGTTAATGTTTAATGATCTATAAGTCAGACTTGATAAGTAAATTGTTAAAAGAACCTTTTGAAAATGGAAATGATGAATTAATAATAATAAGCGGTTATGGTTCTTCAAAATTTTTAGATGATATTATAACAAAGTTACCTGATATAAAGATTACTTTAGTTTTAGGAATGGCATCTCAAGGCATTCCTAAAATTGATTATGAATTATACAAAGAAATCTGTGAGAGAGATAATAACATAGTTGTTAAGTTCCAGTTAGAATCTCCACCCACACATATGAAAATATACCAATGGTTAAGAGATGGAAATCCGACAGAATGTTTTATTGGATCAGCGAACTTTTCTTATTCTGGATTTGTAAATAATAATGAAATTATGACTTTAGTAAATCAAGATTGTATGGATTTGATAAAAGAATTCATTGACAAATCTGTTTACTGTTTAAGTGAAGACTTATTGACAGACAATTTATTATTATTCAGTTCAAAAATACCTTTACAAGAACAAACTGAGAATGAAAGTAAATTAAGTAATATTAATAGAGATTTTATTACAAATCATCAACTTAAAAGATACGAATATGATGAGGAATACACAGAGGTAGCTTTAATTTTTAGCAATGGTCTTAATAGAGGATTGAGAAATAGGAATAATTCTTATTTAGATATTGACAAGAACCTAACTTTTTTTGACAAGTGCCTTCCAATAGGAGAAGAAGGTACAATGGAAATTGATGAGTTAAGACTTAAAGTTATTAGAAGTGGTCAATTTGGTAGACAGTTACATGTATTACATGATTATTATGATTTTTATTCAATTCTTTTATCGATACTCTCACTTGACAGTGATGATGTAATTGATTATGCTGCTCTAAGAAGGATGAATTTGGAAACAATTAAATTTAAATATATAGAACGAGGTCTAATCAGTTTACAATTGTAAATTGATCTAACAGAAGGAGAATTACTATGCTAAAGGTAGTAGAGGCATTCAGTGGCATAGGAAGCCAAGTAGAGGCTCTAAAGAATATAAAGATAGATTATGAGGTGTCTGCAACAGTAGATTGGGAGATTAGTGCCATATATACATATGATATTTTACATAATGGTAAGCAGAATCTAAAAGATTATAGATTACATCATAAAGAATCTATAGTTGATAAGCTCACTACTTATAACCTAAGTAGTAATGGCAAAGATCCTATAACTAGAAGAGCTATGATGGCAATGCCTACGGTTCAATTAAAATCTCTTCTTGCAGCTATAGAAAGAACAAACAACCTTATAGATATTACTTCAGTAAATGCAGATCAATTGCCTAATGATATCGACGTACTGACGTATTCATTTCCATGTCAAGATTTATCTGTAAGTAGTTTTTGGCATAACAATTTTTCTGGTATTACTAAAGGTGTAGGTAATAGATCGGGTCTATTATGGGAAATAGAGAGATTACTAAAAGATTTTAGTAATAAGAACAAACCATTTCCAAAATTTTTATTAATGGAAAATGTTAGTGCAATACTATCGAGGCATCATATTGACAATTTTAATCTTTGGAAAAAGTTTTTAGAGGATTTAGGGTATTATAATCAAGTTTATACATTAAATTCAAATAAGTTTAATGTTGCACAAGATAGGCAAAGGACATTTATGATAAGTGTTCTTTGTGAAACTCCAATTATTGAGAGTAACGTTGATCATTATTTTAGCTTGAATAATCTAGAAAATGTGGATTTATTAAAAACTAAGAATATTAGTGATTATTTAAGATTAGATTACGATAATAATCAATATCTTCATGAAGCTATTTTAGCAACACCAAATTTTACAGAATCTCGCAAAAAAATAATGGAAAACAATAGAATACTCGCAGTGGATAGATTAGCAAATGAACATTTAAATGCAGCTACGTTAACAACTAAACAAGATAGAAATCCAAACTCAGGAATAATTAAGTTTGAAAAAGAGGTTATAAAAACAGGAAGTCAATACAGAAATTTAACTCCTAGAGAATGTTTCTTATTGATGGGGTTTAAAGAGAATGACTTTGACACAATAATTGAAAATGATTTGGAAGTTTTGTCTGGGAAAAAGTTTCTATCTAATGCAAGACTGTACAAATTGACTGGAAATAGCATAGTAGTTCCTGTTTTAGAAGAAATTTTCAAACAGATTAATCAAATTAATACAGAGATATTAAAACCGACTGTATCTATTCTTCAATGAGATAGTAATTCAGATTATAACTTCTCTCTGAGATGTAACCCCCGTTCAAAATGAATTTGAACGGGCTTTATATTTTAATCAAAAAATTCTTTTACTTGACTATACATATTATCAGAGTTTAACCACCATGCTTGTTTTGTCATGTAATTAGATGTAAGTTCTTCAGATGGTAAGTTGAGAGGTTTGGAACCCTCAACCCAATCAGTTGAAATGGGTTTGTTTATCCATTTTGAAGGTGTAGGCAATTCCATTGTTAGCCTCGGATTATTATAATAACAAGCTGTTGTAGCTGATGGTCTTACATGCAATGCCGATTTTGATTGAATGCCTGGGAGGTTACTATGAACTTCATAAAGTTTACCTGTTTTTGTTGGTTTATTACGCTTCACATACTTCAAGGTCACACCTTTAGAAATAATTGACTTTACTTTTAACCAAGTATCTCTAATCATACCCTCTAAATCTTCATTATTAACTCTCCAAAATTTTACTCCTTTAAAGAATACATCTTTACCGATTTTCTCATATATTACTAGCAAAAATTGTTGTGTGGTAAGATATTCTCTTAGAGAAGAGTATTTCCAAGTTTGATTTAAAATCAGAGAAGATTCTATAGAGCTTTCGCCAGGTATTAAAATCTTAAAGTGTTCTGTAGCTTTTTTATTCTCTGGAATAATTGTTAGAATTTTTGGTTCTGTTGCAAAGTTGAATTTATAGTATAATTTTAACAAAAAGGAGTCTTCTGTATGAAAGCGAACACTGACATGATAAATTAGTGGTTAGCTATATTTTTTACTTTGCAACAGAACCCACGAAAGTACACTTACTAAATTTAGGAAATTAAGATTAAAAGATGTAAATTTATTGGATTTACTTATTAAAAAAACTGTTGAGCTGGCTTTAGAACATAATGTATTGACTAGCCATACATTGATTGTGGACTCTACACATACTGTATCTCGCTTTAAATCAAAGTCTGCGTCAGAGTCTATACAGGAACATGCGAAGTCTTTGAGGAAGGTAATCTACCAGTATGATGAATCAATTAAAACAGAATTTCCTGAGAAACCGACATCAGACCGCTTAGAAGATACTATAGATTACACTCATAACATTATAGATGTGATTAAAAATAAACCACAAATCAATCAGATTCCAGCGATTCAGGAAAAGATGAACCATGTTAAAGAGGTTATTGAAGATATTAGCGATGATAATCACTTTAACGAAGACCCTGATGCACGTAAAGGATATAAAGCGGCAGACCACTCCTTCGTCGGTTATAAAACGCACATTGCGATGTCTGATGAAAGAATCATCACAGCAGCAGTCATTACAACTGGAAATCAGAGTGATACGAAGCAACTTCAGTCACTCATCGAAACAAGTGAAAGAAATGGAACTACAGTAGATCATATAGTTGGAGACAAAGCTTATTCGAGTAAACAAAACCTTATATACGCACAGGAAAGAAATCTACAGTTGATTTCAAGATTACATCCCGTCATTACTCACGGTAAACGTCATTCAGACAAAGAATTTGAATTTAATAAAGACGCAGATATGTTTGTCTGTCCAGCCGGACATTTAGCTATCCACAAAGGGGTTAAGAAACAGAAAGACACTGCCCGGAATGATCAATTAAAATACTTCTTTGGCGTAGAAAAATGTAAGGTATGTCCATTACGTGAAGGGTGTTACAGGGAAGGTGCGAAAACTAAAACCTATTCTGTCAGAATAAAATCTTCAGAACACAGCTCTCAGGAAGCATTTCAGGAAACCGAAGGGTTTAAACGGTTATCCAAAAAGCGATATAAAATTGAAGCGAAAAATAGTGAATTAAAACATCGACACGGGTATAAAAAAGCACACAGCTCGGGTCTATTTGGCATGAATATTCAGGGAGCATCCACAATATTTGTCACTAATATGAAAAGAATAATCAAACTAATTAACGAAAAATAGACAGTAGATCACGCTCATACACATAAAAAGAAGCATTATCAGAATGTTTTTCTGGATAATGCTTCTTTTCTTCACAATTAAATCTTATTGCCATAACATCTTAAAGGTTTTTCAGCAGCCTCGAATAGCATCTGTGTGAGACTACAGGCTCACGCGATGCCTCAAGAATTGCTAACGTTCGGCTTAGTTTTGAGGGTAAAACTTTTGTATCAACCCTGTCATATTATATATGAGAGGGTTGAATTATTTATATATGGTCTTAATATCTCAATATAACTAGACAAAATTTATAGTAGTGATAGCATTATGTTATTAGTAGACAGGAGACTTTTTTATGAAACATAGTATATACAAACCACAAATATTAAATGATATAAACAGAGATAATATTGCAGGTGGTTTGATGACTGGAATGCTAGGTATTATCGGTCCACCCGTTATGGTAATTGAAGCGGCAAATGCGGGTATGATCAGTCATGAACAAACAATCACTTGGTTTTATGGTGTACATATTTTTGGTGCGCTACTTGGACTCATTATGTCCCTTTACTACCGGATGCCTATAGTCGGCGCACACTCTATTACAGGTGTTGCATTTTTAGTCACAGTGACACCATATTTCACTTTTGAAGAGCTTGTCGGTAGTTATATCATTACTGCACTCATCGTCATTTTATTTGGTGTATCAGGGATATTTAAAAAAGTGATGAGCTGGATTCCCCGGGAAATTATTGCTGCGATGTTGGCAGGTATTATTTCATCGTACGTATTTGGAATCATACCTGCAGCTATAGAAATGCCAGCTATAGGTCTGACTACGATTCTAGTGTTTTTTATTTTTAGAAAATGGGATTTAATTATTCCACCAATGTTAGCGGGTGTATTTACAGCGGTGATTATGTATTTTGTCTTGAATCATTTCGATTTTTCGGCGATAGGTACCACTCCGGTTGCTCCTACCTTTACTGTGCCCGAATTTTCTATTTCCGCAATCATTTCAATCACATTGCCTTTAACTTTATTAATACTATCAAATGATGCGACACCTGCCATTGGTGCTTTGGAAAGTAATGGCTATAAAGTCCCAGTCAACAATATTTTGACGGCAAGTGGAATTGCTTCACTTGGTGCCACTATCTTTGGCGGACAATCTGCCAATGTTGGTGGAATGATGACGACTATTGCGTCAGATCATGCCTCAGGAGAAAAATCAAAACGTTACATTTCTTCAGTTATTTCAAGTGTGGTCATGATTATCTTTGCAGTATTCGCTTGGGCATTGGTTCCTTTAATGTTTGATCTACCAGCATCATTGATGGCAATACTGACTGGTTTTGTCTTAATCGGAGTATTTTCTTCAACATTAAAACGGAGTTTTTCCAATCCTAAATATACTATGAGTGTGATTTTTGCTTTTATTATTTCAGCATCAGGCATTACTTACTTTTATATCAGTGCACCAATATGGGCCTTATTAATTGGCACAATCATTGCGAAGTTTATAGAGGATTAGTTAGGACTAAATATGGAGGGAAAAAATGAAAGCAGATAAAAAACTAATCGCTGCAGTATTAAATTTTAAACAATTAGAAAAGGCAATTAAATTTAAGGAAAACTTGAAATGTGTATTTGTTTTATTTGGTAACATTAGTAATTTAGAGCACATAGTCAAGCAGCTCAATGACGAGGACATTCCGTGTTATATTCATTTAGAATATATAGATGGCTTGAAGGTCGATGACTATGCTTTTAAGTATTTAAAGAATAATGTTAAAGCTAAAGGTATAATCACAACGAGGTCCGGTCATATTAAAAGGGCACACAAAGAAAAATTAGAAGTCGTACAAAGGTCATTTATAGTAGATACTAGAATGTTGAACTTAACTTTGGCAGGTTTAGAAAAAAATCAACCTGACTATTTAGAAATCATGCCCGCTCTAGTTTCAGATTTAATTCCTGAAATAAAAAAGCATACAGATATACCAATCATTACAGGTGGCTTAGTCAATTACGATTACGTTTTTGAAAGAGCGCTTGAACATGGTGCAGAAGCTGTCTCCACTTCTAATATTAATATGTGGAAATATATTTCTAACAATTATTAACAAAATAATCAACAAAAATTAATATTCACTAGTTATTATAATTATTGAAAAGTGAATAGCAAATGGTGCGATAGAGAGACCAATATTGACATTCAGTTGAAATGTCAGTATTGGTCTCTCTTATTTTAAGGAGGGAATGATAGGCGCCACACTTTAAAAGTAAATATATATTAAAGGAGAAACTCTGTGACTAGCGACGTATTAGTATTTGACATGGATGGCACATTATATTACTCGGAAGATTTTATCGACACATATATTAATAATTTAACAGTTGTGGAAAGTAAAAGAGCGGAGATGTTGGAGGATTATAAGCAGATTGCTGAGCAATTCTCTATGCCGGATCAAAAAGAATTTTTATACAAAGAAAAAGCGCTTGGTGATGTATGGCAAATCCTCTTTTATATTGCAGATAAATATAATATTTCCGAAGAAGATAATCATCAAGCATTTCTTAAAACAAGAGAAAAAATGATTAATAATCAGGAGATTTCAATCAACTTCGAGCTAATCAATACGATTAAGAATCTAAAGTTACCAAAGGTATTAATGACAAACTCACCGGAAGTGAGTGCGACACCATTTATAGATTATTTAAACCTTAATGGCGACTTTGATATGTATATCTTTGATGCAAAGAAGCCCGTTGAACTTAGGAATCATATAGAAGAAATCGCTAAAAAATTTCCAGGGCATAATATTATTAAAATTGGGGATAACTATCATAATGATATACAAGCATCTGTGGATTCTGGCATCGATTCAATACACATTAATCATTTTAATCAGCAAACAGTACATAATATTACCGTTTATAACCTTGATCAGTTAAACGACTATCTAGTTGAAAAATATATGGAGGTTTAAATTTTTATGAAAAAGAAATACTTATTGTTACTCATGTCACTATTTGTTCTGTCACTTGCAGCTTGTGGAAATAGTGATGAATCAAATGAGGCATCAGCGGAAACCGAAGAGAAAACTGTCATTGAATACTGGCACGTCAATGCAGAAACACAAGGTGGAAATACTGTCGACCAACTCGTCGAGGATTTTAATGCACAGAGCGATAATGTAGAAGTTATCGCGAGATACAATCCAGATATGTATGCAGGATTAATGTCTAATATGCAAGCTGAAGTTGCTTCAGGAAAATCGCCAGCAGTTGTACAAGTTGGGTGGGCATTTTTAGATTACTTCTCTGAGAATTTTGAGTATGTTGAACCTCAGGAAGTGATTGATAATTATCATGATGAAGACAGTACATTTTTAGAAGATAATTTCTTACCTAATATTCTAGAACTTGGTCAAAATACAGAAGGAAATCAAGTCGGTATTCCTTATTCATTAAGTAGCCCAGTTTTATATATCAATAGAGATTTGTTAGAAGAAGCTGGCTTAGATGTTGAAGGCCCAACAACTTGGGAAGAAGTCAGAGAATATTCTGAGGCAATTAATGAAACTACAGGTAAGTATGGTGTCTATATTCAAGAACCAGCAGATTCATGGGGTCAACAAGCAATGGTTGAAAGTAATGGTGCTAACTTTATAGAAGATGGGAAAGCGAGTTTCGCATCTGAAGAAGGTATTGAAGTATTCCAATATTATCAAGACCTTGTCAATGATAATCTAGCGCTACACATTGGATGGGATCAAGGCATTCAGAGTTTTATTGACGGTAATGTCGGCATGCTTTATACGACAATTGCACAGCGTAATAATGTCGAATCAAATTCACAATTTGATGTTGCTGCAATACAGTCACCGACTTGGGAAGGAAAAGAAAAGCGTGTACCAGCAGGTGGAGCGATGTTGTCAATTACAGCACAAGAGGAAGATGAGCAAGCTGCCGCTTGGGAGTTCATGAGATATTTATACAGTGTGGAATCTATTGCCGAGTGGACTAAAGGTACGGGTTATGTGCCACCACGTGAAGGCGTATCGGATAGTGAGGAAGGATTAAAAACATTTTTAGAAGAAAATGAGCTAATGATCCCAGCCATTGAGCAGATGGATGCCATGGTTCCGTGGGCTTCATTCCCAGGAGATTCTGGCTTAGAAGCGGAACAAAAATTATTAGATATGAGAGATATTATCCTAGGCGGAGATGTAGATGTTGAGGAAACAGTATCTAATACAGAAGAAGAAATCAACAATCTTTTAGAATAATTTTAAAGACAGGAGATTGACCATTCAATCTCCTGTAGCTTTAAAATAAGGAGGCTTTTTGGTGAGTAAAAAGTATATAAATATACTACTTTTGGCACCTGCATTATTACTATTAGCTATTTTTACAGTAGGGCCATTAGTTTATACGATTTATTTAAGTTTTTTTGATTGGAACTTAATATCTCCAAATAAAACATATGTAGGCTTAGATAATTATAAGGCACTATTAACAGATCCAACATTTAGAAGAATTATAGTCCAAACCTTCATATATATTTTACTTTTTATTATTCTTAATACAGGACTGACCTACATAATGGCATATATTATCGCTCATTTAATTAAATCAAATAAAGGTATATACAAGGTTGCGATATTTACACCTTCCGTAATTTCTCTAGTTGTTGGCTCCATGTTATTTCTTTGGATTTTGAATCCAGTATCAGGACCGGTCGCCATCGTTTTAGCTTGGTTTGGTTTATCTATACCGAATTGGACAGTAACTGAAGGTATGGTTATTGTCGTTCTGAGTCTAATCGTAGCTTGGAAAGTATTTGGCTATAACTTTATTGTGCTCTATTCAGGAATTGTCGGGATACCAACTGAAATTATTGAAGCAGCTAAGGTGGATAAAATATCTAAATTTAGAATTTTTACAGATATCATCATACCGATGAGTTCAGCAACAGGTTTTTACATATTAATTATGACCATTGTGCAGGGGCTACAATATGTATTTACTCCGATTAGAGTTGTCACACAAGGTGGTCCTAACTACCACAGTAGCAACCTAATATATCACTCCTATCATGAAGCATTTGATCTATTTAATACAGGAGTCTCAGCAGCAAGCTCTGTCATTACTTTAATCATATTTATGTTTCTTCTTGCAATGCAATTCATATTTGTAGAAAGGAATGTATATTATGAAAATTAGACAGTTTATATGGCACATTCTAATCATTATTTTTATAGTGGTTGCCTTATATCCAATTTTATTTGCAGTATCAAACTCTTTTAAACATTTAAATGACGCCTTCGTGTCAACAATTAATTTAATTCCTAATTCATTTACTCTCGAGAATTATCAAGGTTTATATGAAACAATTCCATTGTTTAAGATTACATTGAATACCTTTGTCATTGCGAGCATCATCACTTTTTTCAAAATAGTAACTTCTTTGCTGGCAGCATACGCATTGACATATTTTAATTTTAAATTTAAAAAAGCAACATATTTTTTACTAATCAGTACCATTTTTATTCCTTTTACAGTCACTATGATACCCAACTATTTAATCGTTTCTCATTTTGACCTAATTGACAGTGTATGGGGAGTTATTCTCCCACAATTAGCAGATGCCATAGGAATATTTATGTTAACGCAAGCAATGAGAAACATTCCTAAACCTTTAATTGAGGCAGCTCAAGTAGATAATATCTCTACTTTTAATATTATGAAGGATCATGTATTACCAATTGTCAGACCGGCACTAACTTCAACAGCAATTTGGTTTTTTATCTTGGCGTGGAATGATTATGTCTGGCCCCTTCTAATGCTACGTTCTAGAGATAGTTATACACTGCCACTCGCTTTACAGCTATTTGTAAGTTCAGAGGGTGGGACAAACTTTACGGTAGCTATGGCTTTATCTGTGATAACAATGGCGATTCCATTGATCTTATATTTAATTTTCCAACGTTACATCATAAATACTTTTTCATCTAGCGGAATTAAGTGAGGAGTAAGTTAATGACATCAATTATTTTAAAAAACGTAAACAAAAGTTATGGTGACAATACCGTAATAGATAATTTGAATCTAGAGATTAAAGAAGGGGAGAGAACTATATTTCTTGGCCCTTCTGGATGTGGTAAATCGACTATATTAAGGATGATTGCAGGCCTTGAAAAAATCACTAGTGGTGAAGTATTTCTTGGAGATAGAAATGTAACACATCTAGCATCTGGAGAAAGAAATATTGCTATGGTCTTCCAAAACTATGCCTTATATCCCCATATGAGTGTGGAGAAAAATATTCTCTATGCATTAAAGCGTAATGGAGTATCTAAAACTGATAGAGAAAATCGTTTAGAGAAAGTTTTAGCAATGCTGGAATTAGAACAGTATAGAAAGCGTATGCCTAAAGATCTTTCTGGGGGTCAGAGGCAAAGAGTGGCTTTGGCTAGAGCAACAGTGAAGCAATCAAATTACTTTTTACTAGATGAACCCTTATCAAATCTAGATGCAAAACTAAGAGTAGTGGCTCGTAGAGAGTTATTAAAGCTTCATGAAGAATTTAAACAGACTTTTGTCTATGTGACTCATGACCAAGTTGAAGCGATGGCACTTGGAGATCGTATCGTCGTTTTAAATAAGGGTGAAGTTCAGATGGTAGATACGCCTTATAACGTCTATCATCAACCAAGGAACTTGTTTACAGCTCAGTTCATTGGTTCACCACCAATGAATATTCTTGATGGTTTTGTTAAAGATAAGCAGTTCTGTTTCGATGAACAATCCATAGATATTAGTAGTATCAATGGAGTGGGCAAAGAATTAGAAGGTAAGAAAGTATATCTCGGTATTAGACCGGAAAATATGAAGATTAGTGAAAATGATGATGGGGACATCAAAGGGAAAGTCATTTTTAGAGAAAATTTTGGAGCAGAGGTCGCTCACACCATTCAAATTGGTGCAACAGAAATTATTGTAATGTCTAACACAATCATTAATCAAGACGAGGTGTCGGTTATCGTTAATCGAGAACATGTTCACTTCTTTGATAAAGAAACAGAAACAAACTATAAATATTTGATGGAGGATTTATAATGAATATTTTACTTAGTACAAACGCATTTATTACTACTGGCTTTAAGCCACTAAAAGAATTACTAGTTGATTATGATACATTCGATTTTGGACTTGAACTGTTCCCGAATTTTGAAGATAAAAGATTTAAAGATGAATTAGCCGAAATTAAATCGCTAATCAAAGACAGACCCTTGTCCATGCATGGTCCGTATTTTAAGGTGGAGCATAGTGCAGAGAAAGGTACAGATGCTTATAAATATGCCATAGACCAGATTGAACAAACCTTAGAAATCTGTGAAGACTTAAATATCAAGCATCTTGTTTTTCATCATAATAACAAAAAAATTACTGATGAGAATAAAGCTTCATCAATAGTTGAAAGTCAAAAAAATCTTCATGAATTGGATGACATTTGTAAAGAATCTGATGTTGAAATCCTCGTTGAAAATGCAGGGGTCTATGCTAAAAATAATGTACTATTTGATGAAGAAGAATTTATAAGTATGTGTAAAGAAGAGGGAAATAATCTACTTATCGATATTGGCCACGTTAATGCTAATAACTGGAGTCTTGAAAATATTATTTCTTCTTTAAAGGAGCAAATTACGCATTATCACTTGCATAATAATGTTGAAGGGAGAGATGATCATAATAGAATTCATGATGGTTCATTAGATTTTGAAGACTTTGTTAAATTGTATAATATGTATACACCAGAAGCGGACTTAGTTCTTGAATATAACTATGATCTTGGTAATGATATAAGTGCAATAAAAGAAGATTTGGACTTCTTATATAAAACTTTTAAGTAAGACTTTTAAACAACATGCTGTGTTCTCTTATTTTCTTATAAATAGACTAGAAATAATTTGCCATTTATACTATAGTAAAGTGTATTGATTACTTATGCCGACATAGTTTAATGGTAGAACACAGCCATGGTAAGGCTGCAATACGAGTTCGATTCTCGTTGTCGGCTGTTTCAACCAACTCTACAAGAGTTGGTTTTTTTGTTTAATTATTTGCAAAAGATTGTACTAATCGATAATGTTAAATAAAGAATGAAATTTGGAGGTTATGATGACAACAGTCACTCTACAAGAAGCAATTTTTACTGTAAGTAATCTTAGAACCGAACTCGCTAATGAATATGAGAAATTCAGTACAGAGTACCGAGTGCCTATTTCGGTTAACAATGAAAAAATTGATCATGCAGATAAGCTTTCTAAAGTTAATGAATCACTAGCTAAAGTAAAGCAATTGAGAAATGATTTAGTAACTTTAAAAACAGCAATTCACCACAAAAATTCTACAGCTACAGTGGTTCTTGACGGCACTGAAATAACCGCATCTAGTGCCTTAGAGTCATTGAAAATTGAACGTGGTATCATCAACAATATAAAGAACAATATTACTTTTGGCTATGGTCGTGAACGTGTTAAGACTATATCTGGGGTAGGTATTGTTGAAGAGGGTATCATCAATGAAGATGAGATCAAAGAATATCTGTCAGAACTTGAAACACTCGTTAACAAAAAATCAATCTTAATCGATAAATTTAACAGTACTGAAACGATTGACGTCACACTAACAAGCATATAAGTCATGTATTGGTAGAAAGAGACCTATTTTAAATCGAGAATTTGATGGATTACAATTTACGTTTTATTTATCTGTTACGATTTAAGAATTCGAATCAAACGACTGATGGACAATCATAGTGATGATTATCTCTTTCGATGGAGTTTCCCTCAAAAACTTTTGGGTGTTAAGTTTTGCCTTTTTGCTCACCTACAAATTAAATAATAAAGACTAGGGGTGCACTTTTGTGCTGAGAGATGAACAATCGACCCTTTGAACCTGTAGGTTAGGACCTGCGTTAGGGAAGTCTGTGTCGATAAATTTTGGCGACACCTTTCTAATGGACTCGGACCTCTCAACAGGTTCGGGTTTTTATCTTGTCTGGTCGGAAGGGGAGTTTTAATGTTTACTGAACGTTTATGGACGCGTGTGGAAGGGATTTGGTCTTCTTATTTGGAACATCCTTTTGTTAAAGGTTTAGGGGATGGCTCGCTTGATAATGAGAAGTTTCAGCACTGGTTAAAGCAGGATTACGTCTATCTTGTGGAGTATTCTCGTTTAATGGCGATTGGTGCAGAGAAGGCACCAGATCTAGAGACGATGAACTTGTTTACAGAGTTATTACATGGGACTTTGTTCGGGGAGATGGATTTACACCGATCTTTTTCAAAACGCTTTGGTATATCTGAGGATGAATTGTTGGAGACAGAAGCATCAGCTGTGAATACGGCTTATACATCTTATATGCTAAATCATGCTCAGCGCGGAGATGCTGCTGTTGTAGCTGCATGTTTATTAACTTGTGCTTGGTCTTATAATTTTATTGGCAGTCATTTAAAAGAGCAGTATAACCATGATAAGAATCCATACAAAGAATGGGTAGATATGTATTCTGATGCGGAGTTTACTGCCTTAAATAATAATGCTATGAAACTTATGAATCGCTTGGCCGAAGGGAAGCCTGAACGTGAGCTGAAGGTCTTGGAAGATATTGTTGTAAAGACGAGTAAGTACGAGTATATGTTCTGGGATATGTGTGAGAACAGGGAGACTTGGGATGTCTAGTTTGAGGTGCAGATTTAGCTGAAATGCAGTTATAAAAGATCATAAGTTTTCTAAATTGTTAAGGGTCTGTAAAACATGTGTATTCCATAATTTCTTTGGGGTAAGCTAGGACTAACATCACGATTCAGTCTGAAAACCTATACTACTTTAAGGAGAGGGAATTTATTATGAAGAAACTCTTAACTGTTACATCATTAGTAGGCGTATTGGCACTTGCTGCATGCGGAGGCGGTTCTGAAGAAGAAGGTACAGAGGAAGGTACAGAAACAGAAGAATCTGGTACAGAAGGAACTGAAACAGAGACTGAAGGCACAGAATCAGAAGATACAGAGTCAGAAGATACTGAATCAGATGACGAAGGTGAATAGAACATTTGAATATCGGCCGCTGGTAAAAACCGGTGGCTTTTTTTCTTGATGCGAATTATTAAAATTTTGTAAGGGTATCATATATAATATATATAATTCGACATATTACAGGAGCGAAAAGAAGTATGAAAATTGGTGTGATTTCTGATTTGCATATTGATCGATACAATGATGAAAAACTACAACAGAAGGATTTTACCTTAACCTTGGCAAATGAGGTGAATCGTCAATCACTCGATGTGTTGTTGATAGCGGGCGATATTTCAAATGATCATATGCGGTCTTATCGTTTCATGCAGGCACTGGAACAAATGACAGGCGTTGTGATTTACTTTGTGCCAGGCAACCATGATTTTTGGAATCAATCAGGAGATGATAAGACGACACAGGAGATACATCAATTCTTCAAAAGCACGAAGTATTATAAAGAAGGCGAACCTGTAGATCTAGGTAACGGCTGGGCAATCGTTATGAATGCCGCTTGGTACGACTATACTTACGCAAGTGACCGCTTTTCTAAATCACGTCTAGAAGAACGCAGTTATTACGGTGGAACATGGCAAGATTTAGTACGTGTAGATTGGGGAAAAAGCGATCCAGAGATATCTTTAGAATTTGCAGAAAAAGCTGCACATGATTTGGAAATGATAAAGGATAAGAAAATTATTTTAATGACCCATGTCGCAACACATAAAGCATTTAGAGTTCCCATGCCAAACCGCTTATTTGATTACTACAACGCCTTTATTGGTACGTCAGACTTTGACACATTTTATGGGGACTATGATATTAAATACAGCGTTATGGGGCATATCCACTTTCGACACCAAGTTATTGAAGGTGGCGTTAAATATATTTGTGCATGCCTTGGATACCGTAGAGAATGGCTGACAAAAGATATTGTTCATGAGATACGTGATGCCTTAGAAATTATAGAAATTTAAAAAGACCTCCTGAGTCTTTTTATTTTAAGTTTATTTAATAACTTGTCCGAAAAAATATAAGTGATATGAGAATTCTATATCGACTGGTAAAGTCAAAATACCGGTCAATGAGTGCTATCTTTGTCCAGTAAAACAAAAGTACCGGCAGATGAATACGCTCATTTGCCGGTAACACTGTTTATTTCTTTTTGATTTCTTCGTATTTAGCGTACCACTCTGGAAAAACTCGCTTGAAGACGACTGGTTTGAACTCTCCATCAACTTTTTTTACTACAAGTAGTGTCGTAGTACCGTGAGTACAAACTTCACCATCTCCGTTGACAATTTCAAAACCGTAGATGGTCCGCATACCTGTATTTTCTTCTACCCAGGTGCGGACAAAGGCACGATCACTGTATTTTAGTGGTTTGGCATAGGTAATATTGACGTTGTGTACTGGGGCTAAATATCCTTCTCTCTCCATCGCTAAATAATCATAACCGATGTCTTCAATTAGTTTCCGACGTCCGAGTTCAAGCCATTTGATATATGAACCATGATAGATGACGCCCATCATATCAGTATCTGCATACAAGATTTGAATTTCTGTTTCTGCTACATATACACTCATGAAAAATCCTCCTATTAATACATATTAATATTGTATCATTCTAATACTGTAAAAATCTCCTCGACTTTTAGACCGGAAAAATAAAGGTTATGATAGAATGAGGTAACTAGGAATGGGGTAATAATATGAAATTACTAACTTTTATAGATCCAGATTCAGGAGATTGTCGTACAGGTGTACTTACTTCTAAAGGTGTACTCGACATATCTGAAGATTTTAGTTCGATTCAAGAGGTTATGAACCATCAAGGAAAGGCTGAAGCACTGATTGATTTTTATATTGAAGGTGAAGGTGTGGATTTTCTAGAGTATGACAGTCTCACTCTTGGACCAGCTGTTCCTAATCCAGGAAAAATCATTTGTGTTGGGGTAAATTACAAACGCCACGCTGAGGAAATGCAAATTGATATTCCCAAACATCCGATACTATTTTCTAAGTTTAACAACGCACTCACTGCGCATAATAGTACTATAAATATTCCGCAAGGTGTGACTGCAATGGATTATGAAGGTGAGTTAGCGATTATAATCGGGAAGACAGCTAAAAGTGTCAGTAGAGAAGACGCTATGGATTATATTTTTGGTTATACAAATGCGAATGACGTATCGGAGAGAACATCACAATTTAGAACGAGCCAATGGCTAACAGGTAAGACCTATGATGGGTTCTGTCCCGTTGGACCATACATTGTCACCTTAGAAGAACTCGGAGAACCTCATAAATTACGTATTAAGACTTATGTCAATGGTGAGTTACGACAAGATTCTAATACGAATGATATGATATTTAAAAGTAGAAGTTTAGTTAGTTATACTTCCCAGTTTATGACTTTAGAGCCAGGCGATATTATTTTAACAGGAACTCCAGAAGGTGTTGCTTCAGGTTATAAAACAGCAATTAAACCTTGGATAAAAGACGGTGACACTGTAACAGTAGAAATTGAGTCACTCGGTAGATTAACAAATTGTTTTAAAATGGAGTGATAGAAATGCCAGTGTATGGTAAAGTTCACAAACTTTTTGTTGGTAAAGTAAAAACGATTGGTAATCCTAAGGCAGAAGAAAAGATGGATCAAGAATGGCAGACTGGTGCATTCAAAGAAGAGACTAAAGAAGCGGTATTTTTATCGAAAAATGGTTTAGTAGGAGACGAATGTCAGGATAAGAAAAACCATGGTGGTCCTGAAAAAGCTTTGTTTGCTTATGCAGTTAGTCACTACGAAAAATGGCGTGTTGAACTCGCTACTGATGACATTGGACCTGGTGGCAATGGAGAAAATATTGCTGTCTTGCACATGGATGAAGAATCGGTATGTATTGGAGATATTTACGAACTGGGTGAGGCAACCATTCAAGTTTCGCAACCTAGAAGACCATGCTGGAAGCTTGCTAGACGACATGGCGATATTGAACTTGCTAAAAAGATAGAAGATAGTGGGCGGACAGGTTGGTACTTTAGAGTACTTAGAGAAGGTAAAATCAAAAAAGACGATGAATTTAAGTTATTAGAACGCCCAGCATTGGATTGGACGATTGCTCAGATGAATGAGGTGCTTTACCATAACCGCGACAATATTGGCTTACTTGAAAATCTTAGAGACCAAGAATTCACACCAGACAGTTGGGTTAAAACAATCAATAAAATATTAACAGGTGAGGAAATTGATGAATCACCAAGGTTATATGGACCGAATGTATAAAAGACTAGATTTTATTTCTAGTCTTTTTTTACTTGCTCATCCATTCAATTGCTTTTTTTATGCCTTGATCCCAATAAGCATAATCATGTTTACCGGGTCCATCTTCAAATTTTAATTTAACCCCTTTAGAGTGAAGTGTATCAGCAAATTCCAGATTGTCACTGTGTAGTTCATCTTCTTGACCACACATGATATAAAGTTCGGGTAGATTGTTTGAAAGTATCCCATTTTCTATAATAGTGGTGATATCGAGTTCCGTATCTCTTGTAGTAGATACCTCACCAATTATGTTAGCCATCTGAAAGTCTTGCCATTTATAGTTTAATAATTTTTCAGGGTTTGTAGTTGCTGACATGAAGCATGCTTTTGAGAATAATTCTGGATGTTCGAATGTTGTTTTAATCGCTCCAAAACCACCCATAGAGTGTCCGGCAAGGAAATTATCAAGACGATCTAGAGAAAGTGGGAAGATGCTATGAGCATAATTCCAAACTTCTAAGATGTGATCCTCATAACTATGGCCATATTTCATGTTGGTATAAAAACTATTGTCACCGTCGGGGAGAATGATTGCAATACCATAATCATTTGCATAACGCTCAATACTGGTAAAGCGCAGGTATGAATTATAATCGCTTGAAAGACCATGGAGAATCATTAAAGTAGGTAGTAATTTGTTTTGACTCCCTGTGTCATAATGACTATCCGCTTCGGGTAAAATTATATTGAAATAATGATGTTTACCTAATACTTTTGAGTAAAAATTGATATGCATTAGTGCCACTTAATCAAGACCTTTCTCTTTATAAAATAAGAGCAGCCCTACATGGGCCACTCACAAATTAATTGTTAATGGATTGTGCTTTTGGTTCTTTGTCATCAGGGTTATGAGTCGGGTCTAGTTTGCGCTCGACAAATCTTAGACCGAAGTCGATAATGACCGCAATTAATGCAATGGGTATCGCACCAGCTAAAATGTATACTGTACCATCAGTGGCATTAGTTCCTCGGATAATTAAGTCTGTCAGGGTAGGAGCCCCAATAAAGGAACCGATTGCTACGACACCGATTGCCACAACGAGGGCAATGCGGAAGCCACCAATAATAACCGATAATGCTAAAGGTAATTCAATCAATCTTAATACTTGATTACGTGTCATACCCATACTTTTACCCGCATCAGTAATATTATGATCCACACCTTTAATGCCAGCATAGGTGTTTTTTATGATGGGTAATAGAGCGTATAAAAAGACGGTCATAATGACGGTGTTTGTTCCTAAGCCCATAACTAACATTAAAATTGCAAGCATCGCTAGGGCTGGAACAGTTTGAATAATGTTAGCCAAAGTGATGACAAAACCGGACAGTTTTGAATAACGCGCAATCATTATACCAATTGGTACACCGACAATCGCAGCAAATAACACACCGTAGACACTCATAAGTAAGTGGTCTAAGAAGAGTCGGAACAAGTAAGGGAAGTTATTGGTAAAGTAATCAAATAGTTCAACTAATAAGTTACCATCCATTTTAATTCTCCTCCTCTTCAAAGTAGTTATGTTCTTCTAAAAATTGTTCTGCAACAATAGCAGGTTCAGTGCCTTCTTCGTCTGCTTGGTAGTTTAATTGTTGCATCGTTTCAGTTGTGATTGTACCTTCTAAACGCATCAGTGCCTCGTCTATAACCGGATATTCTTCAATGATTTCATAGGTCGCAAAAGGTGATGCATCATAAGGTGGGAAGAATTGTAAATCATCCTCTAACACGACTAAGTCATAGGCTGCAATACGACCATCGGTTGTGTAACCTAAAGCGACATCTAAGCTGCCACTATACAGGGCTTCATATACCAAACTAATTTGCATCGGACTCATGTCAGAAAAACCAAATCCATATGCTTCTTGGAATGCATCATAGCCATCGCCTTCACGGTTAACCCAAGAGTTGTCCACACCTACTGCGAATTCATCTGCATATTCAGCTAAATCAGAAGTTTTCTCGAGGTTATATTCTTCAGCGGTTTCCTGTGTCACCATAAAAGCATAGGTGTTATCGAAACCATAGGAATTATAGAATTTCATATTGTACTGATCTTTAAAACCATCTTGTACTAATTTTAAGGCCTCATCTGGATCGCTGACAGGTTCTTTTTGTAAGGCACCTGTTAAATCTGTACCAGTGTATCTAGTTCCAGAAATTTGAGCATCACCTGTAATTAAGGCGTTATGTTGAATCGTTGATGAGCCTAGATTATTGATTAAAGTCGGTTGAAGTTCTCCATCACTATAGTGTTCAATCATAAGTCTGACCATATGTGATGTGATTTGTGATTCAGATGTACTTAATGATGTAATTGTAATACCATCGCTCGAACTGCTACTTAAACCAGGTAAGCTACACCCGGATAAGAAGATAACAGATACGAGGATGACAGTTATAAACCTTTTTATCTGTGTCATATATTCTCTCCTATCTGGATACTTTTAATCCTTTGGGTGTGATCCATTTTTCTGTAAGTGCCAAACAATAGTCTGCTAGTAGAGCAATAACAGTCACCATGATTGTTGCACTGATAATTAATTCTGGTTGGTAGGTATTTAACCCATTAAAAATATAATCTCCTAAACCACCTGCGCCAATATAACTCGCAAGTGTTGCCCATGAAATGACATATACAGATGACAGGCGGATACCGCTTAAAATTAATGGTGTAGCTAAGGGGATTTCAAGGCCTTTTATTATTTGACCCTTAGTCATTCCCATGCTTTTAGCTGCATCTCTAAGGTCTGGGTCAATATTTCTCACGCCGATAATGGTGTTATTTAAAATAGGCAATAAGATATAGGCGCTAAGTGCAATAATTGCTGGCACACGACCAATGCCGAATAATGGAATCATGAGTGCCAGTACGGCTAGTGTTGGGACGGTTTGCAGTACGCCTGCTAAGGTGAGTATCCAACCCGCTAAACGTTTAGTGTTTGCTATAGCCATACCTATAGGGACAGCAATGATAATACCGATTCCTAAAGATATTATAGAAATATAAAGGTGTTCCCATGTTTTGAAAAGTAAGTCGCTACCATTGGAACTAAGAAAATCCATCATGATTGCTCAACTCCTAAGGGATTACTTTCATCTTCCTGGCTTTCTCCCCAAATCGTGTCATAGACAATATCTACTAAGTTCGAACGGGTAATGAGTCCAACTAACTTGTTGTTATCATCGATAACTGGAATATTTCTAATGTTACGTTTCAAGATAGTGCGTACAGAATCTTGAAGTTTAGAATCTACACCGATTCGATAAACGTCGCGATTCATTAGGTCAACAAGATCCATGCCTTTTCTGTAACCATCATTAATATCTTCAATATCTACAAAACCAAGTAATTTTTTCTGATCATCTGTTACTAGGATTGTATCGATACGCTTTTCTCTCATGAGTGTTATACAATCATTGATTGATTTATCTACAGTGATACTAATCGGTTGAATCATGGCATCTTGTACTGTTCTCATATTTGGACGATCCTGGATGAGGCGGCCTTCACCAATGAAATCACGAACGAAGCCATTAGCAGGATGTCTTAAAATTTCGTCAGGCGTATCAAATTGGACGATTTTACCGTGACTCATGATAACGATTCTGTCAGCGAGCTTGATTGCTTCATCCATATCATGGGTAACGAAGATAAATGTTTTGCCTAATTTTTTCTGTAATTCTTTAACTAAATCTTGTAGGGTGTCACGCGTAATAGGGTCTAGCGCGCCGAAGGGTTCATCCATCAGGATGATGTTTTGTTCAGCTGCAAGTGCTCTGACAACACCGATACGTTGTTGCTGACCACCTGAGAGTTCGGAAGGATAACGGTCGAGATACTCTTCTGGTAAATCGACTAGTTTGATTAGTTCTCTCGCTTTTTTGTCTTTATCTTCATCGGACCATTTTAATAGTCTGGGGACTAAGGTGATGTTTTCTTTGATAGTCATATGAGGTAAGAGTCCAATTTGTTGAATAACGTAACCAATGCTACGACGAAGTTCAACAGGATTTTTCTTAGAAATATCCTCACCATTTATTGTGATTGTGCCTGTTGATGGTTCAATCATGCGATTGATCATACGTAGAGCGGTTGTTTTACCACTACCACTCGTACCAATAAAGGCAATAAATTCACCCTCATTAATATCGAGTGAGATATTGTCGACGGCTTTCTTGTTACCGCCATAAGTCTTTGAAACGTTCTTAAAACTGAGCATAATCTATCTCCTTTTCCATAATTAAAAAGTTGATCTCAGAACATGGTTAGTATAGCATAGTAGATTTTAAATTTCATATTATTAGATAAGTTTCACATATTTAAAATGCTTTTAAAAAACTGTTATAAATAGTATTGTGAAATTTATAATTGAAATTTATTGAAATATTAGTCTGTAATAATATGAAATTTTGAAACGCATAAATTATATTACCCTATAATTTTAAAAGTATTCAGAAATTTATTTGACAAGTTCATGACAAACAATTAGCTTTAAATTAAATAGAAGAAGGGGTGTTTATATGCAAGAAGGTATTTTATCGAAAGCAGCCGCATTAAAAGAGGACATTATTAGTTGGAGAAGACATTTACACCAGTATCCTGAACTATCATTTGAAGAAGTAGAAACAGTTAGATTCGTTAAAGAGAAACTTGAACAATTAAATTTTGATATCGAGTACCCGATCGCGAAAACTGGTTTAATAGCTACTTTAAAAGGAGAATCTGAGGGTCCGACAGTTGCTTTACGTGCGGATATGGATGCCCTGCCAATACAAGAAGAAAGTAATCTACCTTATAAATCGTCAGTCGATGGCGTCGGGCATTTGTGTGGGCATGACGCACATACTGCAATTTTACTTGGTGCTGCTCATATACTCAGCCAAAATCCGCTGAAGAAGGGGAATATTAAATTGCTGTTCCAGCCAGCTGAAGAGGGCTATAGTGGTGCAGAGGTGATGGTAAATGAAGGCGCCTTACAAAATCCTCATGTTGATGTGATTGCTGGACTGCATGTGCACCCGACAGTTAAAACGGGAGAAACTTCGATTACAGAAGGTTATGCGACGGCGTGTGCAGACTCATTTGATATTAAAATTATTGGCAAAGGCGGGCATGCTGCCCATCCTCACCTATCCATTGACCCGATTGCAATTGCTTCTACAGTCATTGCATCATTGCAGCAGGTCGTCAGTAGAAATGTTGATCCTTTAGAAAACATCGTTTTAACAATAGGGAAGATTAACGGTGGATTTGCGAGAAATGTCATTGCGCCAGAGGTCGCCTTAGAAGGCACTGTACGATTATTAAATCCAAACCTTCGACCACTCGTTAAAGAAAAAATGGATGAGTATTTAAAAGGTATTACTGAGGGTATGGGTGGGACTTATGAATTTACTTATACAGATGGTATTCCTTCAGTTTATAATGAACCAACATTAATTCCTAACTTACATCACTCAATTGATAAAGTCCTTGGTGAAAATCAGCTGCTTAAAGTGAAACCGAGTATGGGTGGAGAAGATTTTTCATATTACACTAACAAGATTCCAGGTGTCTTCTTTAGGCTAGGTACAAATGGCAGTGAAGATACGAGCTACCCCAATCATCACCCTAAATTTAATGTGGATGAAGATGCTTTGCCTTATGGTTCAGCGATACTGTCACAATTTGCATATGATTATATAGAAAATCATTAAGTTTAGAATTTATTAGGTTGTGATGGGTCACAATAGGGTATGTATAAATAAGTAATTTTTCTAGGAGGATTTATATGAAAAATAGATATAGTGCGGATATTGAATATTTAACGGTGGGCTTAGACCATGCCAAAGTTGAAGTTGAAGCTTTTGTGAATCTAGGGTGCCCTTATTGCCAAACATTCTTTGAAGTTATTGATGAGGTATTAAAACCTTATGCAGATGATGGTTATATCAAACTTGTTCTTAAACATGTGGACAGAACAAAATCAAAATTATTGCGTGGTACTGTTGCCAATAATTATGTGGACCATGATGATCCAATCGAAGGGTATAATACAATGAAAGAACTATTCATGACACAAGATTCATGGTCGGATAGCTTTAAGGATACGATTAATAAGTGTGAAAATGACCTGGGCTTACCAGAATTAAAAGCACAGTATGACCGTGGTGAGGAAGTACTTAAAGACTTCAATGAACGTGGATTAAGAATTGTGCCAACTGTGTTTATTAATGGCGAACAGGTAGATTACAAGCCAAAAGAACTGTCTAAAGATGAAGTAGCTGAGCTATTTAAAAATAAAATAGAACCTTTAAAATAGGCTTGTGTTTCAAGTCTATTTTATTTTAGTGTATAGTACCTGTAAGGAGAGATAGATATGAAATATTTTGCCGTTTTTTTATCGATGAAAAGTGAAGCATTATCCAAACAACATCGACCAGAACACCTGGCTTTTTTAGAAACACATAGAAATGCAGGTAATATCTTAATGAACGGGCGCTTTACTGATGGCTCCGGAGGGCTCGTGATATATAGGGGAGAAGATGAAAGTAAAATTGAATCACTCGTCAACGAGGATCCTTACATTAAATTAGGTGCAAGAAATTACGAGATACGTGAATGGGATATGGAAAGTAACTACGAGTTTTAGATGTTCGGAGTGGTAAAAGATGATTAGGGCAACTAGAAGAGCGAGCTTAATTATTATTGCAATGCTATTGATGATCACACCGCTTGTTAAAGCGCAAGAAGAAATTAATCCATACTTATTGAACATGGTTGATATTCGGACTTCATCTGAAGAGGCGAATCAAGAAGCGTGGCAGATGATCAGTCGTATGAATCATGTAGAGAATCGAATTTTATATGAAACGAATAATCATGGTGCAACATTTATATTGGCAGATACACCGATTACTGAACAACCAGAATTTGAATACTTAAAGGGGAGCGTCCCTAGAGGACATACTAACTCATGGGATTCGATTCCCGGTGCTGGAGCGTATGAATCTATCGCACGAATTGGTTATAGTGATCCAGGTAAAGGGCATTCTGCCATTAACCTTGAGCTTCACGAGTATGGCCATGTTGTTGACTCATTTACAGTCGGGGTTCAAGTGAGTGAAACGGAAGAATTTCGTGCAGTTCAGAACGCTGAGCTCGATAGTCTGTTTGGTGATAATTCACAAAGAGATTACTACAATAATGTAGATGAGTACTTTGCAGAAGCCTTTGCTATGTATTATCTAAATGATGAAAGTCGTAGTGAATTGGCTTCAAAAGCACCAAGAACACTCGCTTTCTTCGATAAATTTGCACATAGCATTTTATCAGTTGGGGAAGTGACAGGTAATACTGTTACGATGCACTGGGATCCTCATGAAGACGCAGTTGAATATGAAGTGTTTAGAAATGATGAATCTGTCGGTACAACGACAGGTCCAAACTACAGAATAGAAGGACTAGATACAGACACAACATATGATTTTAAAGTCATTGCTAAAGATTCAGAAGGTAAGGCCATGTATACTTCATACACACGGTCGGCACTGACAGGCAGTGTACAGGATCCACCTGATGTAGATATTGAAGAACTTGAAGCTACAATCTCAGAAGTTGAGTCTGCCTATGAAGATGAAGAAATGGGCAAATCATTAACAAGAGCCCTGCAAAATGCGAATACTTATATTGCAGATGTAAACAATGATGAATATACTTCTGGGGGCAATGAAATTACTCAAGGTGGCGTAGATTCATTGAATGCAAGCTTACAAGAAGCTTGGGAAGAAGATGAGGAAATCAAGCGTCAAATTGAAGAAGAAAAACAACGTGAAGAAGAAGAAAGGCAGGCAGAAGAACAGAGAAAAGCAGAAGAACAGGCTGCCTTAGAAGCTAAAGAGAGAGAAGAAGCTGAAGCCTTAGCAGAAAGAGAAGCACTGATGTCAACTTTAACTAAGGTTGGTGTTGGACTCTTAGTGATTGTTGCAGCATTTATTGGCTGGATGATATACCGTAAGCGAAAATAAAAATAGAAGAGATGACTCGGACAAAGTATACTAGTCCGAGTCATTTTTTATTTTAAAGTGGAAGATGAAAAACTAATAGAATCGACAAAAAAAGATTAAAATTATCAGAAAATAGACTTGATTTAGACATGTTTATATTGTAAGGTTGTCATATTGTAATACAAGTGTAAGCGTATACATTTAATTAGGGGGGGATAGACCAAATGAAGAGAGGTTTATCGATTATTATGATTTTGCTCTTGTCACTTAGCGTATTAGCTGGATGTAATTTTGAAAAGAAAGAGATATATAACATTGCAACAGCATCAACAGGTGGTACTTATTATCCAATTGGAGTGGGGATGGGACAACTTTGGACAGAACACTATCGTGATCAAAATATTAAATTTAATGGACAGTCGTCAGCTGGTTCAGTTGAGAATATCGATTTAATGAAAAGTGGAGAGGCTGATTTGTCTATTCTTCAAAATTTAATTTCAACTCAAGCTTATGAGGGGGCTGGAATATTTGAAGGTAATGAATATAAAGACTTGAGAGCGATAGGTATGATATGGCCAAATGTTGAGCACTTTGTACTTATGAATAGCGAAGTGGAAAGTGGAGATATCTCTGATATTGAGGGAACTTCATTTTCTGTTGGACCACAAGCGAGTGGGACAGAACAGTCTACTGTCACAATGATGGAAGGAATCGGTTTGACTAAAGAAGATATAAGAACTGAGTACCTTGGTTATGACGATACAATTTCTTCTATGAGAGATGGTCGTTTGAATGGTGGATCTTTACCAGCTGGAACGCCTGTATCCGCAATTACTGATATGTTTGCAAGTAACCTACAAGCAAGTATTTTAGAAGTGACGGATGAACAATTAGATCAGATTAATGAAGTCGCAAATGCTTGGTATCCATACACTATAGAAGCGGGAACATACCCGAGACAAGAAGAGGATATACAAACGATTGCTCAACCAAACGTTCTTGTGGCGACACCGGATATGGATGCTGATTTTGTATATGATTTGACTAAAATTTTGTATGAAAATCAGGAGTTTATGATTGGCGTACACAACTCTGCTCGAGAAATGAAAGTGGAAACAGCGCTAGATGGACTAAACACACCACTACATGAAGGAGCTTATCGATATTTTGAAGAACAAGGACTTGATATTCCGGACCATTTAAGACCTGCGGAATTAGAGGAAGGAGCTGGTTCAGATGAATAAGAATGAAGATGAAGTTATTGAAGTGTCTCCTGACGAATATCGTAAGCAAAGACTTGAGGGTTGGCCATCTAAAGCCGCAGCTATTATTGGTATTGTTTTGGCAATTTTTGTCCTTCTCACATCAAGCTACTTGAATATTCAAGAATTTTATAGAAATACGATATTCTTGATACTGATTGTTGTACTTGGATTCTTTATATATCCAAGAAATAAAAAGAAACCAGGTCAAAAATTTTCCTATTTTGACTTAGCTTTAGCTGGCTTAGGTATTATTTCTATAGGATACATTACTGTAACCTATACAAATTTACATGTGGAACGTATGTCACAGGCAAACAATTTAGATTACATTTTTGCAATCCTATGTATTTTAGTATTATTTGAAATTACAAGAAGGTCAATTGGTTGGTTTATTCCAATTATTAGTGTTCTCGCAATGATTTACGCAGTTTACGGTGCATATTTTCCTATTGATTTTGCACATTCTGGATTTAGCATAGAACGTTTATTGTACAGAATCTACATGACATCTAATGGTATTTTCGGAAGTACGTTATCAATTGCATCTACTTATATCGTACTTTTTATCTTGTTTGGTTCGTTCCTAAGCGCAAGTGGTGCGAGTAAACTATTCAATGACTTAGCGCTTGCAATAGCTGGGCAGCGCCGAGGTGGGCCAGCTCAAGTTGCAGTAATTACAAGTGCACTAACAGGGACACTAAACGGTAGTGCTGTTGCAAACGTTGCAACAACAGGTGCTTTTACAATTCCTTTAATGAAAAGTATAGGTTTAAAACCTAAATTTGCAGCCGGTGTCGAGGCCGCTGCTTCTACTGGTGGTATGATTATGCCTCCAATCATGGGAGCTGCAGCGTTTATAATGGCAGGTTTTCTTGGTGTACCTTACACTGTTGTCGTTATCGCTGGAATCATACCTGCCTTACTTTATTACTTAGCATTAATCTTTGCAGTAGATGCTGAAGCGAAAAAACATGGGCTAAAAGGTATTAGTAAGGAAAATATTCCTGAGATTAAGAAGGTGCTTTTAGAAAGAGGTGCCTTATTGATTCCGATCGTCGTTGTTTTCGCTGTGTTATTAACAGGGAGAACAGCGATAATGGCAGGATTTGCAGGTATTATTACGGCAATAATCACTTCATATTTAACGAAAGATAAAAACAATCGAGTGAATGTAAGAAAATTCTTTGAGGCATTAAGTGATGGTGCGAGAGGATCTGTTCAAGTTGCCATTGCCTGTGCATCAGTCGGTATTATTATCGCAGTCGTATCAATGAGTGGCGTCGGTTCAATGTTAGCTTACAATGTTATCGACATTGCTGGAGGTAACTTATTCTTAATTCTAATCATGGTAATGGCCACATGTATCCTTCTTAGCTTTGGGTTACCATCTACAGCATTGTATATCGTTGTTGCTGTAACTGCAGCGCCAGCTCTTGTTCAAGCAGGTGTAACGCCATTGGCTGCACACTTCTTTGTGTTCTACTTTGGAGCAATGTCGAATGTCACACCACCGGTTGCTCTTGCAGCATATACTGGAGCAGGTATTGCTAATGCTGATCCAATGAAAACATCGTGGACAGCGCTAAGACTAGCCTTACCAGGCTTTATCATACCGTTCATTATTGCTTATGATCCGATTATACTATTAGATACTTCAGAAGGACCTATTGAATACCTAAGACTTCTTGGTGTCTTGGTAACTGCAATAATAGGGGTTTATGCATTAGCTGTTGGGTTAGGGAAATTTATCAGAACTAACCTAAATATAATTGAGCAGGTATTGATGATACTTGTCGCTTTCCTTTTAATAACAACAGATCAGATGCTAGATTTAATAGGGATTGTCATATTTGTTGTCGTGATGATCATTCACTTTATGAGAAGTAGAAAAAAGGTGGAAGCGAGTAATGGACCTAATTAAAAAGGGAAAACTTTCGGATATTATATTTAAAGATTTAGAAAAACGCATAAAAGGTAAAGAATATGAAGTCGGTGAAAAGCTACCTTCTGAAAATGAACTCTCAAAATTTTACAAGGTAAGTCGTGTACCAGTAAGGGAAGCTTTGAGTCGATTAGTATCTATGGGTTATGTAGAGTCGAGCCAGGGGAAAGGTAGCTACGTTAAAACCACTTCTGTTGCTGATCAAGTTAAAGCCTATACTTATGAGAGTTTTAACAAGAAAGAATTACTCGATTTACTAGAGATGAGAACAGTTTTAGAAGTTCAGTCCGCACCTCTTTCTGCATTAAGAAGGACGGAAGAAGATTTGAAGGAAATTGCTGCTGCACTTAAACATTTTAAGAAAATAACCACTAATCAGCATGTGATTGGAATGGAAGCGGACTACGACTTTCACAAGGCAATCGTCATTTCAACGAAGAATGAGTACATGATACAGACGTTCAATAACCTTCAAACAGTTCATAGAGATGCATTGGAATTCTCGTTGAAATTGAACATTGGGAAACCTGAGAAGAGAGAAAGTGTATATGAAGAGCATGAATTGATTTATGAAGCCATAAAAAACCAATCTCCTGAACAAGCTGCAAAATATATGGAAACACACTTATTTAATATGAGGAGAAAGCTTGGAGATGACAGAATATAGGTGACGTTTGATGAAGGAAAAGGTAATTAAAAAACTAAATTTGATATTTGCTGAGAGATTATTGCTTGAAATAGACGATAGAATTTCGTATGGATATGATGGCTCTTTTGGACAGTATATACCAGAGGCTGTGGTACAAGTGTTAAGTACAGAAGAAGTTAAAGAAACAGTGATTTTGGCAGATGAATACGAAGTCCCAATATATCCTAGAGGAGCAGCAACAAGCCTGTCTGGTGGACCATTACCAGTACATGGAGGGATTGTGCTCGACTTCTCTCAATGGACTCAAAAGCTAGAGATATACCCAGATGATTTACTGATAAAAGTAAGTCCTGGTGTAAAGACTGAGGATATTCATAAACTCGCTGAGTCACATAATTTGATGTATGCACCTGATCCGTCATCATCTAAAATTTGTACAATTGGTGGTAATCTCGCAGAAAATGCGGGAGGTCCTAGAGGAGTAAAGTACGGAGTGACAAAAGACTATGTAATTGGTTTAGAAGTTGTTACGGCAAAAGGTAAAGTGATTAGAACTGGCGGTAATACAGTTAAAAACGTTACAGGCTATGATCTAACAAAGTTATTAATCGGTTCAGAGGGAACGCTGGGTATAATTACAGAAGCGACTTTAAGATTAATTCCTAAACCACAAGATACCTTAACCGCAATGGCAATTTTTGATGATTTATATACTGCAGGTCAATCGATTTCAAAAATATTAACCTCCGGTGTTCGACCATCGAAAATGGAAATTCTGGATCAAAATTCAATAAATAAGGTTGAAGACTATGCTAAGCTCAATCTCCCAAGAAATGCGGCAGCTATTATCTTAATAGAAGTTGATGGTGACGAGGATGTATTACCGAAAGAACTCAATGTTATTAAAGAAGCATTGGAAAGTATTGGGGTTAATGATATTAGAATTGCAGAAAGTAAAGAAGATGAAGAAAATTTGTGGCGAGTAAGAAAGCTTGTATCACCCGCTATTGTGACAAGTGGCTATACCAAAATTTCAGAAGATGCTACAGTCCCATTGAGCAAAATACCTGACATGTTTAAAAAAATTAATGAATTAAAAAATAAATATGAATTAGATATTGTCGTGTTCGGTCACGCGGGTGATGGTAATTTGCACCCATCTATTAATACAAATATGAGGGACCAGTCAGAAGTAAGTAGGGTCGAAGATGCAATTGAAGAAATCTTTGATTATGCTATTGAACTTGGTGGTACATTATCTGGCGAACATGGAATTGGAACGATGAAACGCGCATTTTTCGAAAGAGAAGTGGGCCAAGATGGATTAGAATTACAAAAAGCGATTAAAAAAGCAATGGATCCAAAGAATATATTGAATCCAGGAAAAATATTTCCCCAAGACGGAGAAAAAAGGTTAGTGTTGCGAAATGACTAATGAACTTGTGAAAAAATTGGATTATGAAGCGACTTTCGATTGTGTGCAGTGTGGATACTGTTTACCAGCATGTCCGACATATATAGCTTTTGAAAAAGAAAAGCACTCTCCAAGAGGTAGAATAAATCTCGTTAAGATGGCAGCAGAAGGTAAAATTACAATTGGGGATATGCAAGAAGGTATAGATCTTTGTTTAGGGTGCCGGGCGTGTGAAACAGTTTGTCCAACCAATGTTAGGTACGGTGACATTTTGATGTCGGCTGTTGAGGTTTTAAAGGAAAATAAAAAACAGAGCGTGATAGAAAAAACGAATCGAACACTGGCATTTAAAATCGCTTTAAAAAATAAAAATGTGTTGAGATTGATTAACAAAGGTTTGTATATGTATCAAATTTCTGGAGTCAAGCGCTTAACTAAAAATTATAATTTATTAAAATCAGTTCAAAAATTTAATGAGTTAAATAAAGCAATGCCTGACGTGATATTGAGTCGACGAATCAACCGTAATATTAATCCTTTTAGACGAAACAATGTATCGGTTGGATTCTTCCAAGGATGTATAATGGATTCATTTTTTGCACGAATTAATGATCTTGCCATAAAAATAATGCAAAAAAATTATGTTCAAGTCACTAACATCCCTAACCAAACATGTTGTGGGGCACTTCAACATCATGCAGGTGAGTCAAAAGACACTATAGAGCTTGCAAAGAAAAACATTGAGGCTTTTGAGAAGTATGATTTTGATTATATAGTCAATACAATTGGTGGGTGTGGAGCGACTTTAAAAGAGTACCATAAACTATTTAAGTCTGGTACAGACTGGCATAATCGAGCTTTAGCATTTACTAATAAGGTAAGAGACATATCTCAGATTCTCTCATTTTTGAATTTAGAATTTATCAACCCAATTAATAAGAATGCAGTGTATCAACCATCTTGCCATTTAGAAAATGTACAAAAAGTATTTAATGAACCTGACAAACTGATAGAGAAAATTCCTGGACTAACATATTTACCTATGCCACAACGGTCATTATGTTGTGGTTCAGCCGGTATTTACAATATTGTTCATTATAATGAATCGATGAAAATATTAGATATGAAAATGAAAAATGTCAGAGCAACAGAACCTAATTTGATTATTACTTCAAACCCTGGCTGTCATATACAGATGCAGTTAGGCGTTGAAAGAGAAGGTTTAAGTGACGTATTAGAAGTCAAGCACTTAGTGGAAGTTATCGCAGAATCTTGTGGGGTGGAAGTATGATGAGAAATGTTGATATATTAATTGTAGGAGCGGGAATCATTGGAATGAGTACTGCTTATCATTTGTCGTTAATAGAGCCAGATAAAAAAATCGTTGTCTTGGATAAAGAAGATGAAGCTGCTAAACATCAAACAGGTCATAATAGTGGTGTTATACATTCGGGGATTTACTATAAACCTGGGTCTTATAAAGCTGAATTTGCAAGGAATGGTTCACAATCCATGATGCATTTTTGTCGTGAACATGAGATCGACTTTAATCAATGTGGAAAGGTGATAGTTGCCACTGAAGATGAAGAGTTAGAACGACTTCATAATCTCTATAAAAGAGGGTTGGAAAACGGCTTAGATGTGGAATTAATGTCTGCGGAAAAAGTGAGAGAAATAGAACCATTTGTGAACACTGTTGGAGGTATACATGTAAAAAATACTGGGATAGTGGATTATAAAGAAGTGACTGAAAAGTTTAGTGAGTTGTTCATTAACAACGGTGGGAATGTCATTTATAACAGTGAAGTGACTTCGGTTGATCCTATAGATAATCAAGTGGTGATACACACTAAAAATCAGGCATTTCAAGCCAAATATTTTATTAATTGTGCTGGCCTATACAGCGATAAACTAGCAAAAATGAGTGGTATTAACTCTGATGTGAAAATCATTCCATTTAGAGGAGAATACTTTGAATTAAGTCGTGAAACAGAAAAGTATGTAAAAACTTTAATCTACCCTGTTCCTAACCCTGAATTACCATTTCTAGGTGTCCACTTCACTAATATGATTTCAGGTGGTGTTGATGTTGGACCAAATGCTGTACTTGGACTAAAAAAAGAGGCTTATCAGAAAATTGGTTTTGATAGAAGTGAAACGCTAGAGATTTTAACGTTTCCTGGACTTTATCGAATGGGCATAAAGAATATCAAAGAGGGTATCGGTGAATACTATCGATCCTTCAATAAGAAAGCCTTTGTAAAGGCTGCTAAAAAATTAATACCGTTATTGAAAGCTAAAGATATTACACCAATGGAAGCGGGAGTGAGAGCTCAAGCGATGAAACCGGATGGTACCTTATTAGATGATTTTTACTTTGAGGAAAATGATTACTCAGTTCATGTATTAAATGCACCTTCACCTGCAGCTACGTGTTCAATAGAAATTGGAAAAGAAATTGCCAGAAGATTTCAGGAGAAAGTCAGTAAAAATTAATTTGAAAAGTAGAAAACCCGAGTCATTGTAAGACTCGGGTTTTTGAATAAAGTAGGGTCTGTGCCGGTAGATGAGCGAACTCATTGACTTGTAAAATCAAAATATCAGTCAATGAACAACATTATAATCCATTCATAAATCGCTCTAATCGATCCATACCTTCTTCTAAAACTTCCATAGAGCTAGCAAATGAGATACGAATATGTCCTTTACCGTATTTTGAAAAAGCTGAACCTGGCACGACAGCCATATGTTCTTTTTCTAAGAGCTTAACTGCAAATTCCCAGTCGTCTAATCCAGTGTGTGCGATGCACGGGAAAATATAAAAAGCGCCACCGGGTGTTTTGACGTCACAACCCATCGCTTTAAGTCGTTCGCATATATAGTCACGACGCTTGAGGTAAGCTTCATTCATTACTTTAGGATAATCAATGGCACCTGTCAGCGCTTCTATAGCAGCATATTGACTTGGCACAGTAGCGCAGATGGAGTTGCTTAAATGTACTTTTAAAATCTCATCGCTTAAATACTTTGGTGATAGGGTGTAACCGATTCTCCATCCAGTCATTGAGTGAGATTTTGAAACGCCATGAATAATAATCGTCTTGTCTCTTATACTACTAAAGCTTCCAAAGGAAATATGTTGTCCTTCATAGACATTCTCACTATATATTTCATCACTAATTAAAAAAACATCTTTTTGCTCAATAAAGTCCACAATGGCTTGTATCTCTTTTTCACCTAGGGAAGCGCCTGTAGGATTGGATGGATAGTTTAAAAGAATAGCTTTTGTACGATCTGTCATTAATGCTTCTAGTTTATCTATTGAGGGTATGAAGTCACTATCAGAAACATCTAAGTATTTAACAACTCCGCCGTTTAATTCTATTAATGATTCATAAGCTGGATAGGCTGGTGCGGTGATAATCACTTCATCACCTTCAACGAGCAATGTACGGAGTGTTGAGTCTAGCGCTTCGCTAGCACCACTTGTAATCACGACTTCATCAACTGAATAGGGAGCTTGATATTTATTTTCAAAAAACTCAGCAACGGCTTGTCGTAACTCAACCATCCCGGCATTTAACGAATAACCCGTATGGTTGTCGTTAATGGCTTGTATAGCAGCAGCTTTCACACTATCTGGTGTAGGGAAGTCTGGTTGTCCGATTGTAAGGTTAATACCGTCATCCATTTGTTGGACTTGGTTAGAAAAAACTCTGATGCCTGGTGTTGATAGTGCTGTGGCGCGTGGATTAATTGTTGGCATATGTATCACTCCTGAAATATATCTTTCATTTATTATAGGAGTCCTTTAAGGAGGAAAGCAAATCGAATTGATAATTGTATATAATTTCATAATAATGCATAGTTATTAATAAATAAGGGGGATTGCTTGTGAAGCAATACATATTTTTCATATTGTTTAGTGGATTGGTTGTGTTTCTGAGTGCATGTAATAATGATGAAGAAACGGTAACCTTGCAGTTTGGCCATGCCTTGCCTGAAGATACCGAACAAGCTAAGAAGATTGAGGAAATGGGGGAATCGGTAGAAAGGCAAACTGAAGGTCGAGTTAAGTTTGAAATCTATCCGAACTCACAGCTTGGTAGTGAGACAGAAATGCTCCAACAGCTTGATGTTGGTGCAATGAATGGGTTGGCGATCATGGTGGGTTCAATGCAGACCATGGATATGCGGTTAGCCATTGAAGATTTACCTTATATGTGGCCGAGTGAAAAAGAAGCGAGACTTGCCTACGAAGGCGAGTTCGGTGACTATTTAGCAGATATTGTCGAGACATATGATATGCATACAGCAGGATATATGGAATGGGGATTTCGTCATGTGACGAACAATGAGGGCCCGGTTGTTGAACCGGAGGATTTAAAGGGGATGAATATTCGTGTCGCTGAAACAGCACTCCGTGTAGATACATTTGAAACTGTTGGTGCACTTCCGACAGTCATGGCCTTCAGTGAAGTATATGGGGCGCTTCAACAAGGCGCTTTAGATGCCCAAGAAAATCCTCTCGCTAATATCGTTGCCCCAAGATTAAATGAAGTACAAGATTATCTCTCTTTAACCGGTCACTTTTATAACACATTGATGATTGTCTTTGATGATGAATCTTGGAATGAAATTAGTTCCAACGATCAAAAAATTATCATTGAAGAGATTGATAAAGTATCAAAAGACATTCAAGTAACTAACGATGATACGGAACAAGAACATATCGATTTTCTTGCAGAAAATGGTATGGAAGTAAATGATGATGTGAACAAAGAAGCGTTCAGAGAAGCGATGTTGCCCGTCTATCAAAAGTGGGAAGATGAAGTGTTTGGTCAAGAAATGATGGACATTTATAGAGAAAATTCTGGATGGGAGGCAGACCAATGATTGCTAAATTTATTGTAAAAGTTTTGTATGTCACCTGTGCAGTCGTGATTGGGATTTTAGCGCTGATTGTTTTAACTCAAGTGGTTTCCAGATTCTTTAATTATTCTCTCCCAGGAACAGAAGAGTTATCACGTCTTTTCATTGTATGGATGACATTTTTAGGTTCGAGTATTGCAGTCTATGAACGTGGGCACCTGGCTGTAAATTTCTTTGTTAAAAAATCAAATGATAAGATCAGACCCTATCTATATTTAATTGTGAATATTATTCTAGGATTGTTCTTTTTAATTCTGACAGTTTACGGTTTTATTTTTTCTTACCAGTCCTTAGACTTTACCTCATCAACCTTGCAATTACCGATGACAATTTTCTACTTAGCAATTCCGGTGAGTAGTTTGCTCTCAACGTATTTCATTATACAGAATTTCTGGCTACCTCAAGATGAAAGTGAGGCGGTTTGATGTTAGCTATTTCAATGTTGATATTATTCTTTGTCTTACTGTTTCTAGGTATGCCTATTGCCTTTGTAATCGGTATTGTCGGTTTAACGATGCTAATTATTGCAGATGTCCCCTTGGAAATTATAATCCAGCGATCATTTGCAGGTGTAAATAACTTTTCTTACTTAGCACTACCGTTATTTGTTCTTGCTGGTAATATCATGGGTAAGGGGGGCTTAACACGTCGTTTGATGGCCTTTGCCAATGTATTTACAAGAAAATTAACAGGTGGTACTGGTATTACGACTGTTTTAACGACTGCCTTATTCAGCTCAGTATCAGGATCCACCGTCGCGACGACTTACGCTGTCGGTTCCGTCTTAGTCCCAAGACTAAAAGAGGAGAAGTACTCTAATTCATTTATAGCGTCAATTATTGGACCAGCAGGCGTTTTAGGATTGATCATTCCACCGAGTATCACCATGGTTATACTCGGTATAACGGCGAATATTTCTATTGGTGATTTATTCATAGCAGGAATTCTACCCGGACTCATATTAACAGTCGCACTATCAACATATGTATGGTATATGAGTAAAAGAGCAGGTTTTGGAAACAGAACTGAAGATAAGATCACTAGTAAAGAATTTTGGAAGGTAACGCGCCAAGCATTCTTTCCTTTATTAACACCAATTTTTATATTAGGTAGTATCTTCTCAGGTTATGCCACAGCAACAGAAGCAGCAGTTGTTGCAGTTGTGTACGGCTTTATACTAACCTTAATATATAAAGAATTATCATTTAACAAACTTAAAACAATATTAGCAGATTCAGCAGTTACTTCAGCAGTGATTTTAATGATTATTTCAATGGCGAATGTCTTTACATATGTACTGACTATTAATCATATCCCTGAAGCAGTATCTGGATTTTTCTTAGACTTTGCAGAGTCACCACTTATATTTTTAGTAGTTGTATCAGTCATACTATTATTCCTAGGTATGTTAACAGAAGTCACCTCTTTAATTGTACTATTAACACCAATCTTTATGCCGATTGCTGTAGAATTTGGCTTGGATCCAATCCACTTCGGAATGGTGATGATCATAAATTTTGCCCTCGCGAACGTGACGCCACCAGTTGGTCTATCATTAATTGCTGGTGCCTCAGTAACGGACCGAAAGATGGGAATAGAAGATACACTGCCCTATATCTTGCACGTGCTCTTTATTATCGCAGTAATGGTGTTATTAATTATATTCGTACCAAGCATTTCAACGTTTTTACCTAACTTACTTGGAGGAGAGTAAATGATTATTAAAGGTGAAGAAACAAAAGAGATAAAAAATAAATTTGGTGGAAAAGGGAGTATCTTTTCTAAATCTTATATACAAAAGAATGATTTTGAGGGTATAGATAAAGTACTGGAGATTGTTCTCGGACCACATGCTTCTATTGGCTACCATCAACATCAAGAAGATAGTGAAATTTATCATATTATAAGTGGGAATGGAGAATTTCAAGATGCGGATGGTGAATACAAACCAGTAGGTCCTGGGGACTGCTGCATCATTACAAAGGGGCAATCTCATGGGTTGGTTAATTTATCTGAGAAACCTTTAAAGATGATGGCAATTGTTTTTTAAAAGGAGAGATACTATGCAAGATGTACAGAAGCTTTATGATGCTAGGGTAAGTGGAAATATGTTAACACCGGGGCAAGATATAGAAATCGACTCTGTTGAAGCGGCTTATGAAGTTCAGGATGAACTATTAAAGATGCAAGGTGATAGTGCTATAGGCTATAAAATTTCTATGACAAGTCCAGAAACGCAAAACCTGTTTGATAGTCATGAGCCAGTTTATGGACCCTTTACTACTAGACAGGTAATCAGGGAATTATCTTTAAAAGATTACAATGTGCCACTCGCAGAATTAGAACTTGTTTTTTATGTTAACGAAGACTTATCTGTTGATGATGATGCAACAAGTATTATAGAAAAATGTGATGTTGCCCCAGCCATAGAGATTCCTGATGGCCGTTATGATGATTGGTTTCCTAACATTTCAAAATACGAAGTTGTTGCAGATTGTGCAGTCTCAGGTGCGATTGTAATCGGAGAAAGAAGGAAAGCGACTTATAATGAGCTGGATAAAATCCAAGGGCAACTGTATTTAGATAGTGAAGTTGTTAAAAGTGGAGATAGCTCAGAAGTCATGGATCACCCAGTTAATGCTATGCTGTGGCTAATTGAAAAACTAAATTCGCAAGGTAAAACTTTAAGGGCAGGTCAATTTGTCTCATCAGGAACATTCATCTTACCTATTAAACTAGAGGTTGGAGAATACAAAGCAGAATTTGATGGCATAGGTACTGTAAGCTTTAAAGTGAGTGAATAAATAATTGTAAAAAACTCGGAGAAATTTTTCTCCGAGTTTTTTACACTAACGTTTACCAACCGCGATCTGACATGCGTTCTTCTAGCGAAAGACTATGCACATCAAGACCAGGCATTGCTGAACCGAGTTCTTTTGATAGATCGCCAATCATTTTGTAATCATTGTAGTTTTCTACAGCTTGAACAATTGCTTTGGCATATTTTTCAGGGTGCTCTGATTTAAAGATACCTGAACCGACAAAGACACCATCTGCACCGAGTTCCATCATTAAAGCTGCATCTTGTGGTGTTGCTACGCCTCCAGCTGCGAAGTTTGTTATCGGTAATTTCCCTGATGCTTTAATTTGTTGTAACACATGATATGGTGCACCTAAGTCTTTTGATGCAGTCATCAGCTCATCATCATTCATACTTACAATTTGCTTAACCTGTTGATTCACTAATCGTAGGTGACGAACGGCTTCAACAATATTACCAGTACCTGGTTCACCTTTTGTTCTTAACATAGATGCCCCTTCGCCTATACGTCTCGCTGCTTCTCCTAAATCTTTACACCCACAAACAAATGGTGCCTTATACTGATCTTTTTTGAGATGAAACTCTTCATCTGCAGGCGTAAGCACTTCGGACTCGTCTATGTAATCGATACCCATTGCTTCTAATACCCTCGCTTCAACAATGTGTCCGATACGACATTTGGCCATTACAGGTATAGATACAGCATTAATGACTTCCTCAACAATTTTTGGGTCGCAAGCACGTGCAACGCCGCCTTCTGCTCTAATATCTGATGGCACACGCTCTAAAGCCATGACTGCAACAGCACCAGCGGCTTCAGCAATTTTTGCTTGTTCAGCATTGACGACATCCATGATGACGCCACCTTTTAATTTCTCTGCTAAGTTCATCTAAACAACCTCTTTTCTTTAAATTAATATCAGTTTAATCCATAATCTGATATTCTATAAGTATCAAATTAAAAGAAAAATTAGGGGTCAGATTATGTTTATCGACTTAAAAAAGAATAGCAAGGTAGCGCTATACGAACAGTTATATACAGATATTAAAACTAAAATTTTAGATGGTCGCTTACATGCGAATGCTAAATTGCCGAGTAAACGTCAGTTGAGTCAAGATGTGTCGATTAGCATTACAACAGTGGAACGTGCATATAATCTACTGGTTGAAGAAAACTTAATCACTTCTAAGGAAAAAAGTGGACATTACGTCGTGCCAACAGAAGCATTAAAAATACAGAGCAAACCACTCATATCAGTTAAAAAGCCAGTATTTAATAAAATGGAGTTTCTTCTAGGGGAGGTGGATACTTCCATTGTTCAAAATGATGTTATTAAACAATTGAGCATTGATGTATTTCAAGATCGGTCACTACTCAACAGTGGGGATAAGAGTGGAGAAGCAGAATTGAAATTAGCCATAAGAGAATACTTATATGTGAACAGGGGGGTACAGTGTACTGATGACCAGGTTTTCATAGGGCCTTCGACAGAATACTTGCTTGAACAGGTGTTTTACCTGCTAGATTACCCTGCAGTCACGTTAGAAGACCCCTCATATCCTGTGGTTAAGAATGTCTTAACTCGGTTGAAAATATCATATAATACTGCAGGAGTTAATACAGATGGTATTGATCTGAAGGCGGTAAAAAAATACAATAATAAAATTGTTCACATTACACCATCTCATCAGTTTCCAAGTGGTGTCGTCATGTCTTTAAACAAGAGAATTCAACTACTAAATCTACTGAGTGATACTGAAAATTATGTAATTGAAGACGATTACGATAGCGAATTTCGATACACTGGCCGACCATTATCTTCCCTTCAAGGTTTAGACCAAAATAACAAGACCATTTATATCAATACATTCTCTAAATCAATTTACCCTTCCTTACGTATTGCTGTCATGGTCTTACCTCCCGAGCTCGCAGAGAAATACTATGACAAAGGTCTGTCTTGTAATGTATCTAGGCAGATGCAACATATTGTTGCGAAATTTATAGAAGGACAATATCTTGTTCGACATATTAATAGAGTAAGAAAATTCTACGGAAAAAAGATGGAAGTTATAATAGAATCCTTAAAGAATAAACATCCTGAAGTTGATTTAAGCGGCTATCATACAGGTATGCATTTTGTAGCAAAATTGAAAGGGGTGGATCTGCGACAATTAGCAAAAGAACATCTTATCATTTCCATGGCAGACTACACTGAAAATAGGGTCGGAACTGATACGGTACTTATCGGTGTTGGCTCAAAAGATGAAAAAGAAATCATCAATAAGCTCGATTATTTTTTTCAAGAAGCAAAAAAGAAGGTCAGAGCAAAAAACTAGCTCTGACCTTCGTCAATATATTATTTCACTGTGGAAGTAACTTCAAAAACCCATCCATGTTTGTCTTCTAGTTTGCGTGTTTGAATACCTGTTAAATTCTCATAAAGTTGTTGTGTAACTTCACCGATTTCGTTATTGTTCACACGGTAATCTTTCCCATGAATATTCATTATACCCACTGGAGAGACAACAGCTGCTGTGCCCGCTCCGAATACCTCTGTAATGGAACCATCGGTTAGACCTTTTTCAACATCATTGATATGAATGCGTTCTTCAACAACTTCATATCCTAAGTCACGAGCAAGCGTAATTAGAGAATTTCTAGTAATTCCAGGGAGGATTGAACCGTTTAATTCAGGTGTAACAAGTTGACCATCTCTAACGAAGAAAATGTTCATACTGCCTACTTCTTCAACGTATTCTTGATGCACACCATCTAACCAAAGCACTTGTTCATAACCAAGGTCGTTGGCTTTTTGCTGAGCGGTCAAACTCGCAGCATAGTTACCTGCAAACTTCGCTTCACCAACGCCACCACGTACGGCACGTACATAATAATCCTCAACATAGATACTTGTCGGATTTAGCTGTGCGCCGTAATAACCTGCTACCGGGGAAAGTACAATAAGCATTTTATATGATTTCGCTGGACGGATTCCAAGGTAAGATTCATCTGCAAAAACAAAAGGGCGAATATATAGGGCTTGGTTTTCACCATCTGGTACCCAATCATGTTCGATTTTAAGTAATTCTCTAAGAGCACTTAGGGCAAATTCCTCATCTATTTTTGGCATCGACATGCGTTCTAAAGACCGATTTAATCGTTTAAAGTTTTCATCTGGACGGAACAAAGTTACTTCTCCGTCAACATTATATGCTTTTAAGCCTTCAAAAACTGTTTGTCCGTAATGAAGGGCTTGTGCACTAGGTGAGATTTCAAATGGTGCATATGGGACGATGCTTGCATTATGCCATCCCATCTCTGCAGTGTAGTCCATAATGAACATGTGATCGGTAAAATATGAGCCGAAAGGAATCCCAGCGACCTCAGGCTTTTCTTTTAAATTTTGTGATTTAATAATTTGTAATTGCTGTGTCATAATTGGGCCTCCTAAATAATATAAGTTAAATAATTTGAAAATTGTTCTCATTGTAACAAGGCTAGATTAAAAAGGCAATATATTATCAGATAATTTAGAATTAAAGATAAATTATATTAATCATACTAAAGTAATATGGTATATTTTTATATTAAATGTACAATGGAGTTATAAAGCTTTTTTCATTAGTAAAAGTTAGGGGAATTAATATGACGAAGCAAATTTTCGAGGCAGTTAATTTGAAAAATGGACAAACCTTCGAAAACCGTTTAGTTATGGCACCAATGACGACACAATGTTCATTTCATGATGGTTCAGTGACTGATGAACTGATTAAGTACTACGCAACTAGAGCAGATGGCCCTGCAGCTGTGATTGTAGAAAGTACTTTTATAGATAATTATGGACGTGCATTTGAAGGTGCTTTAGGTGCGGATTCTGATGATAAGATTCCAGGCTTAAGAAAACTTGCAAGTGCAATAAAGGAAAAAGGATCTAAGGCACTCATTCAGCTCTATCATGCAGGAAGAATGGGGAGTCCAGAACTCAATATGGGACGTCAGCCAATTTCTGCAAGTAATATCAAAGCGCTTAGAGATAATGCAGTAGAACCAAGAACTTTAGAAATTGATGAGATTGAAGCACAAATCGAATTATTTGCTGATGCGAGCCGTCGAGCAATGGAAGCTGGATTTGACGGTGTTGAGCTTCATGGTGCAAACACTTATCTCTTACAGCAATTTTTCTCACCTCACTCAAATAGAAGAGAAGATGAATGGGGAGGTAGTAGAGAAAGTCGTACGACATTTGCCGAACGTGTAGTTGAAAAAGTGAAAGAAACTGCCGAAGAATATGGTAAATCTGATTTTATAATTGGCTATCGTTTCTCACCTGAGGAACTAGAGGAACCAGGCATTAACTTTGACGACACTATGTATCTTTTGAATACTCTCGCCGAATATCCAATCGATTACTTCCACTTCAGTATTAATAACTGGCAAAGAACATCGATTATAGACACTGATGATGAAGAGCTTTTAATCGATAAATATCTTAGAGCAAGAAATAGCTCACTTAAGGCCATCCCTATTATGGGGGCAGGGGGTATTAAATCTAAGGAAGATGCACAAAATGCACTAAATTCAGGTTATGACTTAATGAGTGTCGGTAAGACTCATTTGATTAATCCAGATTTTGTGAACAAAGTGAAGAATGATGAACCGGTAAATTCTAAGCTTCTTGAGGGAGATAATGAAAAACTCTCAATACCGACACCTCTGTGGAATATACTCGGATTTTTAAAAGAAAAATAAGAAATTAACACAAACCTTTGTAAAAATTTACAAAGGTTTGTTTGTATTTGTGAGAATATATAGTAAAATCGTTTATTATAAGTTCCCTGGAAAGGGCTTTCTTATATAAAGATATACATAGTATGAAAGGGTGAAAATACTTGGCAGAACAAAAAGAAAAGAAGTCCTTTGCACAACGATTTTTAGATGTAATAGAGAAGCTGGGTAATAAGTTGCCAGATCCAATCGTACTTTTCATGATTATTGCTGGTTTAATTTTATTAGCATCTTGGATTGCAGGAATGTTTGGTCTATCTGCAAAGAATCCAACAGATGGAGAGACTATCGAGGCAGTTAACTTACTTTCAGGTGACGGTATTGTCATGATTATTACAGAGGCTATTAACAACTTTGGTGCTTTCCCACCGCTTGCTATGGTATTAGTTGTTATGATTGGTATCGGTTTAGCAGAGAAAACAGGTTATTTTGAAGCTTTAATGAAGCGTTCTCTAGAAATTACACCAAATGCTTTAATCATTCCAATGGTTATCTTAGTGGGTATTATTTCTAACGTAGCAGGTGATGCAGGACCAGTTATTCTTCCACCAATCGCAGCGATGATTTTCATTAGGCTTGGTTTGAATCCTATCGGTGGTATTTTTATGGCCTATGCTTCGACCAATGGTGCCTTCTCGGCAAACTTTTTATTAGGTATGACGGATGCACTTGCTGCCGGCTTTACAGAATCAGGTGCGAAATTGGTTGACTCAGAATATGTTGGTAATATCGCAATGAACTATTATTTCATTGCTGCATCTTCAATTATATTACTTGCAGTGATTTACGTAGTTGTTAAAAGAATCTCTATCCCACGTCTGGGTAAATATGATGGACCAGCTGTGGATGAGGAGCCAATTTCAAAAGAAGAAAAGAAAGCATTACTATGGGCAAACTTATCTGCCTTAGCATTTATCGTAATTATTATCGTTGCAACAGTGTTACCTAACGGATTACTAAGAAATCCCGAAACAGGTTCTATTTTACAAGAATCCCCACTAATGGATTCAGCGGTGTTCTTAATTACTATACTATTTTTTGTACCTGGTTTAGTTTACGGTTTCATGATGAAGAACTTAGATGGAACTAAAGGATTTGCTAAAATGTTAGGAGACTCTATGGCATCTATGGGGCAGTATATTGTCCTAGTGTTCTTTGCTGCGCAGATGTTAGCTTACTTTGAGTGGTCTAATCTTGGACCAATCATAGCAATTTATGGGTCAGACTTACTGACATCAATCAACATGACAGGTATTCCTCTATTCATAGGATTCATACTTATTGTGGCATTGATTAACTTACTCATTGGATCAGCGAGTGCAAAATGGGCAATCTTGGCGCCAGTCTTTGTGCCGATGTTCATGTATCTTGGTTATGATCCAGCCTTTACTCAAATGCTGTATAGAATTGGGGATTCAACAACGAACCCAATTGCACCAATGATGCCATTCTTACCATTAATCATCATGTATGCACAACGTTACCAAAAAGATATCAAGTTGGGTACAGTAATTGCCAACCTCTTGCCATACTCTATTGCACTTTTAATAGTATGGATAATCTTTATAATAATTTGGTATTTACTCGGAATACCAGTCGGACCAAACGGGCCAATTTACTTACCAGAATAAAACATTTAGAGGCTTTGATTTATACAAATCCTCTTCATTATATTAAGGAGAGATAATATGTTAGAAAATATGATTAAAGAAGTTGCTCCAAAAGTTATTGGGTGGAGAAGAGATATGCATCGCCATCCAGAGCTATCTTTTGAAGAGTATTGGACAAGTGATTATATTGAAAATGCTCTAAAAGAAATGGACGGTATTGAGATTCAAAGACCAACAAAAACGAGTGTCTTAGGTATTATTAAAGGGGACAAACCTGGACGTAAAGTTGGTTTACGTGCAGATATTGACGCACTCCCTATTCAAGAGAACCGTGATGATTTAGACTTCGTATCTGAAATCGATGGGAAAATGCATGCTTGTGGACATGACTCACATGCATCGATGCTTCTTGGCGCAGCAGAAGTCCTATCTAAAAATAAGGATAAAATTAGTGGAGAAATATATTTGATTTTCCAACATGCTGAAGAATTACCACCAGGTGGAGCCATTGAAATGGTAGAAACAGGATTGTTTGATGACCTGGATGTCGTCTTTGCTCAACACATAATGACAACTAAACCAATCGGTGAGATTCATATTAAATCTGGTGCGGTCACTGCAAATTCAGATACATTTGAACTGACTATTCAGGGGCAAGGTGGTCATGCTTCTCAACCAGAAGGTGCCATTGATCCTTTAGTAATCGGTTCGAGGATAGTGACTCAAATTCAAGATATTGTTTCACGTATGGCTGGCCCATTAGATAATCTAGTCATATCAATTACTAACTTTAATTCAGGTACAGGAGCGAAGAATGTCATTCCTCATACGGCAGAAATCAGTGGTAGTGTTCGTTCTTTAGATGCAGATATTAGAGAATTAGCTAAAGAGAAAATTGAAGCGATTGCTAAGGCGAATTGTGAAGTTTATGGTGCAGAATATGACTATAGATTTAACTACGGTTATTCAGCAGTATTAAATGATGAAAGTGAGACAGCGCGCGTGCGTACTATTTTAGATGAGACTTTTGGTCAAGATAGAGTGATCGAAAGTGAGAAAATGATGGGTGGGGAAGACTTCGGCGCCTTCACTGCTAACCTCCCAGGGGTATATATATTACTGGGCACATATAATGAAGAGAAAGATTATGTTTACCCACACCATCATCCTAAATTTGGAATTGACGAAGATGCCTTCATAGATGGCGTCCGTGCACATGTTAATGTTGCGCTTGGCTTAGGACTAAATAATTAATTATTCTAGAGACCAATTTAGGTCTCTAGTTTTATGACTTGACTAATACCCTATAGGGGTATATAGTATGGATATAAGATAAAACATTGAACTTAAGAAAGGAGTGGAAAAATGACAGAAGAAACGGTAAAACATATGTCAAGACCACGTCCAGAAGATGAAAAGGCAAAGATTATGAATCGACTCAAACGTATCGAAGGACAGGTTAGAGGCATTCAATCTATGGTTGAAGAAGATCGATATTGTATAGATATTTTAGTTCAAATTTCAGCAATTCAAAGTGCACTGAAAAACACAGGATTAACAATTACAGAACGTCATATGAAGCACTGTGTAACAGATGCAATCAATACAGGAGAAGGGGACGACTCAATTGAAGAATTGATGGCAGTCCTAAAACAATTTAGTAAGTAGAAAGGAGGAAAAGAATTGGCAGAAAAAGATGACTTAAATTTAAACATTACCGGCATGACCTGTGCAGCATGCTCAAATCGTATTGAAAAAGTGCTTAATAAGATGGATGATGTTGATGCGACAGTCAATTTAACAACTGAAAAAGCTTCTATTCAATACGATAAAGACAAAATTCAGCCAGAAGATATTACTAAAAAAATTAATGACCTTGGTTATGGTGTTCGATATGAGCAAGCAGAACTCGATATTACGGGTATGACTTGTGCAGCATGCTCAAGCCGAATTGAAAAAGTTCTGAACAAGACAAGTGGTGTAGAAAATGCTACAGTCAATTTAACGACGGAAAATGCAATGATTGAGTACAATCCTAATATGATTGACGAGAAAGGCTTAATCGATAAAATTGGTAATCTTGGTTATGAAGCAAGCCAAAAACGCTCAAACGAGGAAAAAGTTTCCCATAAAGACCAAGAGTTAAAAACAATGAAGTGGAAAGTAATTATTGCGGCGTTACTATCAGCTCCATTACTTGTCACGATGTTAGATCACCTATTTGGTGTTAACTTACCAGATATCTTTATGAATCCATGGTTCCAACTTGCCTTTGCAACACCGGTTCAGTTTATATTAGGTTGGCAATTCTACCGCGGGGCTTATAAGAATTTAAAAAACTTTACGGCTAATATGGACGTCCTTGTTGTAATGGGGACGACAGCTGCATATGGTTTCAGTCTTTACGAGACTTATTTATGGATGACAGATGCTGTCGGACACCCACATTTATATTTTGAAGCCAGCGCAATTATCATCACTTTGATTCTATTCGGTAAGTATTTAGAAACGAGGGCTAAATCACAAACGACAGGTGCCATTTCTAAATTACTAGACATGCAAGCAAAAGAAGCACGTGTATTAAGAGATGGTCAAGAAGAGATGGTTTCTGTAGATCAAGTTAAAGTGGATGATGTGTTAATTGTTAAACCAGGTGAAAAATTCCCTGTAGACGGAGAACTATTAAAAGGAAGAACCTCTGTTGATGAATCAATGCTAACAGGTGAATCGATTCCTATTGAAAAAGAAGCTGGGGACAGTATCATCGGTGCAACAATCAACCAAAATGGTAGTGTTCAAGTCAGGGTTACAAAAGTTGGGAAAGATACTGCCTTAGCAGGAATTATCAAAGTAGTTGAAGAAGCTCAAGGTAATAAGGCGCCAATTCAAAGAATGGCTGACGTTATTTCAGGTTATTTTGTACCAATCGTAATTGGTATTGCAATCGTGACCTTTATTGTGTGGTATTTCTTGGTACCATCAGGTGACCTAGAATCTGCACTTGTTGCAGCAATATCAGTACTTGTTATTGCTTGTCCATGTGCTTTAGGACTTGCAACACCGACTTCTATAATGGTAGGTACAGGTAAGGGTGCTGAAAACGGTATTCTTTATAAGGGTGGAGAGCACTTAGAGAAAACACACAAGGTGAATGTTGTTGTTCTAGACAAAACAGGTACTGTTACTAAAGGTAAACCTGAAGTTACAGATTTTACTGGAGATGATGAAACACTTCGTCTTCTAGCTTCAGCAGAAAAAGGGTCTGAACACCCATTAGCAACAGCAATTGTTGCCAATGCGACTGAAAAAGGACTGACTTTAAGTGATGTTGATCACTTTGAAGCAATTACCGGTCATGGTGTAACAGCGACTATTGAAGGTAAAGAAATTCTAGTAGGTACGCGTAAGTTAATGCAAGACTACCAAGTGAATATCGGTACTGCAGATAGTGATATTGAGCAGTATGAGCATGAAGGTAAGACAGCAATGCTTATTGCAATTGATGGCGTCTTTAAAGGTTCTATAGCAGTCCTTGACACTGTTAAAGACACAGCTAGAGAAGCTGTTAAAGAAATGCATGATCAAGGTTTAGAAGTCATCATGTTAACTGGAGATAACCAACGTACAGCAGAGGCAATTGCACGTGAAGTTGGTATTGATGATGTGATTGCGGAAGTCTTGCCTGACCAAAAAGCGGATAAGATTAGAAGTATCCAAGAATCAGGAAGAGTCGTTGCGATGGTTGGTGACGGTGTCAATGATGCACCGGCTTTAGCTTTAGCGGATGTTGGTATTGCCATGGGCACTGGTACTGAAGTTGCCATTGAAGCAGCGGATCTTACAATACTTGGTGATGATTTAACACTAATTCCAAGAGCGGTAAATCTGAGTCACGAAACAATTAAAAATATTAAACAGAACTTGTTCTGGGCATTTGCTTATAATACGCTTGGAATTCCAATTGCAGCCCTAGGTTTCTTAGCACCATGGGTAGCTGGAGCTGCGATGGCATTCAGTTCAGTAAGTGTGGTAACCAACTCATTACGTTTAAAACGTGTTAAAGTGTAAATACAATATATAATTAATAAAAATTTGGAGGATGAATATAATGGCTAAAACAACAATTGATGTAGTAGGAATGACTTGTGGACACTGTAAAGCTTCTGTAGAAGGTGCTTTGAATAATCTAGAAGGTGTATCTGAAGCTTCTGTAAGCCTAGAAGATAACAATGTTGAAGTAAACTACGATGATACAGTAACCGATCGAGCAAAAATGACAGAAGCAATAGAAAATCAAGGTTACGATATAAAATAAGTAACCGAAAGCCGAAATCCGTTATCGGATTTCGGTTTTTTTATACCTTATTATTCCAATCAAAAGCTCTATAATGGTAAGATAAGTATAATACATAACTTAAACAAGGGGGAACCACGATTGATATTTGTGGTTATTGCTTTGCTCTTAACGTCATTATTCTTCTCAGGAAGTGAAACAGCTTTAACAGCGGTTAATAAAATTAAATTGCAATCACAAGCAGCAGGGGGAAATAAAAAAGCAGAGAAACTCTATGAACTGGTAAATAAACCGAGTCAATTTATTACGACAATATTAATAGGTAATAATATAGCAAACTTAATCACACCGGTTTTGGTGACTTCAATGGCAATTCAGTACGGGTGGAGTGTCACACTTGCATCAGCTGTACTCACAATTACGATAATTATTTGTGCAGAAGTTATACCGAAATCTATTGCAGCAGCGTTTCCAGAACGCGTGTCATATACGGTGCGCCCAATTATTTCATTTTTGAATATCATTTTTTATCCATTGACTGTTATCTTAAATTCAATGACAGATTTTATAACGAAGATACTATCAAAGGGGTCAAAAAAAAGCTGGACAGTATCGCGTGATGAAATTGTGAATCTAGTTCAGATTGCAGATAGTGAAGGGGCACTTGCCTCGACCGAATCACAGAGGTTAAAAGGAATCTTAGATTTTAAGGAATTAAATGTTAAGGATGTTATGACAACACCAAGAACAGAAATGATGGCAATCCATAAAGATGAAAAGATGGAGGACGTCAGGGATACCGTTATAAATAACATGCATACCAGGTATCCTGTTTATGATGAAGACCTAGATGATATTGTGGGTGTTTTTCACTCTAAATATCTTTTGAAATGGTCTGTTACACCAGAAAAGTCACTTCTAGATTTTAGTGATACTAAACCTCTTACTATTAGAGAATTTCAAAATGTAGAAGATGTTTTAAGACGTATGAGTAGAGAACGTAGACATCTTGCGATTGTTCTAGATGAATACGGAGGAACTGAAGGTATTTTAACACATGAAGATATTATAGAAACCATGCTTGGTTTTGAAATAGAAGATGAAACGGATTTAAAAAATGATTCTGTTGTACGTGCCTTTAGTGACGATAAGATAATCTGTGATGGGAAGATTACTTTACACCGTCTAAATCAATTGTTCAATACAGCAATACCAGAAGAAGAGGATACCTTATCAGGATTCTTATTATCAGCGTTTGAAGATATTCCAAAAATGGGAGATAAGACATATCTCGATAATCTAGAATTTCAAGTTTTGAAGATGGAAGATCATATGATTCGTCTTGTTAAAATTATGAAGCATGATAGATCATTCAACGAAAATAATGAGGAAGAGAAATGAGTATACTTAGAAAATTAAAAATAACACCACTCATCCTAGGATTTACGATTGCTCTCGCTCGTTTTTTATGGAAAGAAGATAAGCATATTATTACGACGAAATATCAATATAAAAATAAAAATATACCCAGTGCTTTTGATGGATATAGAATTATTCAAGTTTCAGACTATCATAATGCTTTTTTTGGTCGAAGCGCAAGTAACCTCTTAAGAGCAATCAAAAAAGCTAATCCAGATGTAATTTTTATTACTGGTGATGTTATCGATAGACGGACACCTTTTTTAAAGCGTTCTAAGACCTTTATTGAGAAGGTTACCAATATTCAGGATGCATATTATGTAACGGGTAATCATGAAGCGGATTACACTAAGTTTCATAAGTTGTACGAGATTATTGGAAATTCTGATGTAGTGAATGTGACAAAGAAGGCTGTTGAACTTGAGCATAGGGGTGAAAAGATTAACCTCACTGGTGTGAGCGATGTTTGGTTCTTTGGTGATGAAGAGAATATTATGACCTATAGAAATTTTTCTAATGAAATTAAAAAAAATGTGAATAATTTACCACATAATTTTACAATATTACTCGCGCATCGTCCTGAGCTATTATCTATCTATAGCAAGAATCCTGTAGATCTAGTATTTTGTGGCCATGCACATGGAGGTCAGATTCGCCTACCAATAGTAAAGGGTTTATATGCGCCTCATCAGGGGGTTAATCCAAAATATACAGAAGGTTTATATGAAAAAGATGGCACCACAATGGTGGTCAGCCGAGGACTTGGCAACAGCCGCTTCCCTTTTAGGGTATTTAACCATCCTGAACTTGTTGTCGTAGAACTTAAAAAAGAGTATTAAAATACTGCCTAGGGATCTTGGTATTTCAAGAACCCTAGGCAGTTTTAATTAGTTATGCATAATCATATCGAGTTGATCGTCTTCAGTAAGTACTTCTGTTTTTACTAGGTATTGTTTCATCTTATCGAAGTCAACTTCTGCACCTATACCAGGCTTTTCTGATATTTTTACAACACCATTTTCTGCGACTACTTCCGGTGTGATGATGTCTTCATACCAATATCTTGAAGAGGACGCTGTGTCACCTGGAAGTACAAAGTTGCTGAGTGATGTAATTGCCACATTGTGAAGTCTACCAACACCCGCTTCTAACATACCGCCACACCATAGAGGAATATCATGTTTGGCCGCAAGGTCGTGAATTTTTAGTGATTGGGTTAAACCACTGACACGTCCTACTTTGACATTGATGATCTTACAGCTACCAAGCTCAATTGCTGCCTGGGCAGATTCAAATGAATCGATACTTTCATCTAAACATACTGGGGTCTTAATTTCTCTTTGTAATTTAGCGTGATCGATTAAGTCTCCAGCCATTAGAGGTTGTTCAATCATCATTAAGTTAAATTCATCTAGAGCCTTCAGCGTATCGATATCATCGAGTGTATAAGCAGAGTTAGCATCAACCATCAATGGGATATCAGGGTAGACTGTTCTTATGCTACGAACCATTTCTACATCACGGCCGGGTTTGATTTTAACTTTAATACGTTTATAACCTTCTTCAACTTTTTCACCGATTTTTTCAAGTAGGGCTTCATCTGTATCTTCTAAGCCTAAAGAAACGCCGACTTCTACAGTTTCTTTTTCTCCACCAAGTGCTTTAGCAAGTGTAATGCCTTGTTTCTTAGCGTATAAGTCCCAAACGGCACCTTCAATACATGCTTTAGCCATGTTGTTACGCTTGAATGGCTTATATATATCCCAAACTTCATCTGGATGTGAGATTTCTTTACCGATAACTAATGGGCCGAAATATTTCTTTAAGGCAATTAAAGTCGCGTCCATAAATTCTTCAGAGTAGAGCGGGTCTTCACCAGACACACATTCTCCAAAGCCACTTGTGTTGTCCTCATCAATGACTTCCACGATAGTAATAAAACGCTGTTGTTGTGTGCCAAAGGATGTTGTAAATGGGTTTTTCATATCCATCAATAGCTGATGTAGTTTAATTTCTTTTATTTTCATCTTATTTCCTCCGTGTAATCAATATATATGTATTATACACCATAAGCATAAACACTTCTTTCATTTCCCACCATTAATTTAAATTTTCTTACAATTATAACTGTGATATATTTATTAATAACAGATTTTAATTTTTGAAAGAGGGATTGCATGACAACGGCAAAAATCAATGAAATTTTCAATCATATTCACAACAATGCAGAGCTTAGCAACGAAGAATATAAAACGACGGATTATATATATGAATTTCTAAAAAATGAAGGTTTTGAACCGGTGAAGTTTAAGAATATTACTGGATTATACTGTGATATGGGGAATTGGAGTGGAGAATACCCTCTAATTGGTATGCGTGCCGATATTGATGCACTTTACCAAGAAGTGAATGGTAAACTTCAGGCGAATCACTCCTGTGGACATGATGCACACATCTCTATGGTGATTGGGGCAATGTTAAAACTAAAGGGTCATGATGCACTTAAAACACGTGGTGTAAGATTTGTTTTCCAACCAGCCGAAGAGCTAGGTACTGGTGCTTTAGATGTGCTAAAAGAAGGCGTTATTGATCCATTAGATTACATGTTTGGTATTCATTTACGACCTATTGAAGAGGCGACAGACGGGTTTATTTCACCAAGTATTGAACATGGATCTGCAGGATCATTTGAGTTTAAAATTAGTGGGCATGATGCACATGGTGCAAGACCGCACTTGAATTCTAATGCGATTGAAGTCGGTTCAGCTATTGTTGACATGCTCTCTAAAATACACATTAACCCGATGGTTCCGGCGAGTGCTAAGATGACTAAATTTATGGCGGGTTCAAAATCATTAAATATCATACCAGGTTCAGCTGAATGTGGAATTGACGTGCGTGCACAAACAAATGATGCAATGAAAGATTTAAAAGCGAATATTCATAACATTTTAAGAGTCGTTGAAGAATTATATGATGTGACTATTGAAGACTTGAAGGAATCTTCAATAGTTGCAAGTGAGAGCAATGAAGAGGCTATTGCTGTTTTCCGTTCAGCAATCATAGATACTGTTGGAGAAGAGTATTTACTAGAACCAATTGTAACAAGTGGTGGAGATGACTTCCATAACTATACAGTACAGTACCCAGAACTCAAAGGCGCAATGGTAGGTTTAGGCTGTGATTTACAACCAGGCCTTCACCATCCAGATATGATCTTTAATCATGAACGTATGGAAACAGGTGCGAATGTTTTATATCAAACGATTTTGAATGTACCTGAAAAATAAATGTGCAAAAATAAAGGACCAGTACTGGTCCTTTAAATGTTTCTATTCAGGTTTGGGTCATTTGGATGTTGTGGTTGTTTGTCATTTGAAGCGTTATCTTCAAAGTCTTCGTTATTCAATACACTGCCGTCATGTTCATCTCTTAGTTTTCTAGAATATAAGAAGAGGATGATAATAGCAGCAATACCTGCAGTAACAGCATTCAACAGGGCAAGTAAGACACCAATAATAGGTTGTTTAACATACGCTGTAAATATACCAATAAAGGCGATTGATTCCATTAGTAGATAAGTGATGACAATATCACCAATAGATAAGCCCATTAGATATAAGATGATACCAGCGATGGCAAATACTAGACCAATGTGCTTAGGTTGAAATGATCCTTTCTTGAGAATATTACCATCATAAGCTTGGCCACCGAGGTAGAAAGTACCAAATGGTATGAAGGCAAGCCAAGGTAAGTCATATCTTTTGATTTCAGCCACTCTGAAAAGGAAGTAACCTTGTAGCAACCATTTCAATAACCCTACTATAAATACGAAGAGTAATAAAAAGATTCCAAGTGCTGCTGCTCCAAAGAAAAATGCTATAAATTCCCAGCCCATAGATACACATCCTTTAATAAGTTATGTTAATTGTACCATTAACAGTAATTCTCAAAAAATCATAAGCCTATTAAATAACCCGTATGTGAATTCACATACGGGTTATTAACTATCCTCTATATAACCTTCTATTTACACGTTCGGCATGACGATATGCATTGATCACACCGTAGAGCCATACGATTGGTAATGTAATAAAACCAATCAGAACATATAGAAGTAGACCGTTAATCATTTGTATCAATATGAGTAGGATACCTTTAAAGATTTGTCCGTTATATATCTGTCCGAGTCCTGTTACAAAGAAACTCAATACTGCTGCTAATCCAGCACTTTTCTCTCCTGGCATGGATTCAACTCCTTACTTAAAAAATACTAGTTTTTTATACCCTAGAATTGTCAATTTCAAACTTTCTATTGATCATCAATACTATCTTCGCGACCCTTTCCACCTGGCATTCTAAATGGCCAGAATGTGCCGCGTTTAAGCGTTGCGATCATTGCTGGAATAAGCAATGGTAAAACGACAAAGGCATAGAATAGTAGGGCGAATATAATGACGCTGGTTACCTGCACTAATATCGCGATACCTGAAGGATATAGGGCTGCGAAGGTACCAGTTAGGATGATAACTGCTGTGATGACTACGGTACCCATTCGGCGTACAGATAATTCAATCGCTTCACGAATTGAACTGTATCTCACTTCTTCTCTAAAGCGGTCGATAATGAAAATAGAGTAGTCAATACCGAGTGCGGCAAAGATGATTAGACTAAAGAATGGAACTGCCCAGTTTAATTGATCGATACCAAATAAGGACAAGAGCCACTGAGAAATGGTCATTGAACTGAAGTAGGTAATGAAGATGGAACTGATCATTACGACTGGCAGTACAAGTGATTTAAAGAGTACCGCTAAAATGACGAATAGAGTGACGATGAATAGTATGACAACATTTGTGTAGTCATCAGTTGTCACTGTGTCTAAATCTCTATTCATACTAGTGACACCTGAGTAATATGCAGTTGTTTCCTCGTTGTCTAGACGTTGCATTTCACTATCGACTGTTTCTTCAATATCATCAAGCACACCAATCGCTTCATTACTATAAGGATCGACATCTAGGATGACATTCATCTTAACTGCTTGTCCATCTGCGAATGAGTATTGGTCAATTGCTGATTGAAACTCTTCGTTTTCTATCATTTCGTTTGGAACGTTAATACCTGTACTATTTGTCGCTTCATTGTCATTAATGGCAGTCATAAGATCACCAACTTGGCTCACACCATTGTTGATTTCGTCTAGTCCTGTTGCCATCTCTGATAGTCCTGCGGCAAGTTCTGACATCTGTGTTTGAGATTGTTCAGTCATTGTTTGAATTTGTTGGTTTGCTTGAGTCATACCTTGTGATAGCTGATTTGCACCTTGTGAAAGTTGTGCGAGCTGTTGACTTGCACCGTTTACGTCTCCTGTGGCACTTAGGTATTGGCTGACACCATCAATACCAGTCGATAATTCTTGAACACCGCTTTCTAATTCGGATAGGTCTCCGCCACTCATATCAGCACTAGAGATTTGTTCATTAATTTCTGTAAGTCCGCTAGAAATTTCAGTTAAGCCATCTTGAATTTCAGTCAATCCATCATTGGCTTCATTGAGTTGGTAAGAGACTGACAACTCATCCATCTTATCTCCGACAGGTCGTGTAAGTGTCTGTACTTCTTTGACGCCGTCTAACTTAGTTACCGCATCAGATACAGATTCTACACGAGTGAGCCCGTCAGAAGTAATCAGATTTTCATCATTAGAAAAAATAACTTCTACAGGGAAGGTTGAACCTGCATCAAAACTATCGCTGATCGTATTAACCGCATGAACGGCTGAATATGAATCATCGAGTTCAGATAGAGAATCGTACTGAACCTCATCGTCATAGAAGTAAATTAATGCAATGAGAACAGCAACCACTGTAAATATGACACGCGTTGGGAATTTTAAGGACAACAAACCAAGTGGTGTCCAAATTTTACTTTCTCCTGAACCAGAAGTGTGTTTACTTGGCCAGAATATATACTTACCAATGAGAGACATTAAGATAGGTAATATCGTAAATAGTGATAATAATAGTGCTAAAATACCAACTGCTACCCCAACTGCTGAACGGTAGATTTCAAAGTTCGCAAAGTAAAGGACACCAAATAATATTGCACCTGAAATACCACTTATAAAGACTGTCTTACCTGCTGTCTTAAAGGTATTGATGACCGCTTGATTTTTGTCGTGATGTTCGAGCTCTTCTTTAAATCTATTGAGTAATAGGATGACGTAATCCGTACCTATACCGAATAGAATTACAATTAAGAAACTCTGTGTTTGAGGTGATACTGGGAAACCGAACCATTCTACAAACCATCCAACAAAGGATTGTCCGAGTAGGTAAGAAATACCGACTGCAATCAGTGGCACAAATGGTGTGACAATCGAGTGGAACATTACAAGTAAGACGACGATAATAATCATGACTGTAAAGATTTCAGTTGTCTGTACACCATTCATTGCATCTTCTTCGAGTGTTCTTTGAATCATCTCATTAGATGTAATGGACGTGTCTGCGTCTGTGGTATTCATGCCTTCAATTTCTTCGGCATTAGTGAGGATATTATTCGCATCACCAGTGTATTCCATTGGAATCATAATGACGCCAGTATCTTCGTTTACAAAGTTTTCCTGCATGTCTTCACTGAGTGTAAATGGATTGATCACATTTTCTGTATAATCTGCGTCTTCAATTTCTGAGATATAAGATTCAATATCTGCTTGATGAGACATTGGTGAGTCTTCAAACTCGAGAACTAAGGACATCATTTCTACATCTTGGCCGTGATCTTCTAAGTATTGTCTTGCTTGTTCGCTTGCGGCCGTACTCGGTAATTGAACATCACCTTTTTCAGCGGCAAGTTCAGTTAAGTTTGGCGATAACATGAAAGAAATAATCGCAAAAGCGAGCATTAATACAGTAATCGGCCATTTAAATTTAAGCACCTGCTTCATTAAATAATCCTCCGTCTATCTTAAAAATTTTTATGATGGTGTCTGCTGCTTCATTAAGAGCTTGGGTATCTTTCTGTGATAATGGGCCTAATTTCTGACATATAATCTTAGATAAATGTGTAAAGACCTCACTAATGATTTCTTGTGCTTTTTCTGTCAGACTAATAAGTTTTGAGCGCTTATCATTGTTTAGTGGATTTTTCTTCGAGTAAATCAATTTTTTTGTACTCAACTTTCTTAAAGCATGGGCAATGGAACTTTTATGTACGCCTAGTTTTTCTGATAGTTCTGTTGGTTTTGCGGATTTGTGCATAAATAAATATTCAATGATTGCCATCTGTTCTTTAGAAATATGCATTTGTCTGACTGACTCTGTAACTTCAGAAAAAATGTGAGCATAACCAAAGCCGAAAATCTGAGTAAACTTTTCAATTGTCTCAGAATCTGCATTCAATGTAAGTGACCTCCAATCAAGCAAATTTATATTTAGAACAAAAGAAGTTTAACATGTTCAACTACTTAAGGCAAAAGTTATCGCTTGGTATGAATGAATATATTGAATCAGGGTATGGAAGACTATATAAATAAAGGAGTGATTATTAGGTTATGTTTGAATATCTATCTTTGTATAGAAGAAATGCAAAAGGGCAACACGGTAAAGTATTAGGCTTTACAATTTTACAGATGATACTTTGTATCATACTACCTTCAATCTTGATGTTTGCTTTAATGTTTGCACCTGCGCTTTTATCATTTACTAATACCGATGACTCGACAATAGGCGTCGCCTTCATTGTCTGGGGACTAGTCATTTCGTTGGTTTTTGTATTAGCTTGTATCTTCTTAATTTTTCCAATGTATGTCGGTATTCTTAGATACTTTGCAAGTGCGTATACAGGTAAACCATTTAGTTTTGGTGAAGCATATAAAGTTTTCAAGAAAGGAAACTACTCAAAACTTATTAAGATTGCTTTACTCGTTTTTCTCCTGTACGTTGCCTTGTCTATAGTGATTGGTATATTAATAAATATGCTGTTTGTTATTGCAATTACGCCACTTGCTGGCGCAGGATTTGTGACTGAAACAACACAGCTCCAAGAATTGTCTGTACCAATGATAATCTTATCGGTAGCTCTAGCTCTTATCGTTACGATTGTTGCTTACATTCCATATATCATCATGTTTATTTATTTCGCAGTGGTATTTATGGTCTACATTGATGAGCCTTTAATTCCAACTATGGATAAGCTAAAAATAGCGTGGGACATCTTATTCAAATCAAGCGCGAGTATGGTGAAGTTATTCTTTAGTAACTTAATCTTGTATATTGTGATGATGATTGTAATGTTCGCTGTCATTTTCGGTCTTGCATTCTTAGTCAGCTTCACCGCTGTACAAACGGACATGCCTGGCTTGTCAGCAATATTAGGATTTGTTGTACTCTTAATCACGTTTGTGATTGGTGTGTATGTCTCTTACCTGATTTTAGGATCAATCGTTGCATATTATTTTGTAGGAAGAGAATCATTGGATGAGATTAATCATCAAGAGAAACGTGAACCGGATCACCAAATTGAAAACGATAATGATTTATAGTAAAAAACTTAGCGGTGAACAGCTCAAGCTGTTTGCCGCTATTTTTATTGAAGTGTAATTGTTGCTAATTTAGTGTTCAGTTGTAAAATTAAGATAAAATACAAAAAGAATGAGGTGAGTCAATGTCCAATGTAGCAAAAGGGATATTGCTAACAGGTGCAACATACGTAATCTGGGGTGTACTTCCAATTTACTGGAGGCAAATTGAATATGTCTCACCATTAGAGATTATAGCCCATAGAATATTTTGGTCTTTTATTTTTATGATTTTTTATATCAAACTAACTGGGCGATGGGAATATTTAAAAACCAATCTTACATACATATTCAGTGATAAGAAAAAAGCGTTAAGTATCATAGCAGCTTCGATTATTATAAGCTTAAACTGGTTGACCTATATTTTAGCTGTGAACCAAGGTTATATACTAGAGGCAAGTTTAGGATACTATATCAATCCGTTTGTCAGTATTTTACTTGCCTTTTTTATTTTGAAAGAAAGATTCTCTAAGGGCGAATGGCTAGCAATATTCATAGTTTTGATTGGTGTAGTGTACATGACGCTTGGCGTGGGGAGAATACCATTACTCGCTTTGACTCTAGCAGTAACATTTGGGGTATATGGATTGATTAAAAAGACGATTAACTTAGACGCGACGTACGCACTTGCTGTTGAGACGGCAGTACTCGCTCCCATAGCTTTAATATATATCATCTATTTGAATGTTACGGGTATGAATACCTTGGAATTTGGTGTGAACGCTGAGACAGCCTTCACTGTAGGAACAGGTGTTGTTACAGCAATTCCACTATTAATGTTTGCGATTGGTGCAGTGTACATTCCTTTGTCTTTAATAGGTTTACTACAATATATAGGACCAACCCTAACACTGTTAATTGGCATATTTATATATGGTGAATCATTCACCGACACCCATAAAATTTCTTATACTTTCATTTGGTACGGCCTAATATTGTACACAATAATAAGGTTTAAAAATTCTAGACCAAGACGTCCGAAGAAGACCGTCAAACTTACGGAGTCTTAGCTTATTGTTAGATATAATGAGAAGTCCGTGGTACTATTTAGAAAGATTTTAGTGTAAGGGGAATGAGTCATGTATTATTTTAAAAATTTTGGCTTATTGTTAATCGTCACGGGTTTTTTAGCAGCCTGTCAGGCAACTGATTCACAAGCTGTAGATGACTCAGAAAACGAAAGAACTGTCGATACCAACAAGACTAAAGTCTCAGAAGATAATAATTCCACAGAAGAATCTGAAGAGCAAACCAGTGAAAATAAAAATAATTCTACTGAAGAAGACAACATAGAACAGGCGAAAGTTGAAGATGAACAGCTCGCCAAAATAATCGATAAGTCAACAGAAATCGAAAGCTACAAAGCAGAATTAAACCTAGAGGCTTCATTAGATGAGATGGAGGAAGAATCTCTTAATGCAGAAGCTGACGTCATAAATGGAGACCCACCTCAATTACGGCTAAGAAGTGCAGGCGAAGATCGCACTTTATCGAGAGATGGACAAACTTATTTCTACAATGGTCAAGATTGGATTAATGTATCAGATTCGGTCGATGTTAATTTATTATACAGTGTCACTTATGATCAAGCGGTTCATTCTTTAGAAACCTTGTTTGGTTACATGACCACAGAGGAGACCGATGATAAGATTATTTATAAGTACCATGGAAATGATGAGGAAGTTTATAGAAATCTAGAGTCATTGGTGCAAGTTAATTTTGGACAAATGACTGTAGAAACAGTGGAATCCTCAATCGAATTTGTTGTAGATGAAGAGAGAATGTTGATAGAGAAGATTAATTTTGATGTCGAAGGTAAAGATACAGGTGGCACGTTCTCATTAAATGGTGATACTACCTTTGATAACTTTAATAATATTGATCAAATCGAACTCCCTAATGAGTAATGATAAAACCGTTCCTTTAATTTTAAAGGAACGGTTTTTTATGTTCTAATTACTAAATTTTAGAGTGGGTGTAGGCGCATTTCAATGAAGTCTCTATCATCCTCTAAAAATGGAGGGACTGCGAGTTTTTCTCCTAATGTTTCTAGTGGCTCATCGACTGTAAACCCTGGACCATCTGTAGAAATTTCAACGGTAATATTGCCTGGTGCATTAATATATAGTGCCTTGAAGTAATGTCGATTCACAACGCCAGAAGACAGCCACTTATCTGCTTTAATCTTTTTATAGATTTCTTCTAAATCAGCTTCATCTTTCACTCTCAGTGAGAAGTGATGAACACTACCATAGCCTTCTTTTTCAACATTTGTCGTTCTAGATTCGAAGATAAACACCGCATCATCACCAAAGTCAACTCGAGCTTCTGTATCTTGGTCAATGTCCCCATCGTATTTACCGCCTAGCAATGTAAGAAACTCAACCATAGGTTTTAAATATTGAACGGTGAGTTCAACACCGTAAACGCCTCTAATGGCGTAGGCTTCAGGAATATCGTTATCTGTATGAGGGACTGCCTTATTCTCATTATCGTCAACGACTAGGGCAAAGCGTTGACTTTCCTCATCAGAAAATTTCATCAATGTTTCGCCGAAATAATCGATGATACCTTCGTGATAAACGCCTTTTTCATCGAAACGGTCACGGAAGTATTGTAAGGCTTCTTTTGACGGAACACGTAAGATTGTACGTGAGATAGAGTTAGTTCCTGGTGTGTACTTAGGGGCAAGACCGATTTCAAAAAAAGTCACATCTGTCCCTGGTGTCCCTTTGTAGTCACTATAAAATAAGTGATACATACTTGGGTCATCTTGGTTAACAGTCTTTTTAACGAGACGATGACCTAATATTTTAGTGAAAAAATCATGATTTTCAATGATATTCTTAGTAATTGCGGAAACATGGTGTATACCAAATGCAGGCATAATGCATCCTCCTTTAATCTCTTTGATTTTATTATATAATACGACTATGCGTAACTCTATTAGGAGGACTTTAAATGAAACATTTATACATCAAAAGTAAAGTTGAAGAAAATGTTGAAACCATAATTCTTTTACACGGTACAGGAGGTAGAGAGACGGATTTACTCGATGTTGCTGCCATGGTAGATGGTGATGCCAATGTCCTAAGCCTAAGAGGTGAGATTGATGAAAATGGACAAAGCCGATTTTTTAGACGCCTTTCAGCTAATGAATTTGATGAAGCGAGTCTAAAAGAAGAAGGTGATAAAATATACAACACTTTAAAAGACTTGAGTAAAATCTATGATTTTGAGCTCTCTAAATCCATACTTATTGGTTATTCTAATGGCGCAAATATGGGAGCTTATTTATTGTTGAACTACGATTTAGGGTTAAGAGGGGCAATGTTAATGCACAGTGCTTACCGTAGTGAAACAGTTGGAAAAGGAATGTTGTTTAATACAGATGTACTTCTAACAGCCGGTGCAAAAGATATGACTGCTACAGCTGGTGAATCATACACCTTAAAGAAAAAACTAGAAGACAAGGGCATGAATGTAACCATTAAGCTGACTGACGGGGGTCATGAAATTTCGCCGATGGAATTGATGGAGGGTAATGTTTGGTTTATGCCAATTAAAAAAGCCCTCAGAGACGAGGGCAAATTGCTATAGATAATGTTTCTTTAAATAAATCTCAAGGCCATCTTCATCACATGTAAAATCGGTGACATCATCTGCAAGACATTTAACGTCTTCTTGACCGTTTTTTAAGGCAGTTGATTTACCGACAACTTTAAACATAGGGATATCATTCATAGAATCGCCGAAAGCATGAATGTCATGAAGCGGCAGCTTAAGTTCTCTAGCAATTGTCTTTAAACCGGAACCTTTGTCTGTGCCATAGACCATGATTTCTGAGTTATGATTTGATGTACGGTATATCTGAAAACCAGCGTCTGATGTAAAGTGATTATTGAGGTAGTCATACCAGTTGTCCATCTTATTTTTATCATTTGAGAAGAAGTAAAACTTAATAATATCATTGGTGTCGAGTGCGTGATTATCGACCCATTGCTCTTGAGAGTTTAAGGTACGGGCAGTGCCGATGTTTTCATAATCTAGTACTGTCTCATCAGCTTGTGCAGTGAGGTCCTCCAAAGCATAATCGTAATCATCATTATAGGTATATGGACCACCGCTCTGGCTCGTTGTTATCTCATAATATATCTTGTGTTTACGAACCTCTTCTAAGACGAAACTGACTTGTTCTTTTGTAAAGGCAGTGCGTGATAAGAGCGTGTCACCAAGGTATACGGTCATACCGCTCGCAGCGACAAAGCCATCGACCGGAACATCGTTAGGCACTTTTTGATGAATCATTTGAAGCGAACGTCCGGTCGCGATAATGATTTTGATTCCTTTATTATGGATGTCTTGAAGTGTCTTAATGAGACTGTTGGGGAATTCACCTGCATGATTTAATGTTGTACCATCTAAATCGAGGGCAATAGCTTTCATCTTTATATGAGCTCCTATCATATGTATTCGTTACCTCTTAAATTTTAGCATATTTACACAAGTATGATAAAATACCAGTACTAGAATTAGTATATAAGGAGTTGTTCATTGTGACAAATACGGGTGTGTATTTAGAAAAATATGATTTAGAAGACTTGCATCAAGTTGCAATAAATACCGGCGTCAAAAATGAAACAGCTTTAGATAAAGAAGACTTAATTGAGGCAATTTCAGCAAACTTAACGAATGAATCAGTACTCACGTACACTTACCTATATAGTGATGATATTGCGCTCGAATCATGGAAAAGAGCAGCGACAAATTTGGATGAAGCGAAAGATTTAAGCCTTGTAGACATTTACGGCTTGTATATCATGGGCTTGGCCTATGAAGATTTAAATAATCCTGACCACTTCTTTATTATTGATGAAGTGCTCGATAAATTTAAAACAGTCGATACGAAAGAAAATAAAGAAAAACGTTTGGCAGTTCAAAGAAAGTTAAATTTAATTAGAGCTGCCTTACATCTCTATGGTGTTGTTGAATTTAAACAGCTTACTAAACTATTTAAGAAATACTATGGCCAGGAGACGACAATTGAGGAATTAGTCGATTTAGTAAATGAGTCACCTTATGTCATTACGATTAATGAAAAAAACAAAGAATTTGTCATAGATGATATGACAGATGAACAGTACCAAATTATTAGAAAAAATCAGCAAAAATACAACTACTATGAACCAGAATTTGCTAAGTTCATACAGTTTTCAAACCCGAACTACATTGATGAGTCTATTTATCATGAGTCACTAAAATCTTGGGTTAGTAGTCACTTAAATACAGACGTAGCTTCACTAGAAGAATTATATATTCAAATGTTACGTATGATTATTAGTGGTCAAAAACGGACTGATATCATCGCAGAAATTAACAATCTAGGCTATGAATTTTCTACTAAACAAGAAGAAGATGACTTCTTTAATTTAGTGAGTGGCGTGCTAAAACATACTCGTCATTTCCAATATAGAGGTAAGTCAGAAGCAGAACTTGGACAAAAAACAATCGTCAATGAGTTCAAGGTCGGACGAAACGATCCTTGTCCATGTGGCAGTGGAAAGAAATATAAAAAATGCTGTGGTAAAGCAGTTTGATATAAAAGCACCAGCCATGCTGGTGCTTTTTCTGATAAGAGGTGAGAATGATGCACTGGCAAATATTTAAGGCGTTTTTTAGAGTAGGGATGCTCGGTTTCGGTGGGGGTCCTTCATCGATTCCGTTAGTTAAAATAGAAGTTGTTGATAAATATAAATGGATGTCGAATGAAGAATTCCAAGATGTACTGGCAATCGCCAATGTTTTACCAGGACCAATTATTACTAAAGTCGCTGGGTACATATGTTATCAAATAAAGGGTTGGCTTGGTGTAGCCAATGCCATGGTTGCGATGATTTTACCAACGGCAGTGATTATGACCATCCTTCTTGCTTTATTTACAGGTTTTAAAGACCTAGCCTGGGTACAGGGAATGAGTGCAGGGGTAGTGCCAGTTGTCCTAGTCATGCTAGCGATTCTAACAATTGAATTTTTACAATCAGCGAAAGCGGTCACGACGTGGGCATTTTTAATTCCTTTTACTATAGGTATGTTGATTATCTTAGAAGTGCTAAATATTCATCCGGCAATTGTTATCGCCATTATTATCGTTATTAGTCTTTTAAGGAAAGATAAGGTTAGAGGAGGGTCAACATGATTTACATGGAAATTTTTCTGGCCTTTCTGATTCCAGGTATAATTGGATATGGTGGAGGTCCAGCCTCAATCCCTCTAGTCGAAAGAGAGGTTGTTGATACCTATGGTTGGATGACAACTGGTGAGTTTGCTGAAGTACTTGCACTCGGTAACTCACTACCTGGTCCTATACTAACGAAGATGGGTGCCTACATTGGATACGAAGCCGGTGGCGTACTTGGTAGTATTGTTGCAGTAACTGCAAGTGTCCTACCTTCCTTGGTTGTCATGATTTTACTTGCTGCACTTTTATATAAGTTGAAAGGGACGAATAAATTCAGCACCTTAACAACATTAATTAGACCAGTGATTGCAATATTAATGGGTGTAATCGTAGTAGATTTTCTATTTAACTCTCTAGAGGTTTCAGGTGGCTTCCACACAATATTCTTAATTGTCATTGCTTTTATACTTTTACAGATTGTTAAAATACATCCTGCCTTCGTCATTATGATTGGCTTAATTTATGGTGCCCTGTTTATTAGATAAGAAGCATGATATTTAATGGAAAAGTAAACTTGTAATATAATGAATGGGAATGATTAAAAACCAAGCTAGAAGGAGACGACTAAGTATGGCATATGAAATACGTGAAATGAGAATATCGGACGCTAAAAGTATTGTCAGGCACAAACATATTGTGACTGAGGCGTATCCAGATATTCTAGCAACAGCAATTGAAAATCGTGAGATAACTGTTGAAGAAGAAGAAGCAACTATAAAATCTTTAGGCACCAATGACCTAGGTATTGTTGCTGTAGATGGTGATACGGTTATTGGTATGTTAAATATGCGCCAAGATCACCGTAAGAAGTTTGAACATATCGCACAATTTGGTATCAGTTTACAACCAGACTATACTGGCTCAGGTACAGGGACTGCGATGATTGAACGTGCCCTAGAATTTGCTAAAGCTAACGATATAATTGAAAAAGTCATTCTAACTGTTTTCTCTAATAATCCTGGAGCAATTAAACTTTACGAAAAATTAGGCTTTAAAGAAGAAGCTGTATTGAAGAACCAAGTGAAATTGAAAGAAGGCTATACTAATTTAGTCTATATGTCGAACTTTTTAGAATAGATGAGAAAATAGCGGAATGTCGTGATATTATAAAGTTAAGAAGAATAATATGGTGGGTGAGCACATGAAATTAAGAAATGTTTTCATTTACGCAATAGCATTAACTTTATTTACGGCAGGGGTTATCTTTTCAACGACTGCATCCTACACACAGGATGCGCCATTATCACTTACAACAATAGGTATCTTTATGATAGTCATTTTTGCTGCCTACATCTGGGTATTAATGTGTTACAGAAAAAGAACAATCCACAAAAAAGAGAATCGCATTTAAGCGATTCTCTTTCTTTAAATAAATTAAAAGGATGATTATTCATGGGTAATTTTGAAGAAATTAATAAACGTGCGCAAAAAAACACAGGTCGAATTCAAGAAACGCAACCCGATTTTATGTCTGCTTTCAGAAAGCTTCAAAAAGAAGGGTATAAAGCTAATGCTTTGGATGAGAAGACCAAAGAGTATATCGCTTTAACTTATGCTATCGCAGATAAGTGTGAGGGTTGTATTGGTAACCATGTCAACAAACTAGTTAAACTCGGTGCGACACGTGACGAAATTTCAGATATCGTTGCGGTCTCTATAGTGATGGGTGGCGGACCAGCTAGTGTATATGGTGGTAAAGCACTAGAAGCATATGATGAAGCGACGACAGAGGTATAATCGTGTTAGACATTCATTCTTTGGTGGTCGATTACGATGACTTTAAAATTATAGTGGAAAGTTTGATATTCGAACCTGGCTTACACGTTCTAATTGGGGAGAATGGAAGTGGTAAAAGTTCAGTTTTAACAGGTGTTACGGGTTTTAATACAAAGTCCATAAAAAAACGTGAACTCTATGTAGACAACCACAAACTTTCTTCTACAGCAGAATACATCAGCTATCTTCCTCAACACAACGTACCTTTTCAAATTAATGTAGAAGATTTTGTAGGTTTGAGCACAGAGAAGAAAATTTCTGGTGAACAGTTTATTGGAATTCTAAACGATTACGATTTAATACATTATCGAAATCACAGCATTGAAAATTTAAGTGGTGGGGAGTTCAAACGTGCACTTCTTGCGCAAATTGAATTGGAAGACAAACCCATAATCATGCTTGATGAAATTGAACAAGGATTGGATGTTAACTATCAACACATTATTTTATCGAGATTGAAAGAATTAGCTAAAAATAAAGTGGTCATTCTTGCCATGCATGATTTAAGTTTGGCGATGACATATGCAGATTCAATTTCCGGCATGAAAAAAGGTACTTTAACCGCAGCTAAAGTACCGAATCATCAAGTAACAGAAGAGATGTTGTCTCATATATTTTCACGTGAAATGAAGGTTATCAGGCAAGGGAATAAGGTAGCTGTCCTCAGTTAGTTTCTATGGCACCAAGGGCACCTGAAAATTCACCGTTGGGTACAACATAGGCCTCTGCGCCTTTTAACTGACTATAATTATAAATGATGTCCGTCATTACAGTGTTATCGAGTAAAGTAGAACCAATAAACACCATTTTTTTAGTGTCAAAGGCATCAGCTAGATTTAAAGCCATTGCTGTAACAGTTTCTGCTACAAGACCAATAACTGCGATCAGTTGATCTTCAATTGACTGGTCGCTTTTGTGATTAAGTACATTTCCGAAGTTACTTGCAGTAAGATCACCTGGAATTGGTGTAGGCTTACCATTGTAAATATGATGGACTTTTAAATCGACTTTGTTACGGTCACCTTTTTTTGCACGTTCTATAATCGTATGGTAATCCTCGATTCCTGTCAGTAAATGACTTAAGCCGAGTAAAGTTCCACCACCTACACCAGACCCACCAACACGTTTTTGATCCGTGGTTGTCGCTTGGTGGAAACTTGTTCCTGTACCAACATTTAAGTATACATAACGTTCAAAATTCAAATTACTTTCATTCAAGAGTTGAGTCAGACCTCTAAAGGTAGCATCGAATTCTATGGAAATTTTAGATTCAAAATTTAGCTTCTCTTGTATATATTCTGACTTGCCTCCTGTTAAATAAACTTCTTCTTCACTATAATCATTGTTTAATATCTCAATCACTTGGTCAATATCAGTGGAAGGGTATTTTTTAAAGGTACGATTTTCATCATCAAGAATGACCAATTTAATTAATGTACCGCCAGCATCGATGCCGATTTTCATAAGATCGCTCCTAAAGTTATAAATGAAACAGCGCTCAAAGTTATGAGCGCTGTTATTAACGTTTCTTCTATTTTAATATTTTTTTGGTTTTTGTCTACGTTTCATTGCATTATTAGGTTCTCTTCTTAATCCTTTAGAAACTGATGCAATCATCAAGATTAGTATGAGGCCAAACGGTAGACCTGCTAACAGTGAAGCTGCCTGTAAGCTGGTTAATCCACCTGCTAATATTAATGCGATAGTCAACAATCCGAGCAATAGACCCCAAAGGACTTTAAGTCGAATTGGTGGATTCTCTGTTGAACCAATACTCATTCCCGAAACAATAAATGTTGCTGAATCGGCTGATGTTACTAGGAAAGTAAAGATTAACAGGAGCGCAACAATAGATGTAAACCATGAAATAGGTAAGGTATCAAACAAGGCGAAGAGCGCCTGCGTTTGGTCATCTAGAACGATTTGTCCAATATTTGTATTATTCATAAGATCTGAATAAATTGCTGTACCACCGAGGGCGCCAACCCATAGGAAAGATAGCATTGGTGGGACAATCAGAATACCCAGTACATATTCACGAATCGTGCGACCGCGAGATACACGGGCAACAAATGAACCAATGAATGGACTCCAAGCAATTACCCATGCCCAGTAGAACACTGTCCAGTCTTGAACCCAAGTACCACCTGCATATGGTGTCATGCGTAATGAATAGCCAACAAAGTTTGTCAAATAGTCACCAAGCCCAAGAATAATACTTTCCATAATGAATGTAAATGGTCCAACTGCCATAATGAAAATGGTTAAGACAAGTGCAAGGATCATGTTTAAACTGGAAAGGAATTTCATTCCTTTCTTAAGTCCAGTTACTGTTGAAAATATAAATAGACCTGTCATAGCTGCTGTCAAAATGATTTGAGTTAATGGTCCTGATGGAACACCAAAGGCGATATCTAAACCACCATCCATCTGCATAATACCTAAACCAACAGAAGTCGACATACCCGTTACAGTTGCAATGATTGCTAATATATCAATTGCTTTACGTGCTTTTTGATTGTAATCCATACCGAATAGTGGTTCTAAAGCAGTTGAGACTAAACCATCACGGTTTTTACGGAATTGGAAGTAACCAATTGATAGACCAGCTACCCCGAATATTGACCATTGGGAGATTCCCCAGTGGAAATAAGTATAACCCATCGCGAGTCTAGCGGCTTCGGCATCCTCAACTGGACCACCTAAAAATGGTGAGGTCATAAAGTGTTCCATAGGCTCTGCGACACCAAAGAATACTAAACCAACACCTAGCCCACTTGAAAATAGCATTCCGACCCAGGCCCAAAATGAGAACTCTGGTTTGGAATTATCACCACCGAGTTTTACGCGGCCATAAGGTGATAGGGCAAGAAATAATAGAAATACACCGAATCCAAATACAACGAGTAAGAAAAACCAACTAAATGTTTCTGAGATAAGAGCATAGACATTTTCAGAAGCGACCTGGAACTGAGTTGGAATAATCATGGCAATTGCAGACACTACAATGATTATTGAAGCTGCAGTCCAGAAAACGACGCCTAGCTTATTAAACTGAAATTTTTCCGGTTGATCCTGGTTTTCCTGACTCTTTGTAGTTGTACTTTCTTCGTTTGTCACGAAAGTTCCTCCTAATATATTTGTAGTATACAAAGTTACTACCCGGCAATAACGACATGAAACGTTGAATTGGAAAATTTTGTGTTAATGTCTAAATTGTCACTAGAGAGGGTATGGACTTATAATAGCAAACTATAGAATCTTGTCAAAAAGGGGAAAATTATGGACATTAAAGTGAGAAAGTACAATGAAAGTGATAAGGACGCACTTCAGTCCTATGAATTAAGTGACAAGCAACAAATTTATTCTAGTTTACCATTAGATGTATTAAATGAAGCTCTAGAAGATAAAGATCGAACTGCCAATGTGGTTGTCACAGATGATGGAAAAGTTGTTGGTTTTTTTGTACTACATAAACATTATCAACACGAAGGGTATGATACGCCGCATGAGGTGGTTTACGTGAGGTCTTTATCCATCAATGAAAAATATCAAGGAAATGGTTACGGTACGAAAGTGGCTCAATTATTACCGGTTTATGTACAAGAAAACTTTTCTCAGTTTGAGCATTTATACTTAGTTGTTGATGGTGAGAATCAAGGGGCATGGAATCTATACGAAAGAGCAGGGTTCTTACACACTGCAACAAAGGAAGAAGGACCTATTGGTAAGGAACGTTTATATTATTTAGATTTAGACCGTAATTATGTACCGAACTTAAGAATCAATTTGGCAAGTGACGTGTCTGCTTCTACACTGAAATTCAATCTCATGCTAGGCGAGGAAGTTGCAGGCTATATTGATACGGTTAAAAACGGTAAAGTACTGGAAATTAAACATATATATGTTGAGGAGAAGCATCGTTCAAAAGGGATTGCTGAGAGCGCAATAAGGCAGTTTGCTACAATAGTTAGAAAATATTTGAAAGATGTTGAGATTGCTGAAGTTAACGTGACGAATACGGGCTTAGAAAAGCTGTTTACTGGTGCTGGATTTGTTCACCCTCATGATGCTGAAGATGAGAATTATTACCGGAAATTGGTGAGATACTAACTTAGCTCTTGAAACATTAGTAAAATATTTGTATTATATCCTAAGGTATTTACATCTTGAAAGGATGACGTAAATGAGACTGGACAGTTATACTAAGGAAATGATGGACGAAAATTCATTTATTGATATGTCACACATTTATTTAGAAGATAAAGGCGAAGATACTAACCTCTATGAAATGGTAGATAAATTTAAAGAAGTTGGGAATTATACTGAAAGTGAAATTGAAGACCGCATCTTACAATTCTATACGGATTTAAACACTGACGGTCGTTTCTTAAGTACAGGTGAAGGTGTTTGGGGCTTACGTGAATGGTATGCCGTGGATGATATCAATGATAAGATTGCACCGACCATCCATAAGATTGAGATTGCTTCTGAAGATGAGTATATTGATGAAGAAGAAGATTACCCTGGTGCCAAGGAACTAGGTGAAGACCAGGAAGAAATTGATGGCACACTTCATGGTGAAACTGAAGAAGATGATGATGAAGAAGCCATCGATTCTGAAGTCGATGATGAGTTGGAATTCGACGACAAAGAAAAGCTTGAAGATGAATATGATGACGAGGCAGATGCATATTAATAATTATTGACTTTCTTCTTGAAAGTGATAATATTTTAATTGGGCTCCCTTAAATTGGGACTAGTAAACGTGCTCCTTTTCACATTTGTGAAAGGGAGCTATTTTTATTTTATGCAGGAGGAAGACTATGACTAAATATATCTTTGTAACAGGTGGCGTGGTGTCATCTTTAGGTAAAGGAATAACAGCAGCTTCACTAGGACGTTTATTGAAAGATAGAGGTTTTAAAATCACAATTCAAAAATTTGATCCCTACTTAAATGTTGACCCAGGGACGATGAGCCCGTATCAACATGGTGAAGTATTCGTCACAGAAGATGGTGCGGAAACTGATTTAGATCTAGGGCACTATGAGCGTTTTATCGATATTAATGTGAGCAAGTACTCTAATGTCACTGCTGGTAAAGTATACTCTGAAGTCATTCAAAAAGAGCGCCGCGGAGATTATTTAGGTGGTACAGTGCAAGTGATTCCTCACATTACAAATGAAATTAAATCACGCATTAAAAAAGCGGGGGATTCATCACAAGCTGACATCGTTATTACAGAGATAGGCGGTACAACAGGTGATATTGAATCCTTACCGTTTATTGAATCAATTCGTCAGTTACGAAGTGACCTTGGTAAAGATAATGTTATGTTCATTCACTGTACATTGCTGCCTTATATTAAAGCAGCTGGAGAAATGAAAACAAAACCAACTCAACATAGTGTTAAGGAACTAAGAGGTTTAGGTATTCACCCTGACATGATTGTTGTTCGTTCTGAATATCCGATGACTGAAGATTTACGTGATAAGATTGCATTGTTCTGTGACATCGAAGAGAAAAACGTAATCAATGCAAAAGATGAAGAAACAATATATAAGCTTGTGATGTCATTGCAAGATCAAGATATGGATGATTTAGTTCTTGAAAACCTGAAACTTGAATCTAAGGGTGAAGCGGCATTAACTGATTGGAAGCATTTACTTGATAACCTAAGTAAAATTGATAAAACAATCAAAATCGGTTTAGTTGGTAAGTACGTGGAACTACAGGATGCTTACCTATCTGTAGCAGAATCGCTGCGTCATGCAGGTTATGAAGTCCATGCAGACGTTGATATCCACTGGATTAATTCTCAGGAAGTGACTGAGCAAAACTATATGGAAATACTCGGAGAAGTCGATGGTATAGTGGTACCGGGTGGCTTTGGTGACCGCGGTATAGAGGGTAAAATCTTAACGCTTAAATATGCGAGGGAAAACAAGGTGCCTGTTTTAGGTATTTGCCTCGGCATGCAACTCGCATCAGTTGAATTTGCTCGTAATGTAGTAGGCCTTAAAGGTGCAAATTCTTCCGAATTAGATGAACATACACCATACGCAATCATTGATTTAATGCCGGATCAAAAAGATGTTGTTGATCTTGGTGGTACTCTTCGCCTCGGTAGTTTCCCATGTGTGATTAAAGAAGGAACCAAGGCAGAGGCACTTTATGAGCAAAATGAAATTAATGAGCGTCACCGTCACCGTTTTGAATTCAACAATGCTTATAAGGAACAGCTGGAAGAACATGGCATGGTGTTTAGTGGGACTTCACCAGATGGTAGATTGGTGGAAATGATTGAATTAGAAGACCACCCATATTACATGGCTGTTCAGTTCCACCCAGAATTCCAATCAAGACCAACACGTCCACACCCACTATTTAGTGGTTTGATTCAAGCAACTTTAGACAACGAATAAGTTTAAGCTCAGCTGAAAATTCTAAGTAGAGTCTTCAGCTGAGTTTTTACCTTTATGGGTTAAATCGTGATTTTAATCAAGTTTAAATCAACCTTTAATAGTAAAGCATTGTCACTTTAATGAGCTTTAACTTATAATGGAGCTAACATAAAATTGTTTGGAGGATACAAAATGAAATTTTTTATAGATACAGCAAATATGGACGAAATTAAAGAAATCCATCAGTGGGGGATTTTAAGTGGTGTAACAACAAACCCATCACTAGTAGCTAAGGAAAAAGATATTTCTTTTCACGATAGACTCGTTGAAATCTGTGACCTTGTTAATGGCCCTGTAAGTGGAGAAGTCATTGCATTAGATGCAGAGGGTATGATTAATGAGGGTAGAGAACTCGCTAAATTACACGAGCACATCATTGTTAAAATCCCTATGACTGAAGAAGGTATGAAAGCAGTTAAAGTATTAACAGAAGAGGGAATCAAGACGAATGTCACTTTAATCTTTAATACAGTACAAGCTCTAACCGCAGCTCGTGCTGGTGCGACATATGTTTCACCATTCATTGGACGATTAGATGATATCGGTTTAGATGGCCTACAGTTAATCGAAGATATTGCAGCAATTTTTGCAGTCCATGATATCGACACAGAAATTATAGCAGCATCAATTCGTAACTCAGGTCATATGCACGGCGCCGCACTACGTGGTGCAGATATTGCTACAGTACCGTACAAAGTTATTAAAACATTAACGAAACATCCTTTAACTGATAAAGGCATTGAACAATTCCTTAATGACTGGAACCAAAAATAAGACCTTAGTAAACCAAAGACAAGGAGCTAAAGCTATGGCTAAAGAAGTAATCAAAGTCCGCGGTGGTGCTGATTTAACAGGTCAAGTGAACATCAGCGGTGCCAAAAATAGTGCAGTCGCACTTATACCGGCATCTTTAATGGCAAGTACAGGTTCTGTAAAGCTTGAAGGACTGCCAGAAATTAGTGATGTAAAGACACTGATGAGTTTATTAAATGACTTAAATATTAAAACAGAATTAGATGGAACAACCTTAGAAGTGAATGCAGAAGAAGCTGTAAATATGCCGTTACCAAACAACAAGGTACAGTCACTAAGAGCATCTTACTACATGATGGGTGCAATGCTATCTCGTTTTAAAAAATGTGTCATCGGCTTGCCAGGCGGTTGTCCGCTCGGGCCTAGACCAATCGACCAACACATCAAAGGCTTTGAAGCCCTTGGTGCTAAGGTCACGAATGAACATGGTGCAATGTATTTAACTGCAGAGAAATTAGTGGGCGCCAAAATATTCTTTGATGTTGTGTCTGTTGGAGCAACAATCAATATGATGTTAGCTGCGAGCTGTGCCGAAGGCCGTACAACTCTAGAAAATGTAGCCAAGGAGCCAGAAATTGTTGATGTCGCTTCACTATTAAATAATATGGGTGCGAATATTAAAGGTGCAGGTACAGACACGATTCGTATCGAAGGTGTTGAGTCCTTACATGGCACAATGCATAATATTATTCCTGACCGCATCGAAGCTGGTACTTATATGGTTGTTGGTGCCGCGACAGGTAAGTATTATAAAGTAAACAATATCATTCCAACACACATGGAATCTCTCACTTCTAAGTTAGAGGAAATGGGTGTAGATATTGAAATCGGTGATGACTATGCCATCATTAATAAACCGGAATCGTACAAAGCCGTATCTATTAAGACACAAGTCTATCCAGGATTTGCAACTGATCTTCAACAACCGATTACGCCACTAATGTTTAAAGCAGATGGTGTAAGTAAGATAACAGAGACAATTTATCCTGCGCGCTTTAGACATGTTGATGAATTAGCGAGAATGAATGCCCACATTGACAAGAAAAGTGGCAGTGCCTTGATTTACCCATCTGACCTAAAGGGTGCAGAAGTATATGCAAGTGATCTAAGAGCGGGTGCTTCACTACTCATTGCAGGATTACTTGCAGATGGTGTGACAACAATTCACAATGTAAACCATATTGACAGAGGTTATGCAGACATTGTTAAGAAACTTGAAGCACTAGGTGCAGATATTTGGCGTGATACAGTAGAAGAGGAAGACTAGAATCCAAGGATTCTAGTCTTTATTCTTACGGCGCTTATATTTATAAAAGTTTTGACAATGCTACTGTCTAACGGTAATATAATTATGTTTTAGATGAGACTGTAATATAAAATTAGTAATGGAAGTGGAAATATTGTCTGATAACCAAAAGACCGAGGATATGAAATATGAAACGTTTGATGCGCTTTATAAGAACAACACCACTAAAGCCTTAACCGAGCGCGCCAAACAACTAAAGCTGTCTAACTACAGTAAACTGAATAAAAAAGAATTAGTCCTAGCCATTCTAGAAGCTGAAATGGAAAAAGACGGTAACTATTACATGGAAGGCATACTCGATGATATCCAACAAGATGGATATGGTTTCTTACGAACGGTCAATTTTTCTAAAGGTGAAAAAGATATTTATATCTCAGCATCTCAAATTCGCCGTTTCGAGTTGAAAAAAGGAGACAAGGTTACTGGTAAGGTAAGAAAGCCAAAAGAAAATGAAAAGTATTATGGTCTCTTACAGGTTGACTTTATTAATGGACATAACGCTGAGGAAGTTAAAAAACGCCCGCATTTCCAAGCACTTACTCCACTTTTCCCTGATGAACGTATCCACTTAGAAAATAAACCTGAAGATCTGTCCACACGAATTATGGACTTAGTCACGCCAATTGGTTTTGGTCAACGTGGTATGGTCGTTGCACCACCTAAGGCAGGTAAAACTTCACTGTTAAAAGAGATTGCTCAAGCAATTACGAAGAATCACCCTGGAGTCAAGTTGTTTATACTACTCATTGGTGAACGTCCTGAGGAAGTAACGGATTTAGAGCGTTCCGTTGAAAATGCTGAGGTTGTACATTCCACTTTTGATGAACCTCCTCAACACCACGTCAAAGTTGCAGAACTATTGCTTGAACACTCAAAACGTCAGGTTGAGATGGGTGAAGATGTCATCATTTTAATGGATTCAATTACGCGTCTTGCACGTGCATATAACCTAGTTATTCCACCGTCTGGACGAACACTTTCTGGTGGACTAGACCCAGCAAGTCTTCATAGACCTAAGCACTTCTTTGGTGCTGCAAGAAACATAGAAGCAGGTGGAAGCTTAACAATTCTTTCTACCGCACTTGTTGATACAGGTAGTCGTATGGACGATGTTATTTATGAAGAATTTAAAGGAACAGGGAATATGGAACTGCATCTCGATCGTAGATTGAGTGAAAGACGCGTATATCCAGCCATTGATATTAGCCGTTCGAGCACACGGAAAGAAGAGCTCTTGTTAGATAAAAAAGAACTTGATGTTCTATGGCAGCTTAGAAATCTCTTTACTGACTCACCGGACTTTACAGAACGCTTCTTAAGAATTCTTAAGACAGCTAAAACAAATGAAGAGTTTTTCGATATCTTAAGAGAGCGTATGATTAGTTCTCAGAAGACAGGTAAACCTGTAATCTAATCTAAAAGAGATATTGATTTTTATATGCTGAACATGTATAATGGCAAAGTAATGCGTGGTGATAACCACAAATAACTCTGTTCCAGATGGTTCAGGGCAAAGGAGCTGACAAATTATGAAACAAGGAATTCATCCTGATTACAACAAAGTAATCTTCTTAGATTCTACTACGAATTTTAAATTCTTGAGCGGATCTACACGTACTTCAGACGAAACTATGGAGTGGGAAGACGGTAACGAATACCCAGTTATCCGTTTAGATATCTCTTCTGATTCACATCCGTTCTACACTGGTCGTCAGAAATTCGCATCTGCGGATGGACGTGTTGAGAAATTCAACAAAAAATTCGGTTTTAAATCAAGCAACGAACAATAAGTTAAATTCAACTGCACTGAGTGTCTCAGTGCAGTTTTTTTGTGTGCAATATATGCTATAATTAATAAATGAAAAAGTGACTAGAAAAGGACGTATTCTTATGTTTGATCAACTTGAAATAATTGAAAATCGATACGAACAGTTAACTGAGCTCTTAAGTGACCCAGATGTTGTAAGCGACTCGGACAAGCTTCGTAAATACTCTAAAGAACAAAGTGATATCCAAGAGACTGTAGAAGTATTCCGTGTTTATAAGGGACATTTAGAAACAATTGAAGAATCTAAAGGTATGTTAAAAGAGACAGATGATCCTGAAATGGTTGAAATGCTAGAAGAAGAAATTTCAACTTCTGAAGATGAACTACCTAAATTAGAGGAGCAATTGAAATTCTTAATTATCCCTAAAGACCCTAATGATGATAAGAACGTAATTATTGAAATCCGCGGCGCAGCAGGTGGAGATGAAGCGCAAATCTTTGCTGGAGATTTATTTAGAATGTATTCTCGTTATGCAGAGGATAAGAAATGGCGCATTGAAGTAGTAGATGCTTCAGCAAGTGAACACGGAGGTTACAAGGAAATCAGCTTTATGATTCAAGGTAACGGTGCGTATTCTAAGTTGAAATTCGAAAATGGTGCGCATCGTGTTCAACGTGTACCTGAGACAGAGTCGGGTGGTCGAATTCATACATCAACTGCAACAGTCGCAGTGTTGCCAGAAGTTGAAGATGTAGAAGTTGAAATCCGCAATGAAGATATTAAAATTGATACCTATCGTTCTTCTGGTGCTGGTGGACAACACGTTAACACGACAGACTCTGCAGTACGTATCACTCACTTACCAACAGGGACAGTTGTGACATCACAAGATGAGAAATCACAAATTAAAAACAGAGAGCGTGCAATGAAAGTGCTTAAAGCACGAGTATATGACATGATGCAACAAGAAGCACACGCTGAATATGCCGAAAAACGTAAGAGTGCGGTAGGAACAGGGGACCGTTCAGAACGAATTAGAACTTACAACTATCCACAAAATCGTGTGACAGACCACCGTATTGGTCTAACAATTCAAAAATTAGATCAGATTATCGATGGTAATTTAGACGAGGTTATCGAAGCATTAGCTATCGAAGAGCAAACCTCTAAACTAGAAGAGTTAAACAATGAAACGATATAAAGAAGTACTTAAAGAGGCGGAAGCCTCTTTAAGTATATCCGGACAAGAGACTCGGATTGCATCGATTTTATTAGAGGAAATGTTTGGTCTAACTTTAAGTCAATTGATGATTCACGAAAACGAATCTATGCCACAAGCTGACTATGATTACCTTATGGAAGTTATAGACAGAGTGAACGAGAACGAACCTTATCAGTATGTACTTGGAGAAGCTTACTTTTATGACACTTATTTTAAAGTGACCTCGGATACTTTAATTCCAAGACCAGAAACTGAAGAGCTTGTATATTATGTCCTTAAAAACGAAAGTGATCATGGCTTACAAGTCGCTGATATAGGTACAGGTACAGGGGCAATTGGCCTAACCTTGGCAAGGACTTGGAAGAATAATAAGGTGACTGTGACAGATATTTCAAGTGAGGCACTGAGTGTAGCCAAAGAAAATGGAGTGAACCTAGGTGTGGAAGTCACCTATAAACAAGGTGATTTATTAACACCTCTAAAGGAATCAGGGTGTCAGTTTGATGTTCTTATCTCTAATCCACCCTATGTCAGTGAAGACGAGACTCACCTCATGACACCATCAGTACTTGAATATGAACCACACCAAGCTTTGTTTGCAGATGATGATGGACTCGCGCTTTATAAAAAAATGATATTAACATTAGATGACGTGTTAACAAAAGGCGGTAGGGTGTATTTTGAAATTGGATATGCACAGGGAGCGCCCTTACTCGAGTTTGTAAAAGATATAAAACAGATATCTAATCCCGTAATTATAAAAGATATAAACGAGCAAGATAGAATATTACACTTTACATGGGGTGAAGATGATGACTAAAGTATGGAAAATAAATGAAAGTGACTTAACAGATCCAAATGAACAAGAATCTTTAGCACTTAAACTAGAAGAGATTAAAACAGCATTCACCTACGGAGAAGTTGTAGCCATTCCAACAGAAACGGTTTACGGTCTTGCTGCAGATGCAAGGAATCATGAAGCCATACACAAAATATTTCATGCTAAAGGACGCCCTGGAGATAACCCTTTAATTATACACATCCATGACATTTCTCAATTAGAAGCATTTACAACACCACTTGATGACAGAGTGAAGAAACTTATGGAGCAATTTTGGCCAGGTCCAATTTCTTTTATCTTACCTTTAACAGGAGATTACTTAGCTTCTAATGCCGTTGCTGAATTAAATTCAGTAGCAGTAAGAATGCCGAGCCATCCAGTAGGAAGAAAGATTATTCAATACGCAGATATGCCACTAGCAGCACCAAGTGCCAATTTAAGTGGTAAGCCATCTCCAACAAATGCAAAACATGTCATCGACGACTTAAATAATAAAGTTTTCGGTGTAGTTGATAGTGAATCTGCTAACTTTGGTATTGAAAGTACAGTTTTAGACTGCACTCAATTCCCTTACCGTATCGCACGTCCAGGTGCAATTACGAGAACGGATTTAGAAGCGGTACTTGAATCTGATGTTGGTAATTTCCATAGTGAGGATGATAAACCCATCTCTCCTGGAATGAAGTATAAGCACTATGCACCACGTCAACCATTGATTGTAATAGAAGGTGGGTTTACAAATAACACTAAACTTCCTATTGAACGTGGGCAGAAGGTTGGAGTAATTGCACCAGAGACATGTAGGGATTTTATTAGTGATGATATTCAATTTATTAGTTTATGTAGGGATACAACATCGTATAAAGAGGCGGCAAGGAATCTATACGCTGCCTTGAGAATTATGGATACATCAGATGTGGACACAATCTTCATACATGGGTTTGATAAAGTCTCTGAATCTGAAGGTTTGATGAACCGTATCTATAAAGCAACAGGTAATGAAGTGATTCAAAATGACTAAGTTAATTTTTGTGTGTACAGGAAATACTTGTAGGAGCCCGCTCTGTGAAAGCTATATGAAGACAAAGTATCCAGAAGCAAATATTTACTCAAGCGGTCTATTTGTTACGGCATATGATACGAGTGAAAACTCACAAGCAATTATAGAGAAAAACAATCTTATTTCACCAGACAAACCTACACCACTTACTGAGGATGAGTTAACAGATTCCGTACTCTTGGTAATGGGATCACACCATAAAGAAATGATTTTATCTGTAAACCCACAAGCCAATGTACATCTACTGTCAGAATATACAACAGGTGAGCAGGTTGATGTGGAAGACCCTTTTGGGGGAACAGTCGCGCAATATGAAAAAGTTTTTGAGCAGTTGAAATCCTATCTCGATAAAATAGAGCTATAATTCAGTTAATTTTTGAAAGTATCTGTACGTACAGGTATAATGAATGACAAGGAGATGAGCTTATGAAAATAGCAATTGCATCAGACCATGGTGGTGTCAACTTAAAAAAAGTGATTGTTGAATTTTTAAATGACAGTAATCTTGACTTTACTGATTTTGGACCTGAATCGACAGACTCTGTTGATTATCCCGACTATGCCAAGCCACTGTCTGAAAAAGTGGCTAATGGTGAATTTGATAAGGGCATTTTAATTTGTGGTACAGGTATCGGTATGAGTATTACTGCCAACAAAACAAAAGGTATCCGTTGTGCTTTAGTTCACGATACTTTTTCAGCTAAGGCAACGCGTCAACACAATGATTCGAATATCTTGGCTATGGGTGAGAGGGTCATTGGTCCAGGCTTAGCTATAGACATTGTAGATACATGGCTAAATACTGAATTCGAGGGTGGTAGACATGAAAGACGAATTTCTAAGATTGAAGCATGATTTAGAGCAACTCACTTCTGAATTAAAAGAAAATGATTTCTTTAAAAATAAAAACATCTTAGTTATTGGTTGTTCAACTTCTGAAACTGTCGGAAAAGCAATCGGTAAAGGCAGTTCTGAAGAAGCGGCAGTTGTTATTTATGAGCATCTTTCTAATCTAGCGAAAAACGAAGATCTACATTTATTATTCCAAGGGTGCGAGCATATCAACCGTGCCTTGACGACTGAAAGAGAAACTTTAGAAGCCTTACAGTTAGAAGAGGTTTCGGTTGTCCCTCACAAACATGCAGGTGGAAGTTTAAGTGAATATGCGTATCAACAACTTGACGACCCTGTTGTCGTAGAAGGTGTCGTCGCAGATTGCGGCATCGATATCGGTCAAACTATGATTGGTATGCATATGAAGAAAGTGGCCGTACCAGTGCGCACGTCAGTTAAAACGGTTGGCCAAGCAGTTGTAACAATTGCGGGTTCACGTCCGAAACTTATTGGGGGACCAAGAGCGCATTATAAATAATGAAGGGGTGTAAGTTATGTCTTACATAAGCAATCAAGATCCACAAGTACAAGAAGTGATTAATAAGGAACTGGATAGACAAAATAACAATATTGAACTCATTGCTAGTGAAAACTTTGTTTCACAGGCTGTATTGGAAGCTCAAGGGTCAATATTAACAAATAAATACGCAGAAGGTTATCCTGAAAAACGTTATTACGGTGGATGTGAACATGTTGATGTTGTTGAAAACCTTGCACGTGACCGCGTAAAAGAAATATTTGGAGCAGAACACGCTAATGTTCAACCACACTCAGGTTCTCAGGCGAATATGGCTGTTTACTTCAGTGTGTTAGAATCGGGGGATAAAATCCTTGGTATGAACTTGTCTCATGGTGGACATTTAACACACGGGTCACCAGTAAATTTCAGCGGTAAGTTATTTAATTTTGTTTCCTATGGGGTGACAAGAGACACTGAAGAAATCGATTATGATGCACTACGTGAAGTTGCTGTTAAAGAGCAACCAAAAATGATTGTTGCAGGTGGTAGTGCGTATGCAAAGACTTTGGACTTTGAGAAGTTCCGTGAGATTGCAGATGAGGTTGGTGCCTTCCTATTAGTAGATATGGCGCATATTGCTGGCTTAGTTGCAGCTGGATTACATCCGAACCCAGTTCCACATGCTCACTTTGTAACATCAACAACTCATAAAACATTGAGAGGGCCACGTGGAGGTCTTATTTTAACTACCGATGAGTATGCAAAAATAATCGATAAAACAATCTTCCCTGGTATTCAAGGTGGACCATTAATGCATGTTATTGCAGCTAAAGCTGTTGCTTTTGGTGAAGCCCTACAACCAGAATTTAAAGTATACCAGCAACAAGTGATTGATAATGCACAAGCCTTAGCGACATCACTTGAAAAGGGTGGTTTACGTATCGTATCGGGCGGGACGGATAACCACTTAGTACTCGTTGATGTAAAAGCGTTTGGTCTGACTGGTAAAGCAGCTGAAGAAGCGTTAGATGAAGTCGGAATTACAGTAAACAAGAATACAATTCCATTTGACGAAGCATCACCTTTCGTTACAAGTGGTATTCGCCTGGGTACACCAGCAATGACAACAAGAGGATTCACAACAGAAGATATGACAGAAGTCGGTAATATTATAGTAGAAACTTTAACTCGCCTTAAAGACGAGGAAAGTTTTGATGGAATTCAGGATAAGGTAACAAAATTGACAGGAAAGTATCCACTATATAAATAAAGTAAGTTATAATATAAACCGGATGGTATCATCCGGTTAATTTCTGGAGTGGAGGAAGTAATATGTCTAAAGTACAAGTAATGGATCATCCGTTAATTCAACATAAGATGTCTTACATACGTGATGAGAAAACTTCGACAAAACAATTTAGAGAACTCGTAGATGAAGTGGGTATGCTAATGGCATACGAAGTTACGAGAGATTTATCTTTAGAAGATGTCACAGTAAAGACACCTGTACAAGAAACAACGGCTAAAAGATTAAGTGGTAAAAAATTGGGTCTTGTACCAATCCTAAGAGCGGGACTCGGTATGCAAGAAGGTATTTTAAAACTTATTCCATCTGCCCGTGTTGGACACATCGGTTTATACCGTGATCCAGAAACATTAGAAGCGATTGAGTACTATGCTAAATTCCCGGGTGATATTGAAGATAGAGATATCTTTGTTATCGATCCAATGTTAGCGACAGGTGCTTCTGCAGTAGAAGCGATTACTGCTATTAAAAAACATGGTGCGACTAAGATTCGTTTTATCTGTTTAATCGCAGCGCCAGAAGGCGTTGAAGTATTAAAAGAAGCGCACCCGGATGTAGACATATATATTGCTGCACTTGATGAAAAGTTAAATGAGAAGAGTTATATCGTACCAGGACTTGGCGACGCGGGTGACCGTTTATTCGGCACACGATAATTAAATCTAGGAGATTGCTATGAAAAAAATAATGACTATTTTTGGTACTAGACCTGAAGCCATTAAAATGGCGCCTCTAGTATTGGAAATGAAAAAAGATGAAAGTATTGAACCTATTGTAGTAGTCACGGCACAACATAGAGAAATGCTGGACCAAGTATTGGAAACATTTGAAATCACACCTGATTATGATCTAAATATTATGAAAGCTGGTCAGACTTTATCTGAAGTAACAGGGCGTGTTCTTAATGGTTTAGAATCAGTAATCAAAGAAGTAAAACCTGATATGATTTTAGTACACGGAGATACAACGACGACTTTTGCAGGTTCTCTTGCTGCATTCTACAACGAAGTAGACATCGGTCACGTGGAAGCAGGTTTACGTACACATAACAAATATTCACCTTTCCCTGAAGAGGCGAACCGTCAAATGACAGGTGTCTTAGCAGATTTACACTTTGCACCGACTGATGATGCCCGTCAAAATCTATTAAATGAAGCGAAAGATGCGGAACGTATTTCAGTTACAGGGAATACAGCAATCGATGCATTAAAGACTACTGTTAATGATGACTATCATTCAGAAATTATTGAAAAACATAAAGATAACAAAGTCGTATTGCTCACTGCACACCGTCGTGAAAACATTGGTACACCAATGCACAACATTTTTGGAGCGGTTAGACAACTTGTGGATGAGTTTGAAGACGTTACTGTCGTTTACCCAATGCATAAGAATCCTAAAGTGCGTGAAATTGCTGATCAATATCTAGGTGGACATGACCGAATTGAGTTGATTGAGCCATTAGATGTTTTAGATTTTCACAACTTTGCAGCGAAGAGTCATTTAATCATGACAGACTCTGGAGGGGTTCAAGAAGAAGCGCCTTCACTAGGTAAACCTGTCCTTGTTTTAAGAGATACAACTGAACGCCCTGAAGGTGTCAAAGCAGGGACTCTAAAACTTGCTGGTATTGATAAGGAAAATATCTACCAATTAGCCAAAGAGCTTTTAACTGATGAAGCGAAATATAACAACATGGCTCAAACTCAAAATCCATACGGAGATGGGCAAGCATCACGAAGAATATGTGACAATATTAAGTATTACTATGGAATACTAAAAGAAAAACCTATCAGTTTCTCTGTAAACGATTAGTAATTGTGAACAACATGTTAAGATTCTGAGATTTTGTTGACACAAAAAACACACTCCGATAAAATTATTAGAGCATGTAATTGTTTTCACAACTTTTACATTTAGTCAGGGAGTAACCATGACATCACAAATTTTTAAAAGCTATTTTCAGCTCTTTTTGAAATATTTAATAGTACTTTTTATAATCAGTACTATTGTTTATATATTTACATTTTCACCGTTTTTTCTAGGTTTATCACTTGGTATAATTGGCTCGATGTTTACATCATATAGTTGGTTTTATCATTTAAAAGTGGCACAAGAGAGCAATGGTGAAAGGGTGAAGACAGGGACTTTGACGCGCATGCTCGTCGTCATTGCACTCTGTTTAATCTGGGTAAGATTCCCCGACTATATTAATATCTTTGGTATGTTAGTCGGACTCTTACTGACTTATGCGCTGATTGTCTGGCGTGCAGTACTTGAACTTTATAAACGGAAGAGGTGAAGAAATGGAACACGGAAGTCCAACCTTGGAACTTAATTTATTTGGGATACCAATCATTTTTGAACTTGCAACTTCCTTGATGATTATCATCACATGTCTAGTCATATTTTTTACACTGTTTTTCATGACGCGAAAACTCGCGGTAAGACCTACAGGTAAAGGGCAAGTCCTTGTCGAAGCGCTGATGAACTTTGTCAAAGGAATCATCAAGAGTAACATGTCGTGGAAAGATGGTGGACAATTCCACTTTTTAGCATTAACACTGTTCTTATTTATTTTAGTCGGAAACTTAATTGGTATACCATTTACGTTTATCGCACCAGATGCAGATCACACATTGTGGGTTAAATCACCGACAGCTGATCCAGTAGTCACACTGACATTGGCAGGCTTGATGATTGTTTTGACACACTATTACGGCGTGAAGCAACAAGGTGTCGGCGGCTATTTAAAACAGTATGTTACACCGATGTGGTGGTTAGCACCAATCAAATTCATCGAAGAATTTACATATAACTTAACGTTAGGTTTACGTCTTTACGGTAACGTCTACGCTGGGGAAATCCTACTTCTGTTACTACTTAATTTAGTAGTGAGCGGTAGCGTGTTAGGTGCTTTAGGATTTATTCCGATGATGGTATGGCAAGGATTCAAAGTATTTATAGGTGCAATTCAGGCATTTATATTCGTAATGTTATCAATGGTTTATCTATCACATAAGGTGAGCGATTATCATTAATATATAATAAAAACTAATTATTTAAATTTCTAGGAGGAAATATTTTATGAATTTACTAGCAGCTGGTATTGCAGCAGGTTTAGCCGCTCTTGGCGCATCATTTGGTATCGGTATGGTTGTTTCAAAAACTGTAGAAGGTGTTGCACGTCAACCTGAATCACGTGGTCCATTACAAACGATTATGTTCATTGGTATCGGGGTTGTTGAGGCCGTTCCAATCATGGCGATCGTTATTGCATTCTTACTTATGTTCACGTTCTAAGAGTCGTTATAAAAGGCGAAGTCTTACTTTAAAGATTTCGCCATCTTATTATGTAAATAATTACAGGTGAAAAGACTTTTTTGAAAGGAGTGTACATAGGTGGAACTATTAATTTTAGGTGCTGCTGGTGAGAGTATGGGTACTGCAGTCGGCACATCATTTGTCTTGTTAGTCAGTTTCATAGCATTACTTTTAGTGCTTTCATATTACGTTTGGAAACCAGTTAAAAAAATCATGGATGATCGCGAACAGCTAATTCATGACGATATAGATTCTGCAGAACAAAGAAAAGCTGAGGCAGAACGCTTAAAAGCAGAGAACGATGCATTGTTAAAACAAACACAAGCAGAAATTTCTGAACTGATGGAAAATGCCAAAGGTCAAGCGAAGAAAGAACAAGAAGCAATTATCACTGATGCTCAAACTCGCGCGACACAGATGATTCAAGAAGCGAAAGTTGATATTGAGCGTGAGAAAGAACAAGCAGTCAGAGATATCAATGATCAAGTAGCTGAACTATCTGTACTTATTGCAGAGAAGATGATTGTAAAAGAACTCAATGTTGAAGATCAAAAAGGCCTTGTTTCTAAGTATTTACAGGAAGCGGGCGATAAATAATGGCGAGAGCGAGTCAACAATATGCCAATGCATTATATGAAGTAGCGGTAAAAGAAGATGTTTTAGAAGAAGTTAAAAATGATTTTTTTGAAGTGACTAAAGCAATCGCTTCAGTTGAGAGCTTTAAAGAATTCATGAATAACCCTAAAGTATCTATTGAAGATAGAAAGAATGTAATCGAGACAACATTTAAAGATAGTCACAGACTGCTTTTGAACTTATTGAGGATTTTAACGGATAAGCATCGCGTCTCATTAGTAGACGAAGTTTACAGTGAATTCCTTCATCTATATGATGAACAACATAATCAGGCGCGTGTGACTGTAGAATCTGTATATAAACTTTCCACTGAAGAGCTAGATCAGCTTGGACAGATTTTTATCGATAAAACAGGCTATGAAAAACTGCTCATTACAAACAATATCAATGAGGCGCTCATTGGTGGTGTAAGAGTACTTATCGGTTCGAAAGTATACGACGGTTCAGTACAGAATCAACTTGAAGGCATCAGAAATAAATTTAAAGAACATACGAATAGCTAAAGGAGTGACATTTTCATGGCAATCAAAGCTGACGAAATAAGTGCTCTCTTAAGAAGTCAAATTGAAAACTATGACAAGGACATGCAAGTCACAGACACTGGTACTGTAATCCAGGTTGGTGATGGTATTGCACTTGCTCACGGTTTAAACGATGCGATGGCTGGAGAGTTAATTGAGTTTCCTAGTGGAGTATTAGGACTTGCTCAAAACCTTGAAGAAGATAATGTTGGTATAGTAATTCTTGGGCCAAGTGACGACATTAAAGAAGGCGATGAAGTTAAACGTACAGGACGTATTATGGAGGTACCTGTTGGTGAAGAACTTATTGGCCGTGTTGTAAACCCACTTGGTCAACCAATAGATGGTAAAGGGCCAATCAACACAAGTAAAACGAGACCTATTGAAAGTCCAGCAACAGGGGTTATGGATCGTAAAAGTGTTGATGAGCCACTACAAACAGGTATTAAAGCAATCGATGCGCTAGTACCAATTGGTCGTGGACAACGTGAATTAATTATCGGTGACCGTCAAACTGGTAAAACGACTGTCGCGATTGATACAATCTTAAACCAAAAAGATCAAGACATGATTTGTGTATATGTTGCGATTGGACAAAAAGAATCTACAGTACGTTCAACAGTAGAAACGCTACGTAAAAACGGTGCGCTTGACTACACAATTGTTGTAACTGCAGGTGCTGCAGATCCAGCGCCATTACTATACATCTCACCATATGCTGGTGTATCAATGGCAGAAGAATTCATGTTCAATGGTAAACACGTTCTAATCGTATATGATGACTTAACTAAACAAGCAGCTGCTTACCGTGAGTTATCTTTACTATTACGTCGTCCGCCAGGTCGTGAAGCTTTCCCAGGTGACGTATTCTACCTACACAGTCGTCTTTTAGAACGCGCAGCGAAATTAAATGACGATTTAGGTGGCGGTTCGATTACAGCACTACCATTCATCGAAACACAAGCTGGCGATATCAGTGCCTTCGTTCCAACAAACGTTATCTCAATCACTGATGGACAGATCTTCTTACAGAGTGATCTATTCCACTCAGGTGTACGTCCAGCAATCAACGCCGGATTATCAGTATCACGTGTTGGTGGTTCTGCACAAATTAAAGCAATGAAAAAAGTTGCCGGTACATTACGTCTAGACTTAGCGTCTTACCGTGAACTTGAGGCTTTTGCTCAGTTCGGTTCAGACTTAGATGAAGCAACTAAAGCGAAACTTGACCGTGGTGCACGTACTGTTGAAGTACTTAAACAACCGGAAAACGCACCGTTAAAAGTTGAAAAACAAGTTGCAATTTTATTTGCACTCGTTAATGGTTATTTAGATGATGTACCTGTTGAAGATGTGACTCGTTTTGAAGCTGAATTCCTAAGCTGGATGGATGCAAATCAACCGGAACTATTGAAGCAAATCGCTGATACTAAACAGTTACCAGACGGAAATGCATTTGACGAAGCAATCAACAGCTTTAAAAAGCTCTTTAACCCTTCTAACTAATTAAGTAAGACTAAGGTGGTGAATTCATGGCTTCATTAAGAGAAATTAAAGGCCGGATTGGCTCAACGAAAAAGATGAGTCAATTAACAGGCGCAATGCACATGGTAGCAAACTCTAAACTTAGTAGGGCGGAGCAAAATGCGAAACAGTTCCAACCCTATATGGATAAAATCCAAGAAACTGTAAGAGGAATTGCTGCTAGCGATAATGAAAGCTCACACCCTATGTTAGAAGAGAGACCAATTAAGAGAACGGGTTACATCATTATTTCAAGTGATACCGGTAAAGCAGGGGCTTACAATAGTAATGTTGTCAAAGCAATTTCACAAGAAGTTGCCAAGAAACACGACAATAATCCGGATTCATATGATCTATTCGTCCTCGGTAAAATTGGCTATGAGACTTTAATAGGGCGTGGTTTTGATATAACGAACTATCGACTTGGCCTACCGGATCAGCCTGATTTCGCAAGCGTGAAAGAAATTGCGAGCCAATCGGTAAACGAATTCGTTAATGAAGATATTGACGAATTGTACATTGTGTATAATAAATTCGTAAACGTCTTACAACAAGATATTACTGTAAGAAAACTGCTTCCACTAACAGAGCGCGATATTCAAACTGAAAGTGAAGAATCAGCACTTGCAAGTTACGAATTTGAACCAGATAAAGAATCAATTCTTGAAACAATTTTACCTCAGTATGCTGAGAGCTTAATATATGGTGCTTTACTTGATGCGAAAGCGAGTGAGCATGCAGCCCGTATGACAGCAATGAAAGCAGCAACTGACAACGCCAAGGAACTTATTGGCGATCTTACACTGCAGTATAACCGCTTAAGACAAGCTGCGATTACCCAGGAAATTACGGAAATCGTTGGCGGTGCTTCTGCATTAGAATAAAAGAGATTAGGAGGAAATTAAATGGCTTTAGGTCAAGTAGTCCAAATTATGGGGCCAGTTGTTGATGTAAGATTCAACGAAGGCGAACTACCTGAAATTAATAATGCGCTTACTGTAAAAATTGACATTGCCGGTTCAGAACCAATCTCACTGACTTTAGAAGTTGCGCTTCACCGCGGAGATAACATTGTTAGAACGATTGCGATGAGTTCAACAGATGGCTTACGTCGTGGTGCTGAAGTTGTTAATACTGGTGCGCCAATTTCTGTACCAGTTGGCGAAAACACACTAGGTCGTGTATTCAACATCCTTGGTGAAAATATTGATTTAGGTGAACCAATCCCAGCCAGTGAGCGTCGTGACCCAATTCATAGATTAGCACCTAAATTCGATGAATTATCTACTTCAACTGAGATTCTTGAGACTGGAATTAAAGTAGTAGACTTACTTGCCCCTTATACCAAAGGTGGTAAAGTTGGGTTGTTCGGTGGTGCCGGTGTAGGTAAAACCGTTCTTATTCAAGAACTAATCAATAACGTTGCCCAAGAGCACGGTGGTATTTCTGTATTCGCCGGAGTTGGTGAACGTACACGTGAAGGTAATGACCTTTACTACGAAATGAAAGATTCAGGTGTAATCGAGAAGACTGCAATGGTCTTCGGTCAAATGAATGAACCACCTGGTGCGCGTATGCGTGTTGCACTTTCAGGATTAACAATGGCAGAATATTTCCGTGATGAACAAGGTCAGGACGTATTGCTATTTATCGATAACATTTTCCGCTTTACACAAGCTGGTTCAGAGGTGTCTGCACTTCTTGGACGTATGCCTTCAGCGGTTGGTTATCAACCTACACTTGCAACTGAAATGGGTCAGTTACAAGAACGTATTACATCAACAAATGTTGGTTCAGTAACGTCAATTCAAGCGGTATTCGTACCTGCCGATGACTATACTGACCCGGCACCAGCACAAACATTTGCTCACCTTGATGCAACAACAAACTTAGAGCGTAAACTTTCTGAAATGGGTATTTACCCAGCAGTGGATCCACTTGCTTCAACATCACGTGCGCTTTCTCCTAACATTGTTGGAGAAGAGCACTACAATGTAGCTAGGGGCGTTCAAGAGACACTTCAGAAATACAGTGAGTTGCAAGATATCATTGCAATCCTTGGTATGGATGAGTTATCTGATGAAGACAAAAATACAGTCGCACGTGCGCGTCGTATTCAGTTCTTCTTAAGTCAGAATTTCCACGTTGCTGAACAGTTTACAGGGCAAAAAGGTTCATATGTACCAGTTAAACAAACTGTACAGGATTTCAAAGAGATTTTAGAAGGAAAATACGACCACGTTCCGGAAGATGCATTCCGTCTCGTAGGCGGCATCGAAGATGTTCTTGAAAAAGCACGTCAACAAGGTGCGGAAGTCTAAAACGGGAGGGTAAATCATGGCAACAATTGCACTGGATGTAGTTACTCCTAATGGTTCTGTCTTTCATGAAGAAGACTGCGAGATTGTGGTTCTTCAAACTGTACAGGGCGAACTTGGTGTGATGGCAGGACACATTCCTACAGTTACACCACTTAAAATAGGTGTCCTTCGCGTTAAGATTGATGGAAAGTTTGAGTACTTAGCGGTTACTGAAGGCTTTGCTGAAATCAAACCAGAACAAGTCACAGTACTTGTTCAAGCTGGCGAATTCTCTGCTGAAATTGATACAGAGCGTGCTGAGGCAGCGAAAAAAAGAGCAGAAGAACTCTTAAATCGTGCCCAGGACGAGCGCGTTGATAAGTACCGCGCAGAACTTGCACTTCACCGTGCAGTAAATCGCCTAGAGGTTTCAAAATATTAAACTAAAAGACTGGATAATCCAGTCTTTTTTTCATTTAAAGGAGATTAAACTATGGGTTATTCTGAACTTGCATTTATGCATATAATTCTTCACTTCCTGTGTATAATACTCGCATTTTGGGTATTAAAAGGAGTGAGGCTTGAACTACTCTTCAAGCAAGGAGAAGTCGCTCGTGGACGAATGTTAATGATCTTGCTCAGTGTATTGATTGGGACAGCGCTAAGTAACTTTATAATGGACGTATTCAGATATACTCAAGAGGCGGCTATTATGTTTAGCTAATCGCTTTACAAAGGCAGTGTTAACATCGTATTATTGACATGAGTGGTAGAGAATTTATGGAGTGAGAAGATGGAAAAGATTATAGTTAAAGGTGGTAACAAGCTATCTGGTTCCGTTGAAATAGAAGGGGCTAAAAACGCAGTACTACCGATTTTGGCAGCATCTCTATTAGCATCAGAGGGACAGTCAATTATTAAAAACGTACCAGAATTATCAGATGTAGATACATTAACTAACTTAAATAAAATTTTAGGCGCAAAAGTAGAACGAGGTAAAAATCAAGTTACAATTGACGCTTCAGGTGAACTTACCTGCATCGCACCATATGAACTTGTCAGTAAAATGCGCGCAAGTATGCTCGTAATGGGACCATTACTGAGCCGTTATGGCTATTGTAATATCGCGATGCCAGGTGGTTGCGCAATTGGTTCAAGACCGATTGAACAACATATTAAAGGTCTAGAAAAGATGGGTGCGTCTTTCCAACAGACTGCTGGTTACATCGAAGGTAAAATTGATGGTCGTCTACAAGGAACAAAAATTCACATGGACTTCCCAAGTGTTGGGGCGACTCAGAACTTAATGATGGCTGCGAGTTTAGCAGAAGGCGTTACTCATTTAGAGAATGCTGCAATGGAGCCTGAAATTGTAGATTTAGCAAATTACATTAATGTAATGGGTGGTCATGTCACTGGTGCAGGAACTGGACACATTAAAATTGTAGGTGTTGAATCCTTGAAAGGGACTGAGCATTCAGTTATTCCTGACCGTATAGAAGCTGGTACTTTTATGATTGCTGGTGCCATTACTAGAAGTGAAATTACCTTAAAGAATGTAGTCATTGAACACTTATCTGCAGTCGTTTCAAAACTAGAGGAAATCGGCATTACATTCGTTGAAGAAGGCAATGATGTTCGCCTTATTCCAGCTGACACATATAAAAATGTAGATATTAAAACGATGCCACATCCTGGTTTCCCAACAGACATGCAAAGTCAGATGATGGCTTTATTAACGACGATTGAAGGTACGAGTATCGTCACAGAAACAATATTTGAGAATCGTTTCATGCACGTTAGAGAATTCTCCGCAATGAATGCTGACATTACGTTAGAAGATAACCACGCAGTGATTCGTGGTGGTGGTCAGTTATTTGGCGCTCAAGTAAAAGCGACTGATTTACGTGCGGGTGCTGCTTTAGTACTTGCAGGACTTGCTGCAAAAGACTATACTGTCGTATCGGAACTTCAACATTTAGATCGTGGTTACGTCCGTTTCCATGAAAAACTTAAAGCACTAGGTGCGGATATCGAACGTACAGATGATAGTACTTCTATAGAGCATTTGGTGACATCAAAGTAGAGGGGTAATACTATGGCAGAACAAGAACAAAAAATCGTTCACCGTAGATTCCCATTGTTAGTTAGAATTTTACTGTTTCTATATGTTGCTATTGTGCTTATCTTTTTAGGCCTAATGATTGGCTATGGCATATTAGATAATCCGTTTGGTGTATTTAGAATAGAAACATGGGAACATATCATTAACTTGACTAGGGGTTGACGACAGCAATGCTGACATATAATCAAATTAAAGCGATTTTACCTCACAGACCACCATTTTTACTTATTGATAGAGTAACGGAAGTTGATCCTGGTGTAAGCTGTAGAGGAATTAAACAAGTATCAGGTAATGAAGCATTCTTTGAAGGTCATTTTCCTGAATATGCAGTAATGCCTGGTGTGTTAATTGTTGAGGCATTAGCACAGGTTGGTGGCGTTGCACTGTTACAACAAGAGGAATATAAAGGGAAACTGGCTTTTTTTGCTGGTATAGATAAGTGCCGTTTTAAAAAACAAGTCACACCAGGTGACACACTTGACCTATACGTAGAAATTACGAAGATTCGTGGTCCAATTGGTAAAGGAACTGCTGTTGCCAAAGTAGACGGTGAAATTGCTTGCCAATGTGAGATTACATTTGCGATATCAGATGTTAAAAGTGAATAGAAAAATGCGTATGACTTAATGTTGTCATACGCTTTTTTTTATTCCTCTTCTTTCTCAAAATCTTCTTTTGATTCCATACGAACATTGAATTCGTTAATGAGAGACTCACCTTCATACCCTTTTTCAACAAGGTAGGCAAGTAGGTTCTCAGCATAGTTTGGACCATGAGTGACTATCGCCCCTTTAAAAATAACTGAGGTTTTATCTTCCTTATCATGAATATCCATTAAAGTAGCTGAAAATTTTGCTGGTGTGTTGGTCGGTCTAGTAATTGTCACCATCATATCAAGTTGTTGATCTTTTAATTTGGTGAGCACTGATGATAGATGACTGGAGGTCACAATCTCAATAATCCATGGTTCCTCGCCTTCTTCTAAGTTAATGATGACACCATCTAGTACTTCTGGAACGATAAAATTCTGTTCTTGAATAATTTTTAGATCAATCACCTTAAATGATTTCATTTTGATTACCCCTTCATAAAATACAAATTATCTTTTTTCGTATGCTAAAATTTACTATTTTTGAATTCTTGCTATATTTTAAGTGGTCTTTTGTCATTATTGTATATTATTCTAAGCGGAAATGAAATTATTGCTTTTTGCAGAATATTTCATCCTCACTTACATTGGTAACAGGAAGGGTGGTGAAATAAGATGATGAACAAAGTATTGCTTGTCGGTGAACTTATTAGCAACAACGTCATTGCGAAAAATGCCCAAGGTAGTGTCAATGCATTTATTATTGCTACAGTTCGTGTGCCGAAAGATAGTCGTCGTGAAAAAGAAGTACATTTTCTTTACTGTAAAGCCTTTGGAAAGAGTGTACCAAAAGTATTAGAAATGACAAATATAGGTGACATATTATGTGTCAGTGGACAGTTAGCAACCACTACAACTACAAGTGATGATGGTACTAGAGAGTACCGCATGGAAATTTGGGTAGAGAGTGTTAAACAAGTGCCTGAAAAGATTCAAAATCGTACAGATATTTCTAATCCATCTCGGTTGATTGAACAAGCAGTCAATCACTACAACATCCAAGACGCACTCGGTGAACAGTACGTACATACTATAACTGAGTCAAAACAAGCAGCAAATACTGATAGAGAAAAGCAAATTGAAGTGATTCAAAGCATAGTTGAAGAAGCAGAAATTAAAACAGAAGAAAGTAAAGACAAAGTAATCGCTTAATTTTACCCCACTTATGATGCACCAATTCATCTCACTCACAAAGCATATCTAATGAGCTGCTGCGGCTCATAGATATGCTTATTTTTATGATATAAAATATTCAGATTAATGAAATCTAATTGTATTAAACTGAACTTTTTGTAATATGATTGTAAAGAAACGATTAAATTTTTAAATTGCTGTAACCTATGTAATGACTTTTTTCCCTATAATAAATATCGTTAATGAAAAAGAGCGGCGAGTATTGGTAAAAATGAATTAAACATTATGGAGGAAATATTCTTATGAAAAAGGTTTTAGCATTTGGAGCAGTTGCAGCAGTTTCAACTACTATTGCATATTCGGCAGAAGCGGCGTCACACACAGTAGAATCAGGTGACTCATTATGGGTACTAGCAGAAGAGAACAATGTAACAGTTGAATCACTTAAAAAAGATAACAACTTAACTTCAGATATTATCGTTCCTGGTCAAGTATTAGAAATTGATGGAGATAAAAAAACTGAAGCTAAAGAAGAAACATCTGACAAAGACAATAAAGAAGTAAAAGATACATATGTAATTGAAGCAGGTGACACACTTTTTGATATCGCTGTAGAATTCGATGTCTCTGTAGCTGAACTTAAAGAATGGAACAACCTATCATCAGATATTATTTTTGTAGGTAAAGAATTAGTTGTTGCCGCTGATGCAGCACCAGATGCAGCAACTCCAGTTGCTGAACCAGCAACTGAGGTGGAAAAAGTTGAAGAAACAACAACTAATGCGCCAGCTGAAGAGGTTCAAGAAGAAGAAGTTCAACAACAAGCACAACAACAACAGCAGCCACAACAACAAGCACAAAGTACAAATACAAATAGCGGCTTAAACTGGGGTGCTTTAGCAGCTTGTGAATCTGGCGGAAACGCGAGTGTCGTAAGTGCTAATGGTCTATATCACGGCCTATACCAGTTTGATGCTCAAACTTGGCAGTCAGTAGGTGGTTCAGGTGTTGCTTCACAAGCATCTGCTGCTGAACAAACACAAAGAGCACAAATGCTATATGATCAAAGAGGATCATCACCTTGGCCTGTATGTGGTTCAAGACTATAAGATAAAATCAACATCGGCACTCCTATAGTGTCGATGTTTTTTTGTGGTAAAATTAAGCCAATAGATTAAGGAGGGTTCAGTATGCTTGAACTGGTGAATTTATCTAAACATTTTGGCAAGGTTAAAGCAGTCAAAGACGTATCGTTCACTCTATATCCTGGAGAAGTTTTTGGTTTTATCGGACCGAATGGAGCGGGGAAATCGACGACAATTCGTATGATTATTGGTGCTTTGGAACCAACGAAAGGTGATATTCTTTTCAATGATAAAAATATTAAGGAAAATAAAAACTATATTGAAAAGATTGCATACGTTCCTGGGGATGTCAATCTGTGGGGAAACTTAACAGGTGGTGAGGTCATCGACTTCATGATGGCTGCTAAAGGCTATCATAACGATGACAGAAAAGCGGCATTAATTGAACGTTTTAGATTAGATATACATAAAAAATGTAAGACGTATTCCAAGGGAAATAAACAAAAAGTTGCATTAATTAGTGCTTTTCTCAGTGATGCAGATGTATTTATCTTTGATGAACCAACTACTGGTCTTGACCCATTAATGGAGCGAGTGTTTCATGAAGAAATCATCAACTTAAAAAATAATAACAAGACCGTCTTATTATCGAGCCATATTCTTTCTGAGGTTGAAAAGCTTGCGGATCGTATTGCTATAATCAGAGACGGTAAAATCATAGAAGCTGGTACTATGAATGATCTTAGGCACATTACTCGAGTAGAATATATCATCGAAACTGATGATAATATTGATGCGTTAAAACATCAAAAATTTATTCATGATTTTTCATCTGACAGTGATGGTTACCATATGTTCATCGATAATAATGATATTCCTCAGTTTTTAAGATATTTGAAGATCTATAATCTCAAATCATTAAAAACAACACCACCAAAACTTGAGGATATCTTCATCAGATATTACGAGGATGCAAAATGACATATTTTAGATTGATCGGACGTAATGTGCGTTTTCAGGTCTTCTTATGGCTTCTGATTTTATGTGGTATCTCACTGTCGATACCCAGTGTATTTAACACACTATATGGGACTGAAGAAGAACGCTTAGGTATGAAAATGACCGTTGATAACCCTGCAATGGTGGCCTTAATTGGACCGATTCCAGAGGGGGATTACACATCACCGGTAATGTTTGCGCACCAAATGTTGTTAATTATGGCAATCTTCCATGGTCTGTTTAATATTTTAATCGCAAACGGAATTGGGAGAAAAGCAGAGGAAGAAGGTTTAACGGAATATATTCTAACGACAGGTACGAAGAAATCGACGATCATCAGTTCACAAATCATGTTAGGTATCATAATCAATATACTTGTCTGTTTTATCCTAGTTGTCGGATTACAACTTATCAATGTTGAAGGATTAAGCTTACCTGGAAACTTATATTACGCACTAGGTCTGAGCTTATTTGGACTCTCATTCTTTGTACTGACGCTTTCTTTCGGACAATTATTCCAAAGTGCAGATCTAACATTTGGTCTGACACTCACCGTTCTCCTTGCTTTATACCTGTACAGAGCAATGACGGATGTGGTGGATACAAGATTTTCTGTAATCTCTCCTTATCACTGGTTGTCTCGTATAGAAGCCTATGGTATAGAATCATCTGGACTATGGCTCATGCCATTCTCAATCGTCATTCTATTAGTGGCCTTAAGTTACGTATTGTTTTACAAGCGTGATTTAGGAAGCGGTTATTTTAATATCGATAAAAAACCGAAGGAAAGAAAAATCTCAAGCTACTTTAGATTAGCCTTCATCAATAGTAAGGTCTTGATGATGTCATGGATAGTGGGTCTCTTTATAGTTGGTTTATCTTACGGTTCTATTTTTGGAGATCTTGATCAAGTCATCGGTCAAAATGATATGCTTAAAGCCGCATTTGAAGGTCAAGATGGCACCATGTTTTTTATAAATTTACTATTTATAATCTCTGCACTAATTGCGACGGTACCTGCCTTAATGGTGAATGGTAGATTTTTAATAGAAGAAAAATCAGGACGTTTAGAGATGATGAACGCGGCGACGTTAAATAATAGAATTTCACTTACAACGGCATATTTAATACACTGGTTTTACGCGAACTTAGTGGGTATACTGAGTTATTTACTGACCTTAGTTGGAATGTATTTAGCTAGTATTAATGTGACAGGACTAGAGCTCACAGAAGTCGATTACATTAAAGGACTTATTAATTACAGTGCTGCAATGGTATTTATTATAGGAGTCTCTTCATTACTCATTGGTATATATGCTAGACTTCATATATTTGTCTGGATATATCTGGCATATATATTCTTGGTTAATTATTTAGGAAGTTTGATTGACTTAAATGAAAACTTCTTAAAACTGAGTCCATTTTATTACTTGAGCGATGTTCCTATAGAAGGTTTAGATGAGTTAGCAGTTGTAATTGTTACAAGTCTAGGTATTGTGATGATGCTTATCGGTTTAATATGTATAAGGAAACGGAATCTTCTTTGACACTAAAGTACAATGTGATACAATACATTTAAATAACATTTACCACTAGGGGCGCCAATTGGCTGAGATAGTGAAAACTTGTCCCTTTTTACCTGATCCAGGTTATGCTGGCGGAGGGAAGTGCGAATAAAATGAATACAGCATTCGTTTTGATAAGCCCACTTCTTTTCAGGAAGTGGGCTTATTTTTTAGGAGGAATCTAATAATGACTTTACCAACTGCGTTAACAATAGCTGGAACTGATCCAACAGGTGGGGCAGGTGTCCCTGCTGATATCAAGGCATTCTCATCAAGAGATGTATACGGCATGGCTGTTATCACCTCACTTGTTGCACAAAATACATTAGGCGTTCAGGATGTCTATAACGTACCGATAGATTTTATCGAAAAGGAACTTAAGAGTGTTTTTGATGATCAAGTGCCAAAAGCAATGAAAACGGGCATGATTGCTGAAGCGGATATGATGACCTTAATTGCAAAATACATAAGAGAATATGATATTCCTTATGTCATGGATCCTGTGATGATTGCAACAAGTGGGGACCGTTTGATGACCGCAGCATCGATGGATACGCTCATCAATACACTCATTCCGCTCGCTGATATTGTGACACCAAATCTACATGAGGCAGAGGCAATTACAGGACAGAAGATAGAAAACACATCAGATATAGAACATGCTTTAAAATTCATCGTTGATGAAATGGGGGCCAAAAGTGTCATTATTAAAGGTGGTCACTTAGACGGCGATGCGACAGACTATATGTATGATGGGGAGCGTATTACGACACTATCCAGTGAAAGAATCGACACAGATCAAACACATGGTACAGGATGTACATTTTCAGCGGTACTTACTGCAGAGCTCGCTAAGGGTAATACTAAGGAAGATGCGTTTAAAACAGCGAAGGCGTATATAACAGATGCTATTAAACATGCACCTGGTATCGGGCAAGGTAGTGGGCCGGTAAATCATTTTTCATATAAAGGAGAATAACAATGATTGAACTCTTAAGACGCATTAATCCACTCGTTCTATGTATTACCAATGATGTAGTAAAACCATTCACTGCAAATAGCCTACTTGCACTCGGTGCATCACCAATTATGAGTGGCGAGAAGAAGGAGATGGCTGACATAATTAAGCATAGTGGCGCTGTACTCATCAACATAGGAACTTGTAGTGAAGATAAAATCGAACTCTATGAAACAGCGGCAAGAGAAGCGAATCAGAGTCAAGTACCTCTGATTATAGATCCTGTTGGATATGGTGCTTCCACTTTTAGAAGAAACGTCATCAACCATATATTAGAAAACCATAAGGTCGATTTAATTAAGGGAAATACAGGAGAAATTATGGCCTTAGCAGGTTTAGATGTTGAGTCTAAAGGCGTGGACTCTATTGCAGAAGGTAAAGCAGAAGAAATCGTTAAAGTTGCCTATGATAAATTAAAGGTGCCAATTTTGGTAACCGGTGAGACCGATGCATATACCAATGGTGAAACGATTATTTCTATGAACAATGGTCATGAATTCCAAGAGAAAATTACAGGATCAGGCTGTGTTTTAGGTGCAATTTGTGCATCATTTTTAGCAGTCGACCGAACCCAAGATGCTATTGTTAAAGCAGTGAGCTTATATAACATTGCTGCAGAACAAGCTGCTTTAAGTACGTCAGGACCAGGCATGTTTCAAGTTCAATTGATTGATGAAATGTATAAATTCTCTGAAGCGGACTACCAAAAATCTAAGGTGACTGTGCATGAATAGATCGGTATTAAGGTTATATCTCATCGCTTCATCTTCGAGCTTTAAAAACCCTTTAAAAGATTTAGAAACTGCCTTTAAGGCAGGAGTGACGTGTTTTCAGTTGAGAGAAAAGGGAGAAAATATTAAAAGTGGCGAAGATTTAATTAAATTTGCGATGGAAGTAAAAGACCTGTGTCAAAAATATAAGGTCACTTTTATAATTAATGATGATGTAGAGCTTCAGAGAATTGTAGACGCTGACGGTGTGCATGTCGGGCAAGCTGATATCAATCCTAAAGATTTACCAGCATTCTTAAATAATAAAATCATCGGCTTATCTGTCGGTAATTTAGAAGAACTAAAACAGAGCGATTTGAGTCGTGTTGATTACTTGGGATGTGGGCCTGTTTACCCGACCAGTTCTAAAGATGATGCTGGTCAAGCCATCGGTTTATCTGGGTTAAAGGAAATTTCAAAAAAGACAACCTTGCCGATAGTGGCTATCGGTGGCATTACTGTAGATAATTTTAAGTCTTGTTTGTTGAATGGTGCAGATGGGATTTCTGTGATCTCTGCAATTACTCAGTCAGCTAATATTGACCAAACAGTGACACAATTTCTCTCCTAACCTTGTGAAAAATTAACCATTTACATTGAAATTGGTTTTTATACACTTCAATATATGGTACAATCTTTTTTATGCGAGATATTATTTGAGGTGAAGAAATGATTAAAAAATGGCTATTTCCTGCTTCTATGATTTTAGTCTTATTCCTTGCAGGATGTGATTATTCTCAAGAAGAGAATAGAGACGGCTTCTTCTATAACACATTAGTTAGCCCAATGGATACATTATTACATTGGCTAGGAGATAACTTAGATTACAATTATGGTTTAGCAATCATTATTATTACATTGATTGTTCGTCTAGCAATCTTCCCGTTCATGATGCGTACATACAAGAATCAGATGATGATGAGAGAAAAAATGAAGATCGTCAAACCTGAGATGGAAGAAATTCAACAACGAGTTAAGGTCGCTACGACTCAAGAGGAGAAGATGGCGGCACAGCAAGAAATGATGGCATTGTACAAAAAACATGATATCAACCCCTTAAATATGGGTTGTCTACCGATATTAATTCAAATGCCAATCGTTATGGCCTTATACTTTGCACTTAGATTCCCTTCAGAAGGTGGGATTGAAGCACACCCAGAGTTCCTATGGATGGACTTAACGCAAACAGACTACTTCATGGTTGCAATTGCAGGTATTGTATATGCAGTTCAAGCATGGATTTCAATGAGATTTGTACCAGAAGAACAACGTCAACAAATGAGACTATTTATGTTTATTTCACCGTTGATGATTATCTGGATTTCAGCAATTTCTCCTTCAGCCTTACCATTATATTGGGCAGTTGGTGGTCTATTCCTAATCTTCCAAACTTGGGCAGGTAATACTTTCTATCGTAAGAAAGTACATGAAGAAATGGCACCAATTATTGAAGCACATGAGAAAGAAAAAGCTGAAAAGGAAAAACGCTTGAAAAACTCAAGAGTTAAACCTAAGAAAAAACGTAAAAAATAATTGTTAAAATAAGAAAGCCGATGTATGAATTATAATTCATACATCGGCTTTTAGTGTTATAGGATTGGTGATATGAGATTGGCTAAGCCTTCTTTTAACTTAATCCATAAACCTCTATCATCATACTTTTCTTCAGTTAATATTTCACAATACTGAATATCATTTTCGAATATGAGACGATGCTTTTTAGCTTCTTCCTTATCATACATAAATGCATTGACTTCAAAGTTTAAGATAAAGCTTCTGTTGTCAACATTAGTCGTACCCACAGATACAACTTCATCATCAATAATAAATACTTTTTGATGTAAGAATCCTGGTTGATACATGTAGATATTTGCCCCCATACGCATCAAAGCACCAACATTTGAATAAGTTGCCCAGTAAACAAAGGGATGGTCTGGGAAGCTTGGAATCATGATGTATACTTTGATCCCTGCTAGAATGGCAATTCTTAAAGCTTCCATTATTGACTGATCTGGAATGAAATATGGAGATTGAATATATATCGTATCTTTCGCGTTATAAATCATTTTTAAGTAACCATATTTAATTTGTTGATAGTTCTCATCTGGCCCACTTGAAGCAATTTGCATCGTCGTGTCACCAACAGATGGTAGCTCAGGAAAGAATCGCTCAGTATTGTGCATATTATAACGTGTATCATGAGAGTTCCAGTCTAACATGAAACGAATCTGTAAAGATTTCACGGCATTACCTTCGATACGTAAGTGTGTGTCACGCCAAGCACCCATTTTAGGACTCAGCCCGATGTACTCATCACCGACGTTTGACCCGCCGATATAACCGATACGTCCATCGATAACCACAATTTTCCTATGGTTTCTGTTGTTGATACGTGGGTTGATGAGTGGTAGTTTGCTAGGGAAGAAAGCCTCAACTAAACCGCCTTGCTCTCTTATATCAGAGAAATTTCTTAAAGATAAAGACCGTGAGCCTATATCATCGTATAGTATTCTCACAGAGACGCCTTCTTTTTGTTTCTTTAAAAGTGCTTTATACAAACGGTTCCCAATACCATCGAGTTTGAAGATGTAATATTGGAAATGAATGTGATCTTCTGCATCATCTATATCTCTGATCATTTGGTCAAATTTGTCATTCATGTTGGTATAGGTTGTCACATCATTGTTACTTGTGACAAAGGACTGGTTGTTATAAAGGAGCATATGTATTTGTTTTTTATGCTTCTCTGCGGTGCTATTAGAAAAGGATAGGTGATTCTCTCTGATTTCCTCTAGTTGTTCACTGACTAAGTGTTCGAGACCAACCTTATCTTTTTCATCTATTTTAAATATTTGTTGTCGATAAATCGTTCTACCAAAAAGTATATATAATAAGAAACCGACAATCGGTAGGAAGAACAGGACGAGCATCCAAGCCCAAACACTTTGTGCACTACGTCGTTCTAAAAATATTAGACCAATGGCGAGTAAGAAGTTTACAAAAAATATAATAGCAGTAATAACTGTAAACACCACTTGGTCCGTTATATAAATGTCTGTAAACGGAATATACATGCTTGAATCCCTTTCTAAAAAATAATATAAAATAGTTTTGTAATAAGTCTGTAATATTTTCTCTCTGAAAAGTATAGATAATTATATTATAAAGAAGTACAATAAAGTTAGCTATAAAAAGGGAGTGTCCATATGCGCAAAAACGACACAAGTAAAGTTAAGGAAGTCGTCCAGATGCTGCATGAACTCGGTGTGAAGGTCTCATCTTCGAAATCTCGTTTTGAAATTATGAACCGTATTGCTAACAAGGAACAACTTAGACTGAAAGAAAATAATATTTAAAAGAAAACTGCTGTAGATGCATAACGCCTCCACAGCAGTTTTTTTATTTTAATTTTGGACCGGATAGGTGATGGAAGTACATACTTAAGAGTACACCAACTGCGACCATGTTCGACCAAAGTCCACTACCACCATAACTTATAAACGGTAAAGGTAATCCTGTAATTGGTACAAGCTGAATCGTCATACCGATGTTCTGGAAGATGTGGAAGACCAAGAGTGCAATATAGCCGATTATAAAATAAGATGCAAAGCTATCAGTCGCTTGAAAAGCCATACGAATCAAATGCATAATCAACATAAATAAAATCAGAATTACAATAGTTGATCCTATGAATCCGAACTCCTCGCCGATAATCGTAAAGATAAAGTCTGTGTGATTTTCTGGAATATATATAATACCATCTGTATAACCTTTACCAGTAATTCCACCTGAACCAATTGCAATCAGTGAATTGGTCAATTGGAAGCCACTGTCTGATTGGAAGGCCTCAGGCGTTAACCAAGAATAGATACGCTCGAATTGATAGGGGTGAATACCTAAGTATTTCTCAAGAATATCTGGACGGTAAAGTATGCCTAAGATTAATGCAATTCCAGTCGTTGCAGCAACAGTAAAAGTTGGAATGATGAGCCACCAACTAATACCGGATACAATGACTAAGCCGAGGAAAATTGCAATCATCACGAGTACAGTACCCATGTCGTTTTGTAGAAGAATTAAGATCATCGGCAACACTGAAACTAAAATTAATTTGAGCAACAATCTTAAATCCATGGCCAGTGTGTCGGTGAGCTTGTATTTATTGTGCTGACTAATCACGTAAGCCATCGTTAAAATATAAATGATTTTAACGAACTCTGAAGGTTGGATGCTGAAGAACCCGAACTGATACCAACTCTTAGCCCCGTTAATAATCGGTGTAATTGATGAGACTGGCGCAATATATAGGATGAGTAAACTCAGGACGCCTACTGTATATAAGATCCAAGTATAGGACTTTATTAATTTAAAGGGGATACACATTAAGCCGAGTGCTATAACAAAACCGAGTGCGTAGAACATGATTTGACGCGTACCAAAATCTGTACCGTACTGACCACTCGTCATCGCAGAATGGATGGCAATCACACTGACAGTTGCTAATAACAAGATTAAAATGATTAAAATCCAGTCGACGCGTGCGAATATATTTATATTTTGTCGTTGATATTTATTATTACTCACGTAAGTCACCTAATTCATATAGAAATCATGACATTTAGTATACAACTATTTTATAATTATATCAGTAAATAAGAAAAATTAGGATGAAGAAAATGATAAAAAGAACGTTTGAGCAAATCGCTTTGGCCTGTGGCGGTACATTAAATAAGAAGGCTGAAACTTTAAAAGATAATTATATCGAGGGTGTCTCCATCGATACACGCACAATTGAAACAAATAACTTATTCATTCCGTTCAAAGGTGAAAATGTCGATGGTCATCGTTTTATAGATATGGCTTTTGACAAGGGTGCAGCGCTAACCTTAAGTGAACAAGACGATATGGAGTCGAGTTATCCTACTATACTTGTTGAGGATGGATTAAAAGCCCTTCAGAAGATTAGCCAGGTATATTTGAATGAAATTGCACCGAAGGTTGTTGCTGTGACAGGGTCAAATGGTAAGACGACGACCAAGGACATGATTGAATGTGTCTTAAATAAACGGTACAAGGTGCAAAAAACAATCGGTAATTTTAATAATGAAATTGGTATGCCATTAACGATCTTACAGCTTGAAGCGGATACTGAGGTTTCAATTTTAGAGATGGGGATGGACCGACTAAAAGATATTAGTTTTTTAAGTCAGCTTGCAAAACCAGATATTGCAGTGATTACTAGTGTCGGTGAATCCCATATAGAAATGTTAGGTTCTAGAGAAAATATTGCTAAGGCAAAATACGAAATAGTTGATGAATTAAAAGATGAGGGTACATTCATTTATTCTAAAGATTATCCACTCTTAGAAAACATCGTTAAAAAAGATGTACCATATACATTAAAAACAGCTGGTTTAAATGAAGAAAATGAAGCGTTGATTACGGATATCAGCGCAAATGGTGAAGGTACGCAATTTACATTTAAAGGCGAAGTGGTTTCGATTCCTCAACTTGGTGCCCATAACGCACTGAATGCATCACTCGCTATTTTAGTTGCTGAAAGTTTAGGTGTTAGCTTAGCTGAAAGTAAAGCAAATCTGGAAAACTTAAAAGTGACAACAATGAGAATGGAACGTATTGAGGACAAGAGTGGTGCTCTAATTATTAATGATGCATACAATGCATCTAAGGCTAGTATGATCAGTGCAATTGATACAATGAGTCAACTCGACTACACCAACAAAATTCTAGTGCTCGGTGACATTCTAGAACTCGGTAGTTATTCTAAGGAACTTCATGAGGCAGTTGGGCACTTCATCAATGAATTGCCAACAGACTTCACCTATATATATACATTCGGTGAGCATACAGAGTACATTCATAATATTTTAGAGACTAAAAACAAAATGCATATCTGGACAATTGAGGACTTGAGAGATCAGGTGACAGAACATCTAAATAAAGATACAGCAATCTTACTAAAAGGTTCTAGGGGAATGGCCTTAGAAAGGGTGATACAAGATCGCTAAAGTCGGCATCTTATTTCTACATGGCTATACAGGTGGGCGTTTTGAATTAGAGCCAACATTTAAATATTTAAAAAAGCGATATGATTTTGATTATGAATTTCCTGTGTACCCAGGTCATGGCTACACTTTAAGCTTAGTGGGCCTAGCTGGTGATGATTGGTATCAAGAAGCAGAAAAGGCGTATTTTAATCTAACTAAGAGAGTGGATGAAATATACATCATTGGCTACTCTATGGGTGGCGTCTTTGCATCTTACCTCGCGCAAAATTACCATGTTGATAAATTAATTTTAATCGCACCGGCCTTCGATCACACTAAAATTTCAAAGTTGCATCGTTTAAACCTCTCATCAAGTGTTGTGAAGGATCATTTGAGATATAATATGATTAGAAGAGTGAGTCCACGATTAAAAAATATCCCACTTCGAGCGATGAATGAATTCGTCAAAATAGTGGAAGCAAAAACTGGTGATTTAAGAAAAGTGACATGTCCTGTTATATTCATACACGGCAAGATTGATTTATTAGTGCCTTATCAAGCAAGTGTAAAAGCGCATGAACAAATGCCTAACTCGCAATTGTTTTTACTTGAGCATGGGCCGCACCTATTGATGTTTACAGAAGAGAAGCTGCTGGAGGCCAATATTTTAGTCGAGCGTTTTTGCTTTAAGGGTAGTCAAGAAAAGAGCTTGTGAATTGAGGCGTGAAGTGTTACTATAGAGAAGTTGTACATGCGAGAAATGAATAGTCAAAGGAGACTAAAGTTTGAAGATTTTTAAAGAATTAGGAATCAGTGATGAGACAATACAGGCCATTACTGATATGGGGTTCACTGAACCTACTCCCATCCAGGAAGAAAGTATTCCATTAGCATTAGAGAGAAAGGATATCCTTGGGCAAGCACAGACTGGTACTGGTAAAACTGGTGCTTTCGGTATCCCAATCGTTGAAAACACAACTAAAGGTGCAGGTACTCAGGTGATTGTTCTAACACCGACAAGAGAGTTAGCTGTACAAGTAGCCGATCAGTTAAAGGCATTTGCTAAGAGAAAGAAATTAACGACTGCCGTTATTTTTGGTGGTATGAGCATTGAACGTCAAATCAAAGATTTGAAGAGAAAACCGGAGATCATCGTCGGAACGCCAGGACGTATGATTGATCATATTAATCGCCGCACACTAAAATTAGAAGATGTACAGACACTTGTTTTAGACGAAGCGGATGAAATGATGAACATGGGCTTTATTGATGATGTTAAATTCATCATGAGTAAAGTACCTGAAGAAGGCCGTCAGACACTTCTATTCTCTGCGACGATGCCACGTGCAATCCAAGACTTAGTGACACGTTTTATGAAGAATCCGACAGTTGTGAAGACGATGAATCAAAATAACTCAGATCCTTTAATCGATGAGTTTTATACAATTGTTAAAGAGTTAGAGAAATTATCTGTATTTACATCTTTCTTAGATGTTCACCAACCAGAACTTGCGATTGTTTTTGGTCGTACAAAACGCCGTGTTGACGAATTAACAAGTGCATTAATTGCCAAAGGTTACAGAGCTGAAGGCTTGCACGGTGACATTACACAATCCAAACGCCTTGAAGTATTGAAGAAGTTTAAAAACAACTCTCTCGATATTTTAGTTGCAACTGATGTTGCAGCAAGAGGTTTAGATATTTCAGGAGTATCACATGTGTACAACTTTGATATTCCACAAGATACTGAATCTTATACTCACCGTATCGGTCGTACAGGTCGTGCAGGTAAAGAAGGTATGGCATTAACTTTCGTTAACCCAATTGAGATGGATTTCTTACGTCAAATTGAAAACGATAAGAAAAAAGCAATTCGTGCCCTTCGTCCACCAAGTAAAAAAGAAGTGGAAAAAGCACGGGAACAAGAAGTCTATGAAAAAATTGGTAAATGGTTAGAAGAAAATAATAACCAACATACCGGAGAAATCGCTGAAGGTCTTATGACTCAACATGAGCCTAAAGCAATTATTGCAGCACTAGTTAATGAGCTTCTGTATTCTAAAGAAGATGACAATATTCAATTGTCATTTGAAAAACCACTTTCTCGCAAAGGTCAAGGACGCAGAGGCAAACCAAATTATAGTAAAGGTAACCACAGAAGTGGTAACCAAAGACGTGGTAGAGACAACTTTAAATCACGTGGCAGCAAAAACAACAAACGCCAAGGACAAGGCGGACGTACAAGTAAACAAGGTCGTGTATTTAAAGATCACGAAAGATAAAAACGTCAGAGCTAGGAATCTCAATTTCCTAGCTCTTTTTTCTATTTTGTGACTGTTGTATTATAGAAGTAAATAAATTTTGGATGTGTTAGCGATGATACAAATGGACAAGCGTGTAAGACCCTACTTAATGATTAAAGCCTTACTCACTTGGATGATCGTATTACTAGTGCTTATTGGTGCATCAGTAGGTGTCTATTTTCTAGATTGGCCAACTTGGTTGTACTATATATTTTTAGGTATCATAGTCCTTTGGCTAGTAAGCTTTGTAATATTAAGGCCAATCATATATTCACGGGTGACTTCTTATCAGTTACATGAAGATAGAATCGTTGTCCGTCAAGGATTTTTTACAGTGAAAACACAAATGATCCCAATTAAACGCGCACAAGGTGTGACGTTCAACAGTGGTCCTTTATCTAGAAAATATAATTTAAGTATCGTTGAAATTAAGACTGCTGGTACAGGTATAATGATGCCACCACTCAAAATTGAAGAGGCGAGATCCTTAAAACAAAATATAGTTGATCTTGTAAAGGGGGAGTCTAGCGATGTATAATCCTCAGAAATTACACCCTGTTGCATATTTAGGCAGTGTCGTTAAAGGAATTAGAAATATGTTCATACCGACACTGATTATTTTGTTTAATATGAGAGAAGAGCTGTTCTCAGGTACAGTCAGTCCAAAATTATTATTTAGTGGTATTGGTATTCTAGTTTTAGTATTTATCTTATTAACTGGTTATGATGTGATCAATAAATACCGAACTAGATTTTGGATTGAGGATAATAAATTTGTTTTTAAAGACGGTGTCATAACAAGAAATGAGAAAGATTTAGACATCAAACGCATTCAGTCTATTGATTTTAATGAGCCATTTTTCCAAAGGATTTTTGGTGCCGTTCAGCTTGATATTTTAACACCAGGTGATGGCATTAAAATTGATACCATAAAAAAATCTCAAGCAAGAGAAATACAAAGTGCAATCTATGAGGAAAAAGAAGAGAAAGAGGAAGTGACATCACTTGATGAAACAGAAATCAATATAGGTGATGCGAGCCCTTGGCCAAGAGAAACTGCAACTAAAAGTATTGAAAGCTTTGAAACGATTAAAAAGATGTCCTTTAAGGAATTATTACTCATGGCAATGACGAGTGGAGGCCTAGGTGTCTTTTCTGCAATATTCTTCGGTTTAATTAATATCGTAGGTGGCGAAATTGTCATTGAGAATTACTTTGAATACTTCGAGGATATTATTAGAAGTGTTGTGCTGGCAGTCGTTCTTGCCTCACTGATCTTTGTCGTAATCGGTTATATTATTGGTACGACGATTATTATGGTTCGAAACTATGATTACACCTTGAAACGTTGGGGTGATGATCTGTCTATCGAATATGGGTTATTATCTAAGAAGAACAAGAGCGTGAATATAAATCGAGTACAAAATGTCGTTATTTCTGACAGTTTATTACGCCGATTAATTGGTTATTATGCACTGTCTGTTTCGATAACAAGTGATTCTTTAGAATCAGATGAGGTTGATGGTAAGGTTCAATTACTCCCATTCATTAAAAAGAAAGAATTATATGAGATAATAGGGGACATATTCCCAAACTATCATATGACCACGCCTAAAAGAGTAGTGCCGGTTCGATCTTATAGAAGATACTTCCAATTTACGATTCTGTTTTTCTTAATCGCGGTGGGCGTACTCGCTTATTTCTTCCACGATGAGTCATTCATGACCTATATCTATATTGGTGCGGTAGTACTCTTAGCTATCTTTGTAATAAGTGGTATTTATAGTGCTAAGAATGTTGGTTATACCATTTATGGAGATGAAATTAACATGATGACGGCATCAGCCTTTACGCGTCGTCACTTTGCGATTAAGCATGATAAAATTATAGATACAACGTATCGTAGAAACCCGTTCCTGCACCGAGCAGACCTCGGGCATATTGAAGTGTCGACACCGGGTGGTGTACTAAGTTCGTCAGCGGAAATTAAATTTATCGAAAAAGATGATATCGAGAGAATATGGAAATATATAGAGAGGGGGACTGATGATGAAGCGGATATCACCGAAAGCAATCAAACTATGGAGAATTCGAGCACTGATTAATGCAGGAATTTGGTTTGTGATTGCTCTAGCAATAGGTATTGCTACGTTCTTTTTCGACTTTATACCTTGGTGGATCTTTTTAATACCAGTCGGTCTCGGCCTCTTGGTTCTATTGATTAGTGCATGGATTACGCCGAAATTAAAGTACAAATACTTCCGTTATCAAGTGTTAGAGGATGAAATACGTATACACAGCGGTATTTGGTTTAAATCAGAAGTTTCAGTACCATTATTTAGGGTGCAAAACATCGATACGACGGTCGGTCCCATTATGAAAAAAATGAGTTTAAAAGGTATTTCCTTACAAACATCGGCTGAAAGATTATATATTCCTGAGTTGGAAAATCAAAAGGCTGACGAACTCCGAAGTGATATTCGAACGTTGATCAATCGAAATAGTCAACAAAAAAATGCAGGTAATATTTTATGATAAGTGGACTTGGAACAGATATAATTGAACTTTCTAGAATTCACAAGGTCAATAAGGATGATCGATTAGCTAAAAGAATTCTAAGTGATTTAGAATTTACGCACTATCAAACAATCAATAATTTAGATAGAAAAACTGCTTACTTAGCGGGTCGTTTTGCTGTTAAAGAAGCTTATAGCAAAGCGCTCGGTACAGGTATTGGTAAGGCAATTAGCTTTAATGATATCTGTTGTATAAATGATGAACAAGGTAAGCCGATGATTAAAGGTGACCCTAACGTCCATGTTTCAATCTCTCATTCTAGAGATTATGCGGTTGCGACGGTGATTATTGAGGAGGAAAATAGATGAGTGATAGGTACTATAGAGATACCGTACTCGACGTTGATTTAAGAGCCATAGAAAAAAATTATAAGGCGATTCAAGCAAAGAATCATGACAAAACGTTTATTGCAGTCGTTAAAGCTGAAAGTTATGGCCTCGGAGCTGAAGTTGTGGCTAACTTTCTTGCAGATGCGGGAGTAACATTTTTTGCTGTTGCCACACTTGATGAGGCAATTGCTCTAAGAATGCACGGTATCAAAGAGAAGATTCTCGTGTTAGGTACGATTAATCCTGAACAGATTAACAAGGCAATCCAGCACCGAATTGCAGTGACTGCACCAAATTTAAATTGGGTTAATGTTGCGATTGATAATGTAGATGATAAGTACGATAAATCGGTATGGATTCATATAAAAGTTAACAGTGCCATGAACCGTTACGGAACTGATGATATTGATGAAATTTCAGCAATGATTAATCGCATTAATCACTTTGAGAGTTTTATTTACGAAGGTATATATAGTCACTTTACCTCTAGCGATATTGAAGGTCCTGAAACACTTGAAGAATTTGAGAAGTTTAAAGGTATTGTTCAAGCTGTCGAACAGCCTACCTATATTCATATGAGTAATTCTGGTGGAGCTCTACTGTTAGAAGAAGACTTCACAACCGCTGTAAGAAGTGGTATTTCTTTATATGGATATTACCCAAGTGATTATGTTAAAAACAATACATCTGTGAAGCTGATTCCTTCAGCTCGACTCACAAGTGAAATTTGTGGGTTACATCAGCTTAAAGCCGGAGATAGTGTAAGCTATGGAAGAACTTATACAGCAAATCAAGATGAGGTCATTGCGACACTACCAATCGGTTATGCAGATGGACTAATGCGCCAACATCAGGGCTATACAGTACAGTTGGGAGACGGGGGAGAATGTCAAATCGTCGGCACAATTTGTATGGATGCTACAATGATTAAAGTACCCGATGGTACTGAGTTAGGGCAGATCGTAACAATTGTTGATGATAAGGCAGATTCGAAACAGTCCTTAGAACAGTATAGTGAATATGTCAATACAATTACTTACGAGTCACTATGTGCCTTTAGTAAACGATTACCACGTAGGTATAAAAATGAGACTGAAACATTTATTCTAAATGAAGTCATCAATTGATATTCAAGCGTAACATGGCATTAAGAACATCTAAATGTTATGATGAGAAGTAAGTATGATATAAATGTATTTTGGAGCTGAGTGTATTGATGAATTTATCAGGATACAGCGATTTGGAAAAGGACTTAGTCATAGGATATATAGAAATGGCTGAGCTTAATTTGATGATTGCCCAGGAAAGCTTCAATGCCGAAAGTGAAGCGTACCGGATCAGCTTAGGAGAGTCTAAGCGTAATGGCGCAGCATGCAATGACAGAAAAGATGGTGAATAGATGAAAAGAGGAGAAGTGTATTTAGCTGATCTTTCACCTGTGCAGGGTTCTGAACAAGGGGGCAAACGCCCTGTTGTTATTATCCAAAATAATGTAGGTAACCTTCACAGTCCAACTGTGATTGTTGCCGCCATTACTGGTAAGATAAACAAAGCCAAGATACCTACACATGTTGAAATTTCCAAGGAAAAGTACAACCTTGACATGGATTCAGTAATACTGCTCGAACAAATTCGAACGGTGGATAAAACCCGTTTGCAAGAAAAACTTACATATTTAGATGATGAAAAAATGCTAGAAGTTACAGAGGCTCTAAAGATTAGTTTAGCGCTTGAGCCGAAGAGTAAGAAGAAAAAGAAAAAATATAAGAAGACTGCAAACTAGACTTTTGTTATCAAAAGTCTTTTTTAAAATAGGAGGTGATCGTTGTGACATATATTGATGACTTAGTTGAAGATTATAAGACATTGATAAGGGAACATCTAGAGTCAAAGGATGATGATGTACTTTATAATAAAGCGCACGACTTTAGTGAGCGCGCGATTGATATGGATATATCACCTGATGAAATGATTGCTTTACATATTGAACTAATTGATGTGATGGAACTTAATAGTTACACCTTAATTAAAGATTCCCTAGAAGTCCTACAAGAAGTGATGATTCGTTTTGGTTTTACATACAAGGACTATAAGGCCATGCTAAACAAGATGGAACGCCATGACCAAGAAATGGATGTCGCTGCTAGTTTACAAGAGACGATGTTAAAAACGTCTATACCTGTTATGGAAAACGTAGAACTCGGTGCCATTAGTGTACCTGCTAGAAAAGTGAGTGGAGACTACTACAATATTATTGAACACGCTGATGGTAAATTAACGTTCGCGGTAGCGGATGTCATCGGTAAAGGGATTCCTGCAGCGATTGCTATGTCCATGCTGAAATTTGGGATGGATTTAACATCTTCATCGAACCCACCCTCACAATCATTACAACGTCTCAACCGCTTAGTTGAGAAAAACGTGAATAAAAATATGTTCGTTACGATGTTTTACGGTCTTTATGACTTTAAAAAAGCTAATTTATGTATCTCCAGTGCAGGTCATGAACCTGCATTCATTTATCGTCATGAAGAGGATGTTTTTGAAGAGTTAGATGGTAAGGGCTTGGTACTTGGTGTTATGCAAGAGGCGGAATACGAGGAAGTATCTACTGACTTAGCAGTGAATGATATGTTATTTGTCTTTACCGACGGTGTATCTGAGTTAAGAAAGCATGACGGTTCATTTATCGATATGGAAGATATTAAAGATATGATTCGAGAATATAGAGATCAGCATCCTCAAGATATAGTGCAGTACATCTATGAGAATTTAACCCGTATGCGTCATCAAAGCTATAGAGATGATTTAACGATGTTTATTATAAAAAATAAAAAATCTTAGTAAGTTTCAAATTTTATGTTTTAGGGTAAAAATATGGAGCCATACTTTTTACAAACGAATCGAATGGAGTGCGTACATAATCATGAACATTAGTATTGATGTGACAGAAAATAAAGATGAATATCTAGTGACTGTAAAAGGAGAGTTAGATGTTTATACCGCGCCTGAACTCAAGCAGGTTTTTGAACCGATCGCAGCTACCGGAGAACACAATTTAATTGTAGACTTAAGTGAATTAAACTACATGGACTCTACCGGTCTAGGTATTTTTGTTGGAACTTTAAAAGATTTAAATAAGCATAACAAGGAGCTCCATGTACTTGGAGTAAATGATAGAATCATGAAACTCTTTGAAATTACTGGTTTACGTGACTTGATGTATGTAAACAAGAATTCGGAGGTCGAAGAATAATGACGCGCGAATATGATTTTATAGAAATGAAGTTTCCGTCGAACCCTGAATACGTTGGTTTAATCCGTCTAACCTTATCTGGTGTGTTGTCAAGAGCTGGTGCAACTTATGATGACATTGAGGATTCTAAAATTGCCGTATCAGAAGCAGTAACAAATGCTGTTAAGCATGCTTATAGTGCAGATGAAGCAGGAGATATCTCCGTTGGCTTTGCTGTATTTAATGATAAGGTTGAAATTATCGTTGCTGATAATGGGCAAAGCTTTGATTATGAACAGATTAAAACAGAGCTTGGTCCTTATAATGAAGATGATAATATTAACTATTTGAGAGAAGGTGGGCTTGGGCTTTTCCTTATTGAAACTCTCATGGACAAGGTGACATTCAAAAAAGAACCGGGTGTTACAATTAGCATGACGAAGTATATTAGCGAAAGTCAGGTGCAACCGAATGGAGAAGCAATCTCAAAATAAAAATTACGGACTGCCACCTGAAGAGGTTAACCAGCTTATTAAAAGCTATCAGGAAAATGAAGATCAGTTAGCTCAAAGTAAACTGGTCGATAACTATACGAAACTAGTTGAATCTTTAGCTTTTCGATATTCAAGAGGGCAGTCTCATCATGAGGATTTAGTCCAGGTCGGCATGCTTGGCCTACTCGGGGCAATTAAACGTTTTGATACGTCTTTTGACCGTCGTTTTGAAGTCTTCCTAGTACCGACCGTAGTCGGGGAGATTAAAAGGTATCTACGAGATAAGACATGGAGTGTTCATGTTCCAAGACGTATAAAAGAACTCGGCCCCAAAATTAAAAATACGACAGACCAACTTACAAATGAACTGGAGCGTTCACCGACAATTTTAGAGCTTGCAAACAAATTGGAAGTGACTGAAGAAGAAATATTGGAAGCAATGGAAATGGGTCAAAGTTATAATGCATTAAGTGTCGATCATTCAATCGAAGCGGATAAGGATGGCTCAACAGTTACCTTGCTCGATGTAATGGGTGAACAAGATGACAATTATGACTTGGCTGAAAAACGTATGATTTTAGAGAAGGTTTTACCGATTCTCTCAGATAGAGAACAGGAAATTATTCATTCTACATTCATCGATGGGCTCAGTCAAAAAGAAACTGGAGAACGCATAGGCTTAAGTCAAATGCATGTTTCACGTTTACAACGTTCTGCAATTAAGAAGCTGAGAGAAGCAGTCAAAGAAGTAGAATAAATTTACTAAAGCCCATCTGTATAGATTGGGCTTTTTATATTAGGAGATTATGTATATGACAGAGGAACTCATTAAACAGATTAGCCAGAAGATGAATATCAATCAGCAACCTATTGAAATAGTACTTGAACTCCTGGCGGACAAGAATACCGTCCCTTTTATTGCGCGTTACCGTAAAGAAGCTACAGGGGGACTTGATGAAGTTGCGATTAAAGAAATTGAAACAGAATATTTATACCTAGAAAACTTAAACAAGCGTAAAGATGAAGTCATACGTTTAATTGACGAACAAGGCATGTTAACAAAAGAGCTACGTGAAGAAGTATTAAAACAGACCAAACAAAGTCGTGTGGAAGACTTATATCGTCCTTATAAACAGAAGAAGAAAACCCGTGCAACAGAAGCGAAACGTCTCGGCTTAGAACCACTGGCTAAAGAAATATTAAAAGGAGATACTGAAGATATACAAGCACTTGGGGCAACTTATCTTAACGAAGAAGTTACTACAGCAGATGACGCAATTCAAGGCGCGAAAGATATCATTGCTGAAATGATATCTGATAATCCTTATTATCGTTTGCATATTTTAAAAAGTATTAAAGCAACTTCGAGTCTTGTATCGACTGTGAGAAAAAATGCAGACGATCCTGAAGGTGTCTTTGAGATGTATTATGATTATACGGAGCGTGTGAAAAATATTGTACCTCACCGTATTCTTGCCTTAAATCGGGGAGAAACATTAAAGGTACTCAGTGTGAAGTTTTCTCATGACAACGAGAAATTTATTGAGTACTTAAGTGGAAAAGTTATTAAACATGGTGCTAAGACGGCTGACCTAATAACTGACGCAATTGAAGATAGTCTGAAGCGTTTATTACTACCTTCACTTGAGAGAGAGATCCGTTCTGATTTAAAGGAAAAAAGTGAAAAGCACGCTGTTGACGTCTTTGAAGAAAACTTAAAACGTCTTTTATTACAACCACCGCTAAAAGGAAGAATTATTCTCGGTTTAGATCCTGCCTATAGAACAGGTTGTAAGCTGGCAGTCATTGATGAGACAGGAAGTTTTTTAGCTAAAGATGTTGTTTACCCACATAAGCCTGTAAATAAAAAAGATGAAGCGAAGAAAAAGATAGTTAATCTAATTAAACAATATGATGTGTCTTTAATTGCTATTGGTAACGGGACCGCATCAAGGGAGTCAGAGGAATTTGTCGGCTCACTCATCAGTGAAGAGAATTTAGATTTGAGTTATATTATCGTTAACGAAGCAGGGGCGAGTGTGTATTCAGCCTCAGAAATAGCGAGAGTAGAGTTTCCTGACTTTAACGTAGAAGAACGTAGCGCGGTGTCGATTGCGAGACGTGTTCATGACCCGCTTAGTGAACTTGTAAAAATTGATCCAAAATCAATTGGTGTTGGGCAATATCAACATGATATTAATCAGAAATTCCTAACGGAATCTTTAGATTTTGTCGTTGAAACAGCTGTTAACCAAGTAGGTGTCGATTTGAATACAGCATCAGTGACGCTTTTACAACATGTTGCAGGGCTCACGCCGGCTATTAGTAAAAATATTGTCCTATATCGTCAGGAAAATGGTGGCTTCAAAAAGAGAAGTGAGCTGAAGAAAGTTGCGCGCTTAGGTAATAAAACCTATGAACAATGTGTCGGGTTCTTAAGAATATTCAACGGTAAAGAACCGCTGGATATGACTCAGATTCACCCTGAGCAATATAAAAAAACATATGAATTAATTAAAATTCTAGGTTTAACTATTGATGATTTAGGAACAGAAAAAATCCGAGGAAAACTGTCATCAATCAACGTTAGAGAGCTTGCTACAACATTAGATTTAGGTGTACCTACCTTGGAAGATATTATCGAAAGTTTGAAAGCACCACTTAGAGACGTACGTGATCAGTACGATACTCCACTCTTAAAATCTGATGTTTTAAGTATTGAAGACTTAAAATCTGGTATGACTTTATCAGGGACAGTAAGAAATGTAACAGATTTTGGGGCTTTTGTTGATATTGGTGTGAAACAAGATGGACTTGTTCATATTTCTCAAATTGCTAATAGATATATCAAACATCCTTTAGACGTAGTAAATACTGGAGATATTGTAGAAGTAAAAGTAATGGATGTAGATGTAAAGAAAAATAGAATTGCTTTAACAATGAAGGATGTATAAAAAATGGCGGGAAATCTATTTAAAGATTTCCCGCCATTTTCATATTTACTTTTTTACATGTTGTGGAAGTAATCAGGGTTTTCAAGATCTACATCATTGATGTCGATACCAAGTGCAGCTGCAACACCTTTACCGTAATCCGGATCTGCTTGGTAGCAGTTATAGATATGACGGTGTTTAGTACGTGTTGTTGTTTCAGCCATATCGTCAGCAGTATTTCTGAATAGACGTTGTTTCTCTTCATCAGACTGTAAACGGAAGAGTTTACCAGGCTGTTCGAAGTAGTTATCATCGTCATCACGGAAATTGTGCTCATAGATTGATGCAGTTTCAAGATCTAATGCAGGCTGTTTTGCGTCAGGATCCGAGTTATGCGCACCGTAACTGTTAGGATAGTAGTTAACACCAGAGCCCATGTTACCATCTACACGCATTGCACCGTCTCTAGAGAATGGGCAAACATTCGATGCACCTTTTGGTGAGTTCACTGGAATTTGGTGGTGGTTCACACCAAGACGGTATCTTTGGGTGTCTCCATATGAGAAGATACGACCTTGTAGCATCTTATCTGGAGAGAATCCGATACCAGGCACAATATTTGTTGGTGCAAATGCTGCTTGTTCTACTTCAGCGAAGTAGTTTTCAGGGTTTTTATTTAATTCAAACTCACCAACTGGGATGAGTGGGTAGTCACCTTTGTACCATACTTTAGTTAAATCGAATGGGTTATCTGGGTGAGTTTTAGCTTGTTCTTCAGTCATCACTTGAATGTACACTTTCCATTTAGGGAAGTTTCCTTCTTCAATTGCATTGAATAAATCTCTTTGTGAAGATTCACGGTCTTTACCAACAACTGATTCTGCTTCTTCATTAGTATAGTTTTCAATACCTTGTTGAGTTCTGAAGTGGAATTTAACCCACACGCGTTCATTATCTTCATTAATCATGCTATAAGTGTGTGAACCGAAACCATGCATGTTTCTGAAACCTTTAGGAATACCACGGTCTGACATTACTATAGTAACTTGGTGTAATGCTTCAGGAAGGTTAGTCCAGAAGTCCCAGTTACTTTCAGCATTTTTCATGTTTGTTTTAGGATCACGTTTAACAACGTGGTTTAAACTTGGGAAAAGTTTAGGGTCACGGAAGAAGAATACAGGTGTGTTGTTACCAACTAAATCCCAGTTACCATCTTCGGTGTAGAATTTAAGTGCGAAACCACGGATGTCACGTTCAGCATCTGCAGCACCACGTTCACCAGCTACTGTAGAGAAGCGAGCAAACATTTCTGTTTCTTTCCCAACTTCACTAAAGATTTTAGCTTTCGTGTACTGTGTAATGTCATGTGTGACTTTAAATGTACCAAATGCACCTGAACCTTTAGCGTGCATACGACGTTCAGGGATAACTTCACGGTCAAAGTGAGCCATCATATCTAAGAAGTAAGGATCTTGCATTACAAGAGGACCACGTGGTCCAGCTGTCATTGTATTTTCACGATCACCAACGGGATTGCCGAAAAGAGTAGTAAGTCTATTATCTTTATTAGTCATCAATAACTGCCTCCATTAATTAGAATTATTATAAATAAACTATATCAAGTATAAGTAACAAAAGCAAGCTTCTAAACCGAAGTAAATGAATATCTTTACAAGTATTTTACACAAGGAAAACGTAATGCTTATTCTTAATGAACATAGTGCTTAGCTAACTAAATGAGAATAAAATGATACTTAAAAGTTACATTATATAGAAGGGAGTCAATAAAGATATAAAACATAAAATAAATTGTGAAGAATGTATTGACTTAATATAAGAATGTCTGTATATTAGTAAACGTTGTTATTTTAATAAGTTGGCCCGTTGGTCAAGCGGTTAAGACACCGCCCTTTCACGGCGGTAACACGGGTTCGAGTCCCGTACGGGTCACCATTAATTTTAAAAAAATATAAATTAATCATTGACTTATACTTTATAAGAAAGTATAATTTTAAATCTAAACTGTTAGAGCTTAAGCAACTAAGCGAAAGTACTTACAGAAAAATCACAAAAAAGTTCTTGACATCATACTCTCGAAAGGTTATAATGAAAGATGTCGCTAAAAAGAACAAACATCTTAAATATACTTTTAGCGGTTGTGGCGGAATCGGCAGACGCGCTAGGTTGAGGGCCTAGTGGGAGTTAAATCCCGTGGAGGTTCAAGTCCTCTCAGCCGCACCATTAAGACGCTTTAAATCTTATACTCAATATTATACCTATGCGGGTGTAGTTAAATGGCATAACCTCAGCCTTCCAAGCTGATGTCGTCGGTTCGATCCCGATCACCCGCTCCATTTATTAAATTGTTTTAAAAACGAGAACATTGAAAACTGAATGACAATATGTCAACGTTTAATTCCGAATAAAAAG
>NZ_SIRQ01000003.1:725347-776378 GCF_011634875.1 Jeotgalicoccus sp. S0W5 | reverse complement strand
GGAATGAGCCCTTATAGGGCTGAAAAAAAGCCACCCGTTATACGGGTGGATACTTACTTACTCAGCGTCCTCAGAAGACTCGCTATCTTCGCCTGATTCAGCATTTTCACCGGACTCACTGTCGGTTGATTCTTCATTTTCTTTACTAGGCTCTCCAGCATTTTCTTCTTCGGCTGCTGGATCTTCAGTTTGAGCGTTTTCCAGTGCTTCATTCGCATTTAGGAAGGTGTCTTCAATATATGTTTGAATTTCTTCATTTTCAAACTCTACTTCATATTCTTCTAGAAGATCTTCATATGCTTTTAGTGCTTGTTGTGGATCTTCTTGAATGCTCTGGTTAACAAGTTGCGCCTTAATTGTGTTTAATTCTTCTTTTGGTGTATCTTCCAGTGTGGCATCTTCACGAAGTATAATATGGTAACCAAACTGTGATTCGACTGGTTCTGAAATCTCACCAGCTTCTAAATCAAATAGTGCAGTTTCAAATTCTTCAACCATTTGTCCTTCTGGTACATAACCAAGGTCACCACCATTTTGTGCACTACCTGTATCATCTGAGTTTTCTTTAGCAAGTTCTTTGAAGTCAGCACCTTCATCTAATTGGGCTTTCAGGTCATCTGCTTTTTGTTTTGCTTCTTCTTTAGTCAAACTTTCTTCCGCGTTTTCTTCATCTTCTGCGGGTGCTTCGCCTTCTTCACCGAATGAAACGAGAATGTGAGATGCTTTTCTGACATTTTCAAATGCTTCTTCATCAGTTATTTCTAAGTAATCCGCAAAATATAAATCGTTATATGCGTTAGAAATGCGCTGTTGTTTATAAGAATCAACTGTCATTCCTGGTTGAGATTGTTGTAACATCATGGAAAAGTTTTCTTCTCCACCATATTGTTCAATTTCTTCTTCTACTTGTGCTGTTAACTCTTCTCTATCAATTTCTTCTGAGTACTTATCAGAAAGGATTTGGTCTAATACTAATTGGAAAGTCTGATTAGCGACTTGATTCGTACCAATTTGATTTAATACATCGTCTGTAGTAATATCACCAGCTTTACTTGAAGCTAGAACATCTCCGTATTCAACTTCACCTTGGTCTGTATTTTCTTCAGATTCATTACTTTCACTGCTATCATTACTACAAGCAGCTAGACTGACCAAGCCAATCCCTAAAATAAAAGGTGCTAATTTCTTCTTCATCTCAAATTCTCCTCCTAGTTGCATATACAAGAAATAATATAACACACAAAAAAGGCAGCATACAAACGTAAGCTGCCTGATGTTTAAATAGTCTGTTATTTTTCTTCAGTTTCCGATTGATCTTTCTTACTTGGTGGGCCTTCTAAAGCGCCATCTACACGGTTTTGAACATTTTCAATATTAGTCTGTAAACGTTCAATATTTGGGTTGATGTCTGCTTGGAAGTTAGAAATCATCGTTTTAACTTCATCTCCAAGTGTTGAGAAAACCTCACTTGATTCATGCTTTGTTTTAAGGAAAGCATTTTTGATTTCGTCACCTTCGATTTTTAACTGATTAAGACCTGACTGTAAATCATTAGTGCCAGATGCTAATGAATTTTGTAAGGCTTTACCGGACTTAGGAGCGTTCAAGAATGCAATAAGTAAACCTCCAGTTAATCCAACAGTAAAGCCGACTCCGATATTTTTAAGTTTCATATTATACACCTCTCATTGTTTCTTACATACCCTGTCTCGGCGTTAGTTATGCATTTAATGAATTTTTAATTGCATCAGCTACTTCACTGCGAACATCGGTAGAGTTCTCTTCTTCAGGTAAGTCAACCCACTTATAACCAAAACCATCATGTGCTTCTTTATATCTCGGGATGATATGGAAGTGTAGATGGAAGACTGATTGTGATGCGTAAGCACCGTTGTTTTGAACAACGTTAAGTCCGTCAGGGTTAAACGCGTCTTTGACTGCATTAGCCACTTTTGTGACAACCTTGATTACTTTTGCACCTGTTTCATCATCTAGGTTGTAAATATTTTCTATTACTTTTTTAGGGACGACAAGTGTGTGCCCCTTAGCAACTGGAAAGGCATCCATAAATGCAATGACATCATCGTCTTCATAAATAATATTTGCGGGTACTTCTCTGTCGATAATTTTTTCAAAAATAGTCTTAGTCATCTCAATATCCTCCATAGCTCTCTTTATGATATAGTTTTACTTAAGTATCAGTATACAAATAATTAGAACGATTTAAAAGGAAGTCAAACAATGGTCTTAAATATAAAAAATCTAACAGGTGGCTATTCAAAGGAACCTGTCATTCATGATATTTCATTAGATATAAAACGTGGGGAAATCATTGGTCTCATTGGTTTAAATGGTGCCGGTAAAAGTACCACAATTAAACATATCTTAGGTCTATTAAGACCGCATTCCGGATCAATAAAGGTCATGGAACGTACATTAGAAGATGATGTAGAAGCTTATCGGCGACATCTAGGTTATATCCCTGAAACTCCAATACTCTACGAAGAGTTAACACTTAAAGAGCACATCAATATGACAGCGATGGCTTATGGCCTTACACCTGAACAAGTTGAAGAAAGAAAGGGTCCACTTTTAAAAAGATTTAGGCTGGATGATAAGGAAGATACATTTCCTAGTCATTTTTCCAAGGGGATGAAACAAAAAGTTATGCTCATCTGTGCCTTCATTGCTGAACCAGATCTTTATATTATAGATGAGCCTTTTTTAGGGCTAGACCCATTAGGAATTGAATCACTTATTGAACTCATGATTTCTGAAAGAGAAGAAAACCGATCAATGTTAATGAGTACACATATTTTATCGACAGCTGAACGATACTGTGATCGATATATCATAATAGATAAAGGTCGTAAAATTGCCGATGGTAATTTAGAGGAGTTAAGAGCGTTAACTCACTTGCCGAATGGGACGCTTGATGATGTCTATATCAAACTCACTGGTGGTAATCACCATGAGTAAAGCGTTATTTGAAGGACGAATGACCGAAGACATCAAATTAAGGAGCTATTATGGAAAGTTTATATTTAACAGTCACTTTTTAGTATTTTTAATGATTGCTGCAGGTGTCATGTTATATACCTTACTCGGCTTGAGAGAAACTCTAAGTCCAGGAATACACATTGATTTAATCTGTGCGATTGTACTTTCCATTTTTATAAACCCAAAATATAGAAGTTTATTAAAAGAAGCGGACATGTTGTTCTTACCACCTTATGAAAAGCATATGACTGCCTATTTTAAACGGGCAGATATTTACAGTTTGTCACTCGGTATTGTTCCGCCAATTGCAGTGTCTATTGCAGTAATGATTCTCTTAACAATTGGTCATGACCTAACTCATATTATCCTCTTTTTCTTTGTTGCATTGATCTTGTACTTCAATACGTTTTCGATTAAGAGATTAGCAGTTAATACTGAGCTGAAAAAGTGGATGGTAAATTTAATTTTATTCGTATTAAACTTTGTTAGCTTATTTTTAATTCAACAGCATTCATTGTTCATTATTTTAGCACTCGCTATTGTTGTCCTTAGTCAAGTCAGTGTGAGGAAAATACGTTTTAAGACCTTATCATGGTTGAATTATACAGCCTATGAACAAGAGGAGTCACACGCTTATTTCCAAGTGGTCAGCATGTTTACGAATGTAAAACAAATTGATAAGAGCTTTAAGCGACGCGCATATTTAGATCTATTATTACCAGATATGAAGGGTGAAAAGTTTAATAAGAAAAATATGTATGAGTATCTATTTTACCGTTCTTTTCTAAGAGATCATGATTTACCTATGATTGTGCTTAGAATTATCATATTATTCTTTATCATTATGTTTTGGATTTCAAACTTTTATATTTCACTCGTATTTTCACTGTTTGGTATTTATATTATTGTCTTGCAGATGTCTCAAATTTATACGAATCAAGCCTATCTTTTATGGCCAAAAATATGGCCAGTAAATCGTTCATACATTCAAGATAGTTACATTAGGTATTCTCATAAAATGGTTCTATTGATATCTATAATCTTCACATTAATGTTTATTATTGTAGAATCTGAGTATTTTTATATAGGACTATTATTCCCGTTATGGGGTCATGTGTTGAACAGATTCTTATCAAGATCAATTTACAAAAAAGAAGAAGAACTAAGTGATTAATCACTCAGTTCTTCTTTTTCTTCGTCAGAGAAGACATTTTCATTAATTGTGTAATAGGTTTTAGATGATAAGAAATCTCCAAAGAGCGACTCTTCTGTACGGAATTTTTTAAGAGCCTCTGTTGTCAGGTATTGTTCGTGAATATCCGTATATTTAAAGTCATCGTAAATAGATAAGTCTGCCCATTTAATTAGTATCATATAAGTTTCTTTTTTCTCATTGACCCCAACACGATATGCAAGAACGCCATTTATGTCAGCTAATGCTTTCGCTAAATCTAAAACATGTGCACGGAGTGAGTGGAATCCATCTCCTGCAGAAGGGATATAATACATTGTCATCGGTCCATCTGCATCGAGACCACCCATATTTTCAAAAATCTCATATGTCATTTTAGTGGAGAATACTGAGTCTTCATTATTATCTTCATAGTACAAAATAGCATCAGTACCTCTTGAGCTAATGGATGTTTGGTCATATTTCTCATGAAGAGATGTTAAATAATCTAATGTGCCTGTTGTTAAATGCAAATACAATTTCTTCACCTCATAAAGTCTTATTAATTTTTATATACCTGCTCAATAGTGACTTTAAACATAGTCACAAATAGAACGAATTTTTGACAACTTCGAGCTAAATAATAATAGTTCTAATGAATGTGATAAAATACTATAGTGTATAAAAAAATATTAATAGGGGGAAACACTGTGTTTAATGATACTATCATTCGGGCAGCGCGCGGCGAGAAAACAGAGCATACGCCGGTTTGGTTTATGAGACAGGTTGGGCGTTCACAGCCAGAATATAATAAAGTGAAAGAGAAGTATTCACTGATTGAAATTACTAAACAACCTGAACTCACTGCCTATCTAACTGCGACACCAGTAGACAACTATAATGTTGATGCTGCGGTACTTTATAAGGACATCATCACGCCACTTGCACCAATTGGAATTGATGTGGATATTAAAGCTGGTATTGGTCCAGTAATAGAGAATCCGATTCGAACAATTCAAGATGTAGAAAAACTAGGAGAGCTAGACCCCTTTAAAGACTTAGATTATGTATATAAGGCGATCCAAATTCTAACTCAAGAAAAGTTAAATGTCCCTTTAATTGGCTTCTGCGGTGCACCGTTTACTGTAGCGAGCTATATGATTGAGGGCGGTCCATCAAAAAATTATCACAAAACTAAAACAATGATGTATACACAGCCAGAGCTGTGGTTTAAATTGATGGATAAGCTAGTTGAAACAAGCATTACTTACTTAACAGCACAGATTAAAGCAGGTGCTGGCATTATTCAGATATTTGATTCATGGGGTGGTGCCCTTAATAAAGCTGACTATAACTACTATCTTGCACCGGGTATGAAACGTATTATTAAGGCAGTAAAAGCACAAAATGTGCCAGTTATCATTTTTGGAGTCGGTGCAAGTCACCTAGCTACAGAATGGGACAAATTAGGTAGTGACGTGCTTGGACTCGACTGGAGAATGTCAATTACTGAAGCACGTGAACTTGGAATTACTAAAGCTTTACAAGGAAACTTAGATCCAGCGATTCTCTTATCCGACTGGAATATTATTGAAGAACGTGCCAAGAAAATTGTTGAAGAAGGGCAAAGAACAGGGCACATCTTCAACCTTGGACATGGGGTATTCCCAGAAGTGAATCCAGAAGTACTAAAACGTTTAACTGAACTAGTACACACATATAGTAAAGGACTGTGATTTTAAAATGAGTGAAAAAAAAGCATTATTAGTTATGGCGTACGGAACGCCTTACAAAGAATCGGATATTGAACCATACTATACGCATATTAGACATGGTAGAAAACCAAGTGAAGAAGCTTTACAAGACTTAAAGGATCGCTATGAAGCAATCGGTGGTATTTCTCCTTTAGCAGATACAACAGAACGCCAAGCAAATGCATTAGTAGAAGTACTGAACAAACAAAGTGATGATGAGTACGAGCTGTTTATTGGCTTAAAACATATTCATCCTTTCATTGAAGATAGTGTAAAAGAAATTAGTGAACGTGGAATTAAAGAAATTCATACGGTTGTTTTAGCACCGCATTATTCTAATTTCTCAGTCGGTTCTTATAATAAACGTGCCAAAGAAGAAGCTGAAAAATATGGTATGACGGTTAAATCTGTCGAATCATTTTACGAGCAAACACCATTTATAGATTTCTGGGTGGATGCTTTAGAAGGTACGTTTAAAGAAATTCCTGAAGAAGAACAGAGTAAAACTGCAATTGTTGTGAGTGCACACAGTTTACCTGAGAAAATTAAAGAACATAATGATCCGTATCCAGACCAATTAGTAGAGACTAAGAACTTATTAAAAGCACGATTTAATAAAGGTCATTACTTTGTAGGTTGGCAGTCTGAAGGGAACACGCCTGATCCTTGGTTAGGGCCAGATGTTCAAGACCTTACTCGTGAATTACACAAAGAACATGGATTCGAACATTTTGTTTATTTACCACTCGGTTTTGTATGTGAACATTTAGAAGTACTTTATGATAATGACTATGAATGTAAGGTCGTAACTGATGAAATCGGTGCAACTTACCATAGACCGACAATGCCGAATACAGATGAACGCTTTATTCAAGCGATGGTAAACGAACTCGTTAAACTTTAATTTAGATAGTCAGGATGTGTAATAATGAAAAAAGTTGCCATAATCGGTGCAGGTATAACAGGCCTCTCTGCAATGTATTATCTTTTAGAAGAAAGTAATGATTGTCAGGTAGAGTTATATGAGGCGTCGAATCGAGCGGGTGGTAAAGTCAATACACATATAAAAGATGGCTACACAATTGAATTAGGACCAGAGTCTTACCTGGCTAGAAAAACAGTAATGACTGAACTAGCAGAGAAACTAGGGCTTCATACGACATTAGTAAGGAATCAGACAGGTCAAGCATATATCTATGCTAAAAATCAATTGTACCCTGTACCTAAGGGAACTATGTTAGGTGTTCCTTTAGAATTTAAATCTTTACTTGATACGGACTTAGTTTCTTGGCCGGGTAAATTAAGAGCGACGATGGATTACTTTAAAACCGCCTTACCTTTATATAAAGATATTTCTGTTGGTGAATTCTTCAGAGCTCGGCTTGGGAATGAAGTTTTAGAAAATATGATTGAGCCACTCTTATCTGGTGTTTACAGTACTGACATTGATCAATTGAGTTTAATGTCGACTTATCCAAATTTTAAAAAGACTGAATCGTATTACGGTAGTTTGATGAAGGGGCTTAATTTAGAGCGAAGAAATAAACCACAAGCACCGAAAACGAAAGTCGGGCAATTCTTGCAGTTTTCAGGTGGCTTACAGTCCTTTATCGACCGCATGGTAGAAGTAAACGAGGAACAGGGCGGTAAAATTCATTTCAATAGTGATGTTGAGGCAATCACTAAAAATGATCATGGCTATACCTTGACTGTTAACGGTGAAACAAGTGATTATGATGAAGTCATCGTTACAACACCGCACTTCCAATATAAGCGATGGTTTGATGATAAGGAATTTGAGTACTTTAATCACATGCCGGCAACGAGTGTTGCAACTGTAGTCATGGCCTTCGATGAATCTCAAGTTCAAAATGCTATTGACGGTACAGGCTTCGTTATCAGTCGTAACATGGACACTGTAATTACTGCTTGTACTTGGACGAATAAAAAATGGGCACATTCCACACCTAAAGGTAAGGCTTTATTAAGAGCTTATGTTGGACGACCAGGTGACTACATTGTTCATGAACGCTCGGATGCAGATATTGCTAGATTGGCTAGAGAAGATCTAGATAAGATTATGGATATAAAAGGTGAAGCGGAGTTTGAAATAGTGACGCGGATGCCATATTCCATGCCAAACTATATTGTCGGCCATAGGCGAATGATCGATGATATACAGTCTTATGTTAGTCAAACCTATCCAGGTTTACATTTAATCGGTGCTTCCCACTATGCAGTAGGGCTACCGGATTGTGTTCAGACTGCTAAAGATACTGCAGAGAAAATAATGAAAAAGTAATGTGATTTTATGGCCTGTTTCTATTATAATTAGTAACAGGTCATTTATTTTAAACAGGGGGAAATACAAATGAAATTTATTTCAAATAATGACATCACAGATCCTATGATTAACCTGGCAATGGAGGAGTACATTTTAAGAGAAATTCCAACAGATGATTCTTATTTTCTTTTTTACGTGAACCAACCTTCTATTATCATTGGTAAAAATCAAAATACCATAGAAGAAATTAATGTACCTTATATAGAGGAACATGGTATCAAAGTTGTCCGTAGAGTTTCAGGTGGTGGGGCAGTATACCATGATGAAGGTAACTTGAATTTTAGTTTTATTACTGAGGATGATGGAGATAGTTTCCATAACTTTAAGAAGTTCACCCAGCCGATTGTAGATGCTTTAAATGATATGGGTGTTAAAGCTGAATTATCTGGCCGTAATGATATAGAAATTGAAGGTGGCAAAAAGGTATCAGGGAATGCGATGTTCACACAAAAAGGTCGTATGTTCTCACATGGTACTTTGATGCTTGAGAGTGATATTTCAGAGGTACAAAATGCCTTGAAAGTAAACCCTAAAAAGATTCAGTCTAAGGGCGTAAAATCTGTTAGCGCTAGAGTAGGGAATATCAATGATTACTTAGAAGAGAAAATCGATATTGAAGAATTTAAGAAGAGAATTTTATCGAACATATTTGGTGGCTTAGAAAATGTTGAAGAATATAAGCTAACAGATGAAGACTGGGAAAAAATTAATAAATTGTCCAAAGAGAAATATCAAACTTGGGAATGGAACTATGGTAAAAACCCTAAGTATAATTATGATAATTCTCATAAGTACGACGCTGGATTATTAGATGTACGTTTAGAGGTAAATGGTGGACGTATTGAGCATGCCAAAATCTTTGGAGACTTCTTTGGTGTAGGGGAAGTCATCGATATTGAAAATCGATTAATTGGTGTTGAACATAATAGAGCAGCAATTGATCAGGCCTTGTCTGATATTGATATCAGTCATTATTTAGGACGTATTACTAGAGATGAATTTTTAGACTTAGTTTCTTAAAAGTATTTAGTACTGTAGAGTGGGAATATATATGATAAAAGCACCAAATTCTCATTAGAGAATTTGGTGCTTATTTATGTAAATTCTATAGTTGTTTCATTAAAGTTGTATACTTATTAAATTTTTCTTCGTCTTTTTCTATAAGTGATTCTTCGATTTTACGGGAATATAAGTCGTAATTAAAACGGTACATTGATTCTTGTAAAACCAAGTCTGCTGATAAATCATTTATAGTATTAAGAAAGCCTCTTAATTGATTGGCTGGATATACAGGTCTCCCCATAATTGATAACCCCTCTCGATTACTAACTTAATTAAAGTATACACACCATTCTCAATTAGGTCAATGATAATGAGAATCGTAAAAGCAAATTTTCTGACAAGTATGTGATAAGTTAATATAACAGTATTTAATAATAGTTAACAAAATTTAAAATATATGTTATATTATTTTTAAGTAAATAATTTGGAGGTCCCATGACAAGACAACACTACACTATAAATGATAACACTATGTATGTAGTTGCGAAGGAAGATGGCCGTTATGTTGAAAGTACAATCTGTGAGCTATATGGTGATCCTATTAAATGTCTTAGAAGTCCAAATAAAGTGATTGAATATAACTGTAAACTCCATTCTCAAAGCTATTCAGCTAGAAAAGAGTTGTCTAGAAGTTTGACTGAGATCAGGTCTAAGCACCCGATAATTATCGATTTATTTGCATCATATATTTATTTTTGTACACATTCAGATAGGGTGCAGTCTAACAGTTGGTTCAATTTAAAGTACATACAAAATTATTATCCCTATAGAGGACAAACCTTAGTCAAGTTTGAAAATAATGAGGAATTAGTAGTGGATATTTCATATGCTTCTTATAATAAGCAATATTTAAATGCAGTGAAATTATATTATAAATTCAATCTTGAGAAGGAGAAATATTATAAGAAAAATCAAAAGCGTGAAGCATCGTTATATAGACATCAATCAAAAGAAGAAGATGATATGTTATATATTAATGAAGCTGCCAAGGCAACTTATATCAAATTGATGAGAAGCATAGATGAAATTAATACAATTAATTGAGTTTGAAGTTATAGTTAATACATTCAACAAAATTGTAAACTTTTCTTATTTAATATTAATTTATTGTTGATATTGTTTAGCTGAGTTGTTATAATAAATATTGTTCGTTTGAAAGATACATAATATTCCACAGTAGCTCAGTGGTAGAGCTATCGGCTGTTAACCGATCGGTCGTAGGTTCGAGTCCTACCTGTGGAGCCATTATGGAGATGTACTCAAGTGGCTGAAGAGGCGCCCCTGCTAAGGGTGTAGGTCGCGAAAGCGGCGCGAGAGTTCAAATCTCTCCATCTCCGTTCATTAAATACTTAAACCCCGTTAAATCATCGTTAAACGTTGATATGACTCCATCTCCGTTCATTAAATACTTAAACCCCGTTAAATCATCGTTAAACGTTGATATGACGGGGTTTTATTATATTTGCATGAATGATTAGAAGTGATTAAAGATGAGTAGAGTTGGCAACAAATTGACAACATTGTCGTTGACAAGCAGATTCTGACAATCGCCTGTCAACTTATGTCGTTTGGCATCGTGTTTAATATATTTAAAGCATTGCTTTCATCATTCTCATATGTTTCTTCAAATATATGATTGTACACATCTAATGTAATTCGAATACTTTTGTGTCCTAATCGTTTACTAATGTAATGAATAGATACTCCATGATTGTAAAGATAACTACAATGAGTATGTCTTAGTGCATTTATTGTAATCTCTTTATCGATGCCAAGATACTCTCTTGCACGACTGAACATATCATTCGCAGTCCTGTATGCAATATTAAAGATATATTCTTGCTGATCTAATTCCATTGCTTCTATCTCATGTTTAATATGTGCCATATCATTGCTTGCCAGTGTAATAGTCCTTGGTGATGCTTCTGTCTTTGTACCATTTAAAAATAGTTTGTTGTTCTCAAAGTCGAAGTATTCATATTTAATGGTGTTGACTTCACTAAAGCGACCGCCTGTCACGTGTGAGATGAACAATAACAATGCACTTTTCGCACGTTTATTCCTAAAGTATTCCTTAGTATCTACATATTGTTGCAGTTGCATATACTTATATTCTTCCTTTTTAGGAGCCACTGTGCCCCAAACCTTCGCTCTATATGTTGGATTGCGTGGAATCAATCCATTGTAGACCGCATCTTCTAAACATGCTCTTACCTGTTGGTGCATCTTCAACACACTATTCTTAGTCAAACCTTCTGCGTAGTGATTGATAAATGACTGGTACTGATCTTGGTCTAAATCTTTTAGCCGCATATTCGGTGGAAAGTAATCTTCCATTTTCTTTAAGGTACTGATAAAACGGTTGTATGATTTATCTGATACGATATTCAGCTTATATGTGTCTACCCAACGCTCGTAGTAATCAAATAGAGATTCATTGGAGCTACTATCTACACCATGAGCTACATCAGTTATTATTTTCTGTATACGTGCTTGTGCTTCCTTCTTAGTCGCAAAACCTTGTTTTCTATACCGTTTGCCTTGATAACTAAAATTGTATCCCCACTTACCATTTACCTTTTTAGGTTCCATTCTATCCCTCCTAAAACTCTATACCAGACACTTTAGAGTGATTGACTAGCATGTCTATCCTTTTAAGTGCAACGTCCTCACACACGCCAAAATACGCCATTAAATCCGTTGCCTGATAGAGTCTGTTTTTGGTGATTAACTTTTCTGGCATCTGCAAGAGTAGTCCAAACTTTTCAGCTTCTGCTTCTTGGTACTCGTTGTATGCTCTAGGCATGTTGTGCTGTTGAGTCGCATGTAAAAACATGTGTCCTGCTTCATGACAAAATGCTTTAAACATCTCATTCCGTTTATCAAATTTAAGCCCGATAATGTCTACACCTGCTTTCTGTACATAAAAGTTAGATTGGTGATTGTAGAGTATGTGTACATCAAACATGTACGCTAAATGTTCTATGTTCAGATCGTGTACATCTAATATGGATAAATCCACGATGTCATTTACTTTCTGTTCGATTCTCATGCAAAAACCCCTTCATTATAGAACGTATGTTCGGTTTAAAGTTTAAAAAATTACTGACCACAAATGGATACTAGTGGTCAGCTAGTGTGCTATTATGAAATTATAGGATGCTGGGCGCTCGTGGATAGGTTATTGTTTTTCTACTCACTATCTATGCGTTGCACTTTCTGATTACTTTTATGAAATTCATCAGCTTAGCTCAAGGTTGCCATATCAATATGACTTAGGTTTCCCTTGAATTCACCCAGTACTCAGCTTATTATTACTAATAAGCAGGGCATTTATTACCACGAATTGGCGATAATCCACCATTTGAATTTATCTCATAGTTTCTTAACGTAGATGCTGTTTGTTCTATTAATTCGTCAATATTATTTCTTGCATTATCTTTCATTGCATCAATCCCCTTCATCATGTCGTCAACTTGGAGAGTTTGATCAACTGACTCAGGGCTAATCAATTTTGTTACCGCTACGGTTTTTTATCCGTGGCTTCTTTGTGTTTCCACAAAGCTCAGCATATGTGTTCATCCTATAACTGACCACTGTATAACCAATGGTCAGTTGGTTGAAAAATTATTGTAAATTGATAATCCCTGTTTGAGTTCCAAATATACCTGACTGTACTTGTAGTTGTTTAGTCTGACTGTCTACAACTTCTTGTGTTACATCATAGACAATTAGTGCATCACGTGAAGATCCTGGATTCAATTCTTCTGCAAGCAATCCAAGATTATCAGGACTGATTGCTTGGTTAGCATAAGTAGAAGCAACGCTGTCAGGTTCATATACTGTTTCACCATCTACAATTTTGAAATACTCACTCATCATCGTGATAGCTTCATTTTGATTGTTCGTGACAGTTACGTCTAAAACAAGATAAGTGTCATTTGCATTAGATGTCATTACATCACCAACTGAATCTTGTTGTGTGACACCGTGAACTGTAAAGTCTAGGTCGTCAACTGTTAAAGTATCTCCAATTCCCACTGTTTCAACAGCTTCATTTTCTTCGACAACTTCTTCATCTTCAGATGCAGATTCTTCTTGTTCACCGCTTTCAGTTTCTACCTGTTCTTCTGACTTACTAGATGTATTTTCATCAGTTTCTTCTGTAGCTTCTTCTGGAGTCGTATTAGTAGCGTTATCCCCACCACCTAATATCGCACCACAAGCGCCTAATAGAATGAGTACACCGAAAATGATCAATACCCACTTCAAACACCCGCCACGTTTTTTCTGTGACTTCATTTCTTGCTCTGACATAACACAATCCTCCTATAATTCTAATATATGTAAAATTTCTTTATAAATAATAGGGCAATGCCCTGATTATCTCATTTTATAGACTTATAATGTTTTTATATTTTGAATGTGTTTCTTTATTAACTTTGCCTTTTTGACCGTTGTTTTAAATGATAAATGTCTGTTCCCAACAAACAGTTTTAGTATATTAACATCTATTTCAACTGAAGAAAGTTTGTGTATTGGCATAATTTCTAAAGTCATTCTTTTTCCTAAAGAAATAAAGTGAACATTTAAACTATCGATTATCATTAGACCATTTGTAATAGGTGTCCAGCTACTGAGCATTCTTATTTCTTTTTTGCCTTGTTCGATGTGATCTATAAACATTACAGGATTTTCTGAATTAGAATGTTTGTTTATATAGTGTTGGAACTCAGCGGTGTTGAAATATTTCTTATTAGACGATTTGTGAATCAATAGGTCTTCGTAGATATAAAAATTCTTTGATGCTCGTTTAATAAAATATTGAGTTTCAACAAAGTTGTCTAAAGATTCTAAGTCGCTTGTAGGTTCAGCATTTTCATTGTTTTGGGAATGGGAAGTAGTGCTTCCAGTAATGAACTTTTTCCAATCCACGTAAACACCTACTTATTTTTATTCTTCTGTTTATATGATAGAAACTCTATCTTTTCATTAATCTCTTTAATTAATTCCTGCTTAACTTCTTCAGGCAAAGCATCAAATGCTTCTTTATCCTCAAACATGAAGGCATCAAAATCATCTGATGATTCTTTAGGAGTTCTACCATTTAATTCATCTAATGTTATATCGAAGTAATCAGCTATTTTAATCTGCATTTCATTATCAGGTGTTCTTCTATTCTGCTCATAAGATGAGTATGTCCCTTTTACGATTCCTAATATATCAGCCATATCCTGTTGAGTCTTTTTCTTACTTTTTCTAAGCTCGACTAACTTATCGCCAATCATAGGTTCCACACCCTTTCTAAATAGAAGTATATCAAATTGTATTACGTTTTGTAGTAGTTAGTATAAAAATATTACGAAATGTTGTATTTTACGCTTTACAAGTACAACGAAGTGTTATATATTATAAATACAACGTAACGTTGTACTAAGGAGGTGACTAAATGGAGAAGCTTAAAGAGTTACGTGAAGAAAAAGGATACACCCAAGATAGTCTAGCGAGAGAAGTAGGTCTATCTAAAGGTACAATATCAAGCTATGAGCAAGGTTTAAGAGGTATTACGGTACCTAGTGCAAAGAAACTAGGACAAGTTTTAGGTGTCGAATGGCATATTTTTTTTGAAAATGAGGTAAGCGAAACGTACGACAAAGTTAATTAGGAGGGATAACATGAAAAAGTTATTAGTAATAGCAACTCTCTCAATCGCAGTTGCAGCTGTTATCAAGAGAGTTACTGAGAAGAAGAAAACGGCTCAAATCAAACTGAATTTAGGAAACGGAGATTATAAAACATTTACAAAAGGTTTCGTAGATCCAAACCAACAAGATGATATCCATAATTTCGCTAAAGCAATAAGAAGCAATATAAGTAACTTTAAAACATTAGCGAATGACTCTCTAAAGAAGTCTGAACAATTAGATGAATCTTTAAATGAATTGAGTGATTTTGTAAAGAAAATGACTAAATAGAATATTCCTTACCACAGTTGGAACATTTTAAAAGGTTAGATTCTACATTAATTGTTCCTTTTTCACCACAGTTAGAACATTTTAATTTCTCACTTTCTTTCATCATCGAAGCTTTGTACTTATCTATTAGATCGTTCGAGAAATTGTTGAGGCTTCTACTCAAATCATTCATTTTACGCTTTTTGACCATCATTATCACCACCTTCATAAGGTGAGTATAGCAAAGAAAGGAAGTAACAAATGAACTCTATTATACAAATCGAAAATAAAGAAGATTTCGGTCTTGTCGTAAGTAGCAGAGTCGTAGCGGAAGAACTTTCAAAAAGACATGACCATGTAAAAAGGGATTTAGAGAAAATTTTAATATCCCCAGATGTGGGGGCATTGATTTTCGAATCAGAATACAAAGATTCGAGAGGTCGTACCCAAAAAGAATATCTTTTAACCAAAGACGGCTTCACTTTATACATGTTCAATATTCAAGGTCATAACGATTTCAAAATGAACTACATCAATAAATTTAATCAAATGGAAGATGAGTTGAAGAACAATGCACCGAAACTTCCTACAACGTACAAAGAAGCATTATTAGAACTCGTTGCTAAAGAAGAAGAAAACGAACAACTGAGATTAGAAACAGAAATTAGTAAACAACGCATTAATGAATTGAAACCTAAGGCAAGTTATTACGACAAGATATTACAAAACAAAAGTTTAGTAACTATCGGGCAAATTGCAAAAGATTACGGAATGTCAGCTCAATCATTAAACAAACTTCTACATGATTTAAAGATTCAATATAAACAATCTGGACAGTGGTTACTTTACTCAAAATATCACAGTAAAGGATTAACTCACTCAGATACTACTGAAATTGAACATAAAGACGGTAGCACATCTGTAAGAATGCACACGAAGTGGACTCAGAAAGGCAGACTTTTCTTGTATGACCTTCTTAAACAAAACGAAGTATTACCAATGATAGAAAGAGAGGCATCTTAAGTGGATAACCAACAAATTAAAACCCTAAAAGAAATTAAGGACAGTATTCCACGAATCATATGCGATAGAAAAGATATCTATGAAATTTCAAATGAACCAATCGGAAGTGAATCAACGAAATTAACAAGAGAAGAGTGGTTAGAAGCCCACCTTCAATATGTGATGGATTCTATCGAAGTTATGTTTTATGGAGAATTAAAGCAATTTAGCTCAAAGGAGAAAGAGCAACGCTTAAAAGAGGATGGTAAGGACTAGCGACCAACTAGCCTTACCAATGAGTTATCAGTTATGCGACTAACTTAATTAACTCTAAATAGAGTATAACGACTAATCAAATCAACAATCAATCATAAATAAATGACTGGAGGACAATTCATGGCGAATGTAATTGCAAGTTATAGACAAAGAAACAACTTAACTCAACAGGATGTAGCGAATGAGCTACACGTTGATAAATCATATATCAGTCGAGTAGAGAGCGGACAAAAACCACTCACACAGATGATGTGCAGTGCAGCTCTAAATAACACTACAGATGCTCAGATGCTTAATGATGTGGCGTATGAGATGACTGAAGGTTATGCACAACCGACCGCATCAGACAGAGTATACGACGGTCACAGACTGGCGTTCATGTACCGCATTGAGCGTGAAATAGAGGAGTTTATGAGTGTACTCAAGGCAAATCGTTTAGACAAACATCCTGAACATACAACTGATCAAGAACTTGAAGGACTCAAGCTCATGATAGCTGAATTACAAGATGTGCTGTTTGAAGGTACAAGCTTTGTAAACTGCCTAATCAATGATTACGGACTCACACCACAACAACTCAATGCGAATCGAGATGCACGTCTGAAGATGCAAAGGAGGATATAAACATGGCGATAACAGTAGTAGAAGTTGATGAGCTCAAACCGATGATTGCAGAGATTGTACAGTCCATCGTTAGCCAAAAACAAGATGAACGATTATTCATCACGCCAAAAGAATTTGCGGAAGAAATTGGGCTCACAATGCAGTACTTCAAAGACCACTTGCTATATGAAGAAAAATTCCAAAAAGCAGTGATTCAGAAGGACAGAAAAATCTATATCAAACGAGAACTCGGTAGGCAGTTAGCAGTCGATATTCTCGACAAATACAGGAGGTAAGCATATGAAAAAAGACTTCATGTACGCAATCATTTTAGCGATCGTATTCACGTCCGCACTATTGATTAAAAGTCATTTTGTAGATCCAGTCGTTAACGAAGTTTACGCAGATATTTACGGAATAGAGGAGGTTGGACATTGATGTTTGCAACTAATCAATTCTTAGCAGAAGAAAATGGAAACTTAAACGTTGAGTTGGAAAATTCACAAGACGAAATCAGTAGTCTTAGTGATGAACTACATGAAGTTGAACGTGATTTCGAAGATGTACAAGGCAAAGTGAAGTACGCACAGAAGAAGCTATTAATACTACATTCACAAGGTGATGTATCAAATCGAGCTTACCTGGTATTGAAGAAGGTGTTAGAGGATGCGGAATACTAAAGTAACTATCGAAGAATTAGCGGAAATTGTACCTGATTGCATGAAAAAACGACCGGTTGGCAGACCAGTCGTTAAGAAAAAATACTATAACAATATTTTAACACAGGAAGTGAAATCATGGCAGAACTCTTAAATGTAAAAGATTTAACGCATGAAGAATGGCTTAGAGAACGTAATACGGGGCTTGGTGGTAGTGATGCAGGTACTGTGCTTGGTGTGAACAAATGGAAGTCAAAAGCTCAGTTGTTCCTTGAAAAAACCAATCCTGAATTAAGGAAAGATATCGATAACGATTATATCCACTTTGGGAACATTCTTGAAGATGTTGTCGCAAAAGAATTTGAAAGAAGAACTGGTAAAAAAGTCAGACGTGATAACCGTATGTTAAGGCATCCTAAGCACGACTTTATGTTAGCAAACCTAGACAGAGTAGTCGTTGGTGAAAAGGCATTACTTGAATGCAAAACTACTTCTCAATACAACAAAGAACTGTGGGAAGGCGATGATGTGCCTGCACAGTACTTATGCCAGGTACAACATTATCTAGCTGTCACAGGCTATGAGAAAGCCTATATAGCAGTGTTGATTGGTGGTAATAACTTCGTTTGGAAAGAGATTGAACGAGATGAAGAGCTGATCAACATCATTATTGAAGCTGAATATGACTTTTGGCACAACAACGTATTAGCGAATGTAATACCTGAAATAGACGGTAGTGGTGCAATGACGAGTTTTATTAATCATATGTATTCAGAAATAGATGATGAACAAGTTGAGTTGTCAGAAGATGCGGACACACTAATTCGTGCGATTGAATCATGCAAGTCATCAATTAAAGAAACGAAAGAACTTCAATCTAAATACGAAAACCAACTCAAAGACACCTTGAAACACAGTACTAAAGGTGCATCTCAAAATTACATTGTAACTTGGAAACCTCAGACTAGACGAACACTCGATAAGAAGGCACTTGAAGAAGAATACGGCAAAGACACTTTAGACAAATATACAAAAGAAACTGAATCAAGAATTTTAAGAATCAAACAAATCAAGGAGGAACAATAATGTTTAAGCCGATTAAGGACTATGAACATTTATACCAAATAAATGAAAATGGAGATGTTTATAGTAATACGAGCAAGAGGCTTATCAAACCCTATATAAATCAAAGTGGTTACTTAATGATTGCTTTATCTAAGAATTCAAAAGCTAAACATCTTTTAGTTTCTAGATTAGTAGCTTCTCATTTTATAGAAAACCCTGATGATAAAGAACAAGTAAATCACAAGGATTGCAACAAGTTGAATAACCACATTTCAAATCTTGAGTGGGTTACTCATTTAGAGAACATTCGTCATGCTGTCGAAAAAGGCAAATATGTTTTATCTGACGAGCGAAGAGCGTTAGCTGGTAATTGGTTCAGAAAGAAAGTTGCTCAAGTTGACAGTGAAGGAAGAGTGATTAAGGTTTTTGACTCTGAAATAGAAGCATGCAATCACTTTGGTGTTCACAAAGGAACAATTTCTAGATATATCAGTGGTGTAAGAAAGAACAAAGAACTTAAATTCAAATATTTGGAGGAGATTAAATAATGAGTACAAATGAAAGTCTAAAACAACAAATAGCAACTCAAAAACAAAACGAAGTAGCGAACAACAATAAACCAAAAACGATAGGTGATTACATCGACCAAATGGCACCTGCAATGGCACAAGCATTACCGCAACACATGAGTATTGAGCGTATGACAAGAATGGCGACAACGGTTATTAGAACAACACCACAGCTAAAAGAAGCTGATGTATCGAGCCTACTTGGTGCAGTGATGCAATCAGCACAACTTGGACTTGAGCCTGGACCAATGGGCCACTGCTACTTCTTACCATTTAGAAACAACAAAAAAGGTACAACTGATGTGACGTTCATCATTGGTTACAGAGGAATGATTGACTTAGCAAGACGATCAGGACATATTCAATCAATTTATGCTCATGCAGTTTATGAAAACGACGAATTTGACTACCAATTAGGCTTACACAGTGATTTGAAGCATGTACCAGCTGAATCCGATAGAGGACAATTCAAAGGTGCTTATGCAGTCGCTCACTTCAAAGATGGTGGTTATCAATTCGAGTATATGCCGAAGTCAGAGATTGAGAAACGCCGAGCGAGAAGTAAAGCAGGCAACAGCAAATACAGCCCTTGGGCAACTGATTATGAAGAAATGGCTAAGAAAACAGTCATTCGTTACATGTGGAAATACCTACCTGTATCTGTAGAGATGCAACAAGCAGTATCACACGACGAAGGTGTAGGTAAGAACATCAAGGATATTACACCAGATGATGACAGCTATGTAGATATGCCTGAAATCGTAGCAGATTACCCTCAAGAAGAAGGTGCGACAGATGAATCAAATTAATTTAATTGGAAATTTAACAGCTGATCCCGAATTAAAATACTCACAAAATCAAAATGCTTACGTCAACTTTAATGTTGGCGTACAGCGACCTTTTAAAGATAAGCAATCAGGGGAGTATCAATCAGACTTCCCAAGATGTAAAGCATTTGGAAAGACAGCGGAAATAATCTCAGAACATTTCAGTAAGGGTTCAAAGATTGGAATTACAGGTTCTGTACAGACGGGACAATACCAGGATAAAGACGGAAAAACAGTGTTTACAACTGATGTGATGGTAAATCAAGTGACATTCGTTGAACGTAAGCAACAAAGTACAAATAACTATCAACAATCTAACAACGTACAAGCAAACCAGACTACAGGTAGCAAACCATCTTATGAAGATAATCCGTTCCAGAATAATCAAGGACCAGTAAATGTACAGGATGATGATTTGCCATTTTAAGAAAGGATGAATTCAATGGCTCAACGCAGAATGTTTAGTAAAAGAATCACTGAAACCGATACATTTTTAGATATGCCGATGTCTACTCAGTGCTTATATTTCCACTTAAATATGAGTGCTGATGATGATGGATTTATCGGAAATGTTAAGACAATAAAACGAATGGTTGGTGCAAGTGATGATGATTTAAAAATACTTTTGAGCAAAGAATTTTTGATTCCATTTGAAAGTGGAGTAGTCGTTATAAAGGATTGGAAAATCCATAATTACATTCAAAAAGATAGATATAACGAAACGATATATAAAGAGGAGAAATTAAGTTTAATAGAGAATAAAAACCGACAGTATCAACGTTTAGACGGCATGGATACAAAATGTATACAAAATGTATCCAGTTCGGATACACAGGTAAGGTTAGGTAAGGATAGGTTAGGTAAGGATAGGTCAGAGGAAGAAGAGCAAAAACCATCTGCGGCTGCTACTCTCTTAGAAAATTACTTTGGATCAATTACTCAATTCATGATGGAAGATGTTGAATACTACAAAAACTACTTCGATGACTTTAAAAAAATACTTGAACTAACTATCGACATATCTAGACAACGTGGTGTAAAGAACTGGAAATACAACAAGAGCATCTTAAATGACTGGAAAGGCCATAACTTAAAAACTGTTGAAGATATCAAACATCATGAGAATAGAAGTAAAGTCAATAAGTATAAAAATCAAGTCACACACGAACTACCACCAGAGCAAGAAGAACAGTATAAAAAATTAGGTTTCTAGGAGGTTAGATTAAATGGAATTAGCGCAGTACATGCAGTACGCCAAAATGAAGGACTCAAAAGTTGAGTTTACTGGTGAAAATTGCGAGACCTGTAAACGACCGTTAAAGAAACTTACGAAGTATTTTCAAGATGGTACAGAAGAAACCACAATCACTGGTTGTATATGTAAAGCGACTGAAAAAGTAAATGCAATACAGAATGACTTGAACACTAAGAAGTTTATCAATGCATCTGTGATTGATATTGAGTATCAAAATGCACAGTTTGAGGATTTAAACGTTGATACAGACCAACAAGCGAAAGCGATTGAAGTTGCTAAAGACTATATTAATAACTTTGACGATAAGCTAAAAAATGGTCGTGGACTAGTAATACAAGGCTCATTCGGAACTGGCAAGACCTATCTGTCAGCAATTATCAGAAACGCATTGATAAAAGAGAACTACAAAGTACTTTTCATCAAGTTTGCGGATTACTTCGACATGATGGTGACCACATCAAAAGATACAGACGGTAAAACGGATGGCATTTATTACATGGCTAAAGATGCTGATCTATTAATACTCGATGAAGTCAACGCTGAACAGAACAACTGGGAAGCAAAAGAGCTGTACAAGATTACTGATGCTCGTATGAATAAGAGTACGATTTACACGACCAATTATTCAAGCAAGGACTTTAAGAAGTCTATGAAGATGAATCAAATCTTTACACGGATGATGAACCGTAAAGACACCATCATCTTGAACGGTAAAGACTACCGAATCGGAGGATAAAGTTATGCGACTAACTGAATTAGACTTACCTGTCAGTCCAGAGATGGCACTGGCAGGAAAATTGGAACGACGTGAGACCATCACAAAAGACGATATAAGCGCTTTGGAGTTGTTTGGGGAAGGTTGGATAGATTTCTTATTGAGTAAGCCACAATCGACTGTAAGGGCTAAATTAGCGGATGTATTGGTGTATTTATGGAGGGATAGCGATGACGGGCTTACGAGATTTGAGCAAGAAACAACGATCAATTGCTAAATCTAACGGTATTAAAGATAAAACGTTATCTAATCGGTTGCACTCTGGTTGGGAAGTAGAACGAGCAATTACCCAGGCACCGCTAGTTTATACAGGTGGCATGAATTATAAAGGGAATCACATCACAAAAACACAACGTGAACAAGCGAATGCAATTGGTATTAGTGATGGATTGATTCAGTGGAGACTAGAAATTGGTTGGACTGTAGAACAAGCAGTTAGTACACCTGTAAGGAAATACAAGAAAAAGAAGAAGAGTAAGAACATAAGTAATCAAGAAGTATTTGAAGTGATAGGACGTATTAAATACTACAACTCAATAAACGCACAAACGCCAATGGTGTATCCGAAGAAAATGGTGCAACAGCTGAATGAAATGGGTTACCAGGTTGAAGATGTCAAAGCGTTAGCGTTTTAAAGAAAGGTGAACGGCATGAGTAGAGCAATAAGGAAAACGAGAATATTTGAAATTTATGATAACGGACGTTTGTTGATGGAAGGCTCAACAAGTGAGATTGCACAACAAATTGGGCGTAGTCAAGGTTATGTCACTAAATTAATCAGAAAGCCTACAGAACGCTATACAATGCGTGAAGTCGGTACTAAAGAGCAAGTATTCGCTTTTTACATCGGTGAGCGATTTATCGCAACTGGCACATTAGATGAAATCGCAGAAGCCAGTGGCGAGACTCTACAGACTTTAAAGTTTATACGCTCAAATGTTGCCGAAGAACGCAACTTGCATAAAAAATTAATCGTTTTGGAAGGTGAGACAGTGATTCAACGTAAAGGGATAAAAGAAAAACACGCACCAAAAACCGTCAAGGAACGTAGAGAACAGATTCAAGTATACAAAACTAGACCTGTTGCACCAGTAGTATGGAAACCGTCTGAGTACAGTAAGCATTTATTCGATCAGTGCTTCAAGGGGTGGGGCTGATGGCTAAAGTATTGAATTTGTACATGCGTGGTACAGAGCCTGTCGGTACTGCTACTTTTGATAAGGCTAAAAACGCCTACAAGGTAGTCTACAACGAATCAATTTACTACGACAATGAATTTATACCTTTAGAAGATTTTGAAGAATACAAGAACAATAGGGGGCTCAATTCATTAGCTGGTGAACAAGTAACTTTGGAGGACTTGCTATGAAGCAACTAACGATATATGCAAGCAGTGAAGGCACTAAGAACTTTGTGGAAATCGGTAACTACGATGGTTTGAGTTACGTAGGAGAGAATCCTTACAATTACAACTTTATTAGAATCCATGAGAGTGATGATAAAAATAATTTTCTACATCACATTCCGAAAAGGTTTTATGGAGATTTATTAAGTAAGTTCGAAAAACTTTATATAGACCGATTTGGAAATCAACTTAGTTTAGACGATCTGCTATGAAAAAGACATTTGACATTTGCTTAATGAATGATGACTGCACATACGTGACACAAACAATTAACGGTGCGAAGAACATAATCGTCACAGAACGTATTGAACTAACACTTAACGAGCTAGAGAACATCATAAATCAAGCTGAGAAAATCGCTAAAGGTAAGTATGGTTTTGATGTGTATTACAGACGAGCGGACAAGTTGCACAAATTGCATACAAGAGATAATTCGCTTGCTTACTGTAACGACACCGTAAAGGCAAACGAAAACGCATTAAGCCATGCGAGAAAGATATACAATCCTGCAAGTAAAGCAGAACAAATTACAATGTTTTAGGAGGTACTACATGCAACAACTCGAATTATTCACCGAAAAACAATTCGGCTTCAAGTACCGTAAGCGACTGTACAACGCTAATCAGAATTACATGTACACCGCAATACCGATTGAAGAAGGTTACAAGCTCGTGCCTGTGTCAGTCTTGTTGAAAAAGAATACAGAAATACTTTATCTCAGTAAATCTGAGTATAAACAATTCATCTCTGATCGTGAGCTTACAGAAGTGATACCGAAAGAAGTGGCGGAAAGGGTGAGCGTATGAACCTAATCATCAGAACAGTCATTGCCGTAATCCTCTTAGGACTCATTTTAAACACTGTACAGAGCCATACAGACGATGCGAGGTACGAAGTTCTATTAGATGACTATGAAGCCTTACAGGAAGCATATGACAAGTTATACGAAGGCTATAACGATTTGCAACAAGACTACTCACGTAAAACAGAACAGATTGAGTATTTAGAGTACAGAATAATGAGTGATGATGAGATTAGCGAAGAATTGAAACAAGAGATTAAAGAGAATGTGCCTGAGGAGGACGAGTAAATGGATAACAAAAGAAAAATTGAACATATATCTGAATCAATCAAAGCTATTGTAGGGTCGAGTAATGCGATAGGAGAAACAAATTTTGATAATCAATCTAATGAAAATTTAGGTGTGAAAGAAGAAATTACTTGGTTACTTATAAACGATTTATTAGATTCAGTAAAAAATATTGATAGCCACCTGTATTCAGTTAATAACAATGGCAAGAAAGCGGTAAATGCTTTAAAGAATATGAGAGATGTGATAAATGAAATTTTGGAAGATTATGAGGAGGACAACTAAATGTTAAAGACGATTAAGAGGTTTGTACATTCATTTATAGTTTGGTACTTATTCAAATGCGGTGGAGCTTTTCACCACGGTAAGTATGACAGTGGTGAAGGTAAATACGTTGTAATAATGACTGAGAAAGACTATCACAATTACACACACAGAAAATTTTAAGGGAGGACAACTAAATGTTAAAGACGATTAAGACGACTAAACAAATTGATTTTTTCGAATTAGTTAAAGGAGTCCAAGCAGGAATTTATAAACATGGGGACTATCGAGTCATTGAAAGAGAAGAAGGTTCTGTTTGGATAGATTTAGGTGGATTTATATTAGAAGAGGTAGACAATAAAATTTTGTACACGGATTTATTTGAGGTCGAAGTCGAAGAACCGATTACGGAAGATACGGTGTTTGAAGTTTTAGTAGAATTGAACATCAATGGCTGGGTTTTTACTTACGACGAACATGCATACACTATAGCTGAAATCAAAGACGAAGAAACTAACTGTATACACGCTCTAATCAACGGACGTCTAGAACTCGTGTGGGAGTGTGATGAAGAATGAGTTATGAATTTAAAGAAGAGATACTTTTAGATATTGGGACAGAACCTAACTGTAATTATGAAAGTGAATCTAATAGATACTACGATAAAATCGATGAAATCGACCACGTATACGCACAAGCTGCCAAAGCTGACGAGTACGAAGCGAAGGCGAAGGCGTTTGATGAAATTTTAAAAGTGTTTGAATCATCGCCAACTAAAGATTATGCACACCTATGGCTTTCTGAGGATGTAGTAGAAATCATATGTAAGTACAAAGGTCAGCTACCATGACTCAAATCGGACTCGAACTCATTTTTATATTCAGTCTGTTTGTCGGCTCGGCAGTAACGTTGGTAGGTATGTTAGGTTACGCAATATTTAAATGGTGGAGGAATGGATAACATGAATAAATTACAAATCAAACAACTCAGTGAATCGGCTACATTGCCGACTAGAAGTCACAAACACGACGCTGGCTTAGACCTATACGATAGCGAGGACACTCTAGTCACTTACACACATGCGAGTGTTATACCAACTGGTATCGCAGTCAACATTCCACCAGGTTATGAAGGACAGATTAGACCACGATCTGGTAAGTCGTCTAAAACGAATCTAAGAGTGATTCTTGGCACTGTGGATAGTGGGTATAACGGGGAAATTGGTGTTATAGCAGACACATTGAACAAGTCGAATTATCTAGTTAAGAAAGGTGAAAAGATTGCACAGTTAGTTGTCTCACCAATCGCTTTACCAATTCTAGAAATAGTAGACCAATTCGACACTCAGAGTGCTAGAGGATCTAACGGCTTTGGTAGTACAGATAAGGAGGTTAAGTAATGGAATTATATATAGTTAAAGTCAAAGACTTATTTTTATCAAATGAGTGGGAAAGTATTGGTGCTTATCATCTAACTTCGCAACCACAAGAAAAAGGCATTAAGTTTTATGAGGATGAAGCAACCGCTAATTTTATAGCAGATAAGATGAACGGAACAGTCATTTCTCTATCCGAAAATAACGAGGTGCATCGGTAGTGCCTGGTTCGACGGAACAGACCAGTGGAGGTAAGAGTATTTTAGATAAGGTAAAAGAGATATTAGGACGTGATAATGATGATTGACTTCTACGTAATGGGTACACCAGTTGCCATGCCACGACCAAGGGTAGTAAGGACACCGAGTGGTAAGACGAGGACATACAACACAAGTAAAAGTACAACGTATAAGCAGATGATTAAGATACATGCGAAGAATGCCATGAATAAGGCTCACAAGCACATCACAGAGCGCCCGTTGAAGGTAAGTATTACATTTGTATTCGCACCACCGAAAAGCTACACCAAGAAGAAATTAAAGGCGATAGAAGAAGGGGCTTTGTATTACACAAAGAAGCCCGATCTCGATAATCTTGCTAAAACCATACTAGATGCATGTAACAATGTTGTATACAGGGATGATTCACAGGTAGTGACACTATCGCTGAACAAAGAGTACGGACACGCTGACCACGTGAAAATTAATATACAAGAGGTGTAGATGATTTATGAGTTATGCGACTAAAAGATATTCAATTGAAAAGATTATGGATTTAATAAATGATTATCCATATTACATCTCTAGAATTAATGAATTAAGGAAGAATTACCAAGGTGTAGTGAGTGGTGGTAATATTGCTCAATATGGAATAGAAGCAACACTACCTAAACCGCAAGGGAACAATAGTGATCCAATACAGAATGAAGTACAAAGATTGCTCAGAATGGATAAAGAGTTATCAAGGTTAGAGCATAAGGTTTTATATGTTCAAAATAGAATGGACAGAATACTGGATGAGAAGATGAATAGTGTGTTCCATTTGAGATTATGTGGAAAAACCTATAAGGAAATAGCGAATGAGCTAAATTTATCATCTCAAAGAGTGCATCAGATTATGAAAGAAATATGCTACTTACTGCAAGACTAGAAAAACTTGATAAACTTGAATTATTAGAAAAAATCGACTAAATAATGAATTTTAATCTAAAATTGAAGGCGGGTCGGAGTGGTAAAACACCACTGAGTAGACCAAACAGACTCACGCCATGAGTCCTCCCTCATATAGAACGCAAGACATCACATTACGTGGTGTCTTTTTTGTTTGTTATTTGAATACTGTCAAACATACTTTCACATTTATTAGATAGAGGTTGTGTTGGCAGTATTGAAGTAATAAATAAATACAAGGAGGTGATGAGATTGGCTAGGAAAAGTTATTACGAAAGATTAGAGATTGATGACAAGTTAGATCTAGTAGAAGGATGGAAAAGAGATGGACTAACTGATGAGCAGGTCGCTAAGAATTTAGGTGTTTCTTGGAACACGGTGAAGAAGTGGAAAAAAGAAGAAAAAGCTTTTATGACTGCCATAAAAACGGGTAAGGAACAAGCTGACTATCAATTAGAGAACGCTTTGCATAAGAGAGCAACTGGTTACTACTACGAAGAAGAAACAGTAACTAACCAAGGCGAGATTGTAACTGTGAGGAAGTATGAGCACGCCAATCCGACATCCCTCATCTTTGCATTGAAGAATAGATTACCTCACAAGTACAGAGATAGAGTCGAGCAATCGATTGAACATACAGGAGAGGTGAGTTTTGTTGACGACATCAATTAAGATATCAGAACTTATTCCTAAAGCGTTCCATACGTTCTGGAAAGCATCACTAGATCCAAACATACTCAACGTTGTATGCAAAGGTGGACGTGGTAGTGGTAAGTCGTCAGACATTGCTCATGTAATTGTACAGATGCTTATGCGATATCCAGTTAATGCAGTAGGCATACGTAAGATTGACAACACGATTGAGTTATCTATCTTTGAACAGATTAAGTGGGCTATATCAGAACAGAAGGTAAGTCATCTGTTTAAAGTGAATAAATCACCGATGAGAATTACGTATTTACCTCGTGGCAACTACATGGTATTCAGAGGCGCTAAAGAGCCTGAGCGTATTAAGTCATTGAAATCAGCAGAGTTCCCTTTCGCTATAGCGTGGATAGAAGAACTTGCGGAGTTTTTAACAGAAGATGAAGTGACGACCATTACTAACTCACTGCTACGTGGTGAATTGGATAATGGTCTTTTTTATAAATTCTTTTACTCGTATAACCCCCCGAAAAGGAAATCTAGCTGGGTGAATAAAAAGTATGAATCAGCGTTTATCGCATCAAACAGCTTTGTACATCACTCAACTTACTTAGACAATCCTTTTATATCAAAACAATTCATCGAAGAAGCAGAAGCGACAAAAGAGCGTAATGAACGTAAATACAGACATGAGTATTTAGGCGAAGCGATTGGCTCAGGTGTTGTACCATTCGATAACTTAGAATTTAGAACGATTACAGATGATGAGTTAGCAACATTTGATAATTATCGTTATGGAAATGACTTTGGATATGCAACTGATCCGAACGCTTTTGTCGTCTGGCACTATGACAAAAAGAAACGAATGATATATGCAATTGATGAAATATATAAAGTGAAGATGAGCAATAGGGAGTTAGCTCAAGAGATTATTAAAAAAGGTTATCAAGATGAGTACATCTTAGCTGATAGTGCAGAGCCTAAGAGTATTGATGAATTGCGTAAGCAACATGGTATTCGTCGTATTAAAGGTGCTAAAAAAGGCAAGGACAGCGTAGAGTTTGGTGAGCGTTGGTTAGACGACTTAGATGCAATTGTCATTGACCCGAAACGTACACCGAACATCGCAAGAGAATTTGAAAACATTGACTATGAAACAGACAAAGATGGCAATGTGAAACCAAGATTGCAAGATAAAGATAATCATACGATAGATGCAACTCGCTATAGTTTAAGTCTTGATATGAAAGCACCAACAATGAGTATTCTTAAATAAGGAGGGATGGCATGGATCCATTTACTACACCACACGATGAAGTATTACTTGCAGGTGTTAAGCCTGAACATGAAACCCAAGAAGAAATGATTATACGATTACTTAAACAACATCAACATAATGTAAGGATATATGAGACTGGTCAGAAATATTACGACAACAAAAATGATATTAAAGATAGAGATGTACCAAAGAATGCTGAAGGTGTACCTGATTACGATAAGCCAGACTGGCGAATTACACACCCAATACATGCGAACCTAGTAGACCAAAAGGTTGGTCATGCTCTCACCAATCCAGTGAGTTTCAAGCATAAAGACGAAAGTGTTACAAAGAAAATAAATGAGCTACTCGGCTATGAATTTGATGATGATTTGAACGACATATTCATTGCATCGTCTAACAAAGGCATTGAGTGGTTACATCCATTCGTAAATGAAGATGGCGAGTTTAAGTTCATGCAGATACCTGCAGAACAAATCGTACCAATCTATGCAGATAGAAAAGAACGAGAGTTAGAAGCAGTTATACGTAGTTACACATACGAACGTGAAAGACGAGTGGAGTACTGGACTAAAGAAGATGTCACTTACTACATCTATCTAGACAATCGACTTCATTTAGGTTGGTATCACGGAATGGATGAGAGTAACCCTACAACACACCTAGACGACGTTAGTTGGGGAAGGGTACCATTTATACCATTTAAGAACAATTCTCAAGCAGTGGGCGATATATGGCGTTACAAAGCGTTGATTGATGCAATGGATAATCAGACAAGTAACGTACAGAACACGTTTGATGAAGCGACTGAATTAATCTATGTATTAAAAGGTTATGAAGGTGAAAATCTATCCACGTTTATGCGGAACTTAAAACACTATAAAGCCATTAATGTTGATGGTGACGGTGGAGTAGACACGATTCAGATTGAAGTACCTGTTAAATCGTCAAATGAGTGGCTAGAGCAGTTAAGAAAGTATATCTACGATTATGGTCGTGGGATTGATTTCCAACGCCAGAGCCTAGGAAATAGCCCGTCTGGTATAGCGCTAAGATTCTTGTATTCAGACTTAGATTTAAAAGTGAAAGACTTAATACGTAAAGCAATACCATCAATCAAACAGCTGCTATGGTTTGTATTTGAGTTTTCAGATGATAATGGTGAGATTGCCAATGAAGTGGAAATTTCCTTTAGCATTAACCGCATGGTCAATGAATTAGAGCAATCTCAAATCGCTAGTATGTCACAAACGCTTATCAGTCAAGATACAATCATTGAGAATCATCCGTGGGTATCAGACTTGGAAGGCGAAAAGGAACGTATGGAAAGTGAAGATGACCGAATTGATACAGAACTTCCAATAAAGGGAGTTGAGGATGATGAATTGGAATGATTTAGGACGTCAAATTGATGTGCTTATCGGAATGACTGAGAACAGCATCAATCAACAGTTACAATCAAGAATTAATGAGATTATTTCAATGTATGAGTCAATGGTTAGTAGTTATTCTGAAGAAGAAAGCTTAGAAAATCTGAATAAGTACAATCGTTTACAGAAAGCAATTAAACAAGTTGAACAAGACATTACAAAAGATTATTCAACACTATATACTACAATCGCATATGCTCAAGTATTGGCATTTATCCATTCGACATTGGGTAGTGCTTTTTTATTGTCTGGAATGACTGGAATTGTTCCTGTAATTGCATTTCCTATGTTATTAGAGCTTAAAAAATTTCTTAAACGAGACACCGAAGAATTCGACTTACTCAATACTTTATCTTCTCACCGAACAAGCATGTTAAGAGAAGTCAAAGGTACACTAAATTCTGGAGTCATTAACAATGAAAGTCCACGTTCAACTAAATTAAAGTTAAAGCGTATAGCGAATAAGTATACTTCAAGAGTACAAAAAGTTTCTACTCATGAAATCGGACGTGCTGAATCATTAGCGGAAATAGAACTTGGTGATAAATATGAGAAAGCTATTGAACAGTTAAACAAAACGGCTGAGAAAGCGCCAAAAGGCTTTAAATTCGACGATAAAGAACGTGGCAAACGTTTTGTTGATGAAGGTAGCAAGTTAAAACGTATTTGGATATCTCAGCGAGATACTAGGGTACGTCCTACTCACGTTATCTTAGATGGTCAAGTTGCGGATTCAGAAGGTCTGTTTTACTCTAAGTCAACTGCAACCTATGGTAAAGGTCCTCGTATGATGATAGGTATCAATCAGATGCAAGAAAACATGGGGTGTAGATGTTCGGTAGGTTATAGAGTGAATGGAATTGAGTTAGATCATATGGACGATGAATTTTTAAGCGAAGAACATCGAGATGTATATGAACGTACTTCATTTGATGAATATCAAGTTTGGTTGCAATTCAATGAAGATAATATTGCACCTGATTACTACGAACAGTTATCAAAGCGTATGATGTGGTACAAAAATGCATCAATGAACACCGAAGAACGTACTCAACATAATTTAATGACTGATGCAAAACGTTTTAGACAAATGGTACAACGTGGCTTTCATAAAAAGAAAGATGGCAGTTGGGGATATTAATATGGTATGGAATGAGGCAACAGTATTCCTTGTCATCATGACAGTTCTTAGCTTGTTATCTGCGATTAACGTAATTTCCCAAGGCGACTACTTTCAAGGTATGTTGCTTATTTTTATTGTCATTTTGTTAGTCATTCTAATAAGGATTGCGAGTTGGGAGGTCTAATAATGAAAGACAAAATCGAACAGTACCTAAAAGATATTGCAAAGAACACGGCTGAAATAACTAAAGAGTTGAAGAAAATAAACAGAAGTAAGCCTATGATTAATATGAAAATTGGTGAAAAGCAACGAGAAGATATACAGAAATGGAAAGAAGAAAAAGGAATATAAACCTCTGAAGGGAGTGATGCTTTATTAACACAAGCACGAAAACTCATTAGAGGAGGTGGTCTGCCATGATGATAAGAGTGGCAATATCTTGATAGTCATACATTGACTCGTCCTAGATAAGACGTTAAAAGGTCTATTTTTAATGCTCGCACAAGCGTTATTGTGCAAACCTCGTGCAGGAGAGAGACCTGCGATAACAAACAACTGTAAAGGATGATTATAAATGCCAATGCAAAGAGAATTTCTTAGAGGACTTGGACTGGAAGAAGAAACGGTAACGAAAGTAATAAATGAACATCACAATAATATTGCGGAAATGGAAAAGAAGGCGAATGATTACAAAGCTGAACTCGATTCTGCGAATGATGAACTTAAAAACCGTGACGAACAGATTGAAGACCTTAAGAAATCAACAACGAACAACGAAGATTTACAGAAACAGTTAGACGAATACAAAGCCAATAACGAGAAGTACGAACAAGAATTACAGAGTACACGTTTGAACAATGCAATCAAGTTGGCAGTAGCTAAAGATGCGAATGATCCAGACGATGTACTAGCGTTGCTAGATAAATCGGACTTAGAGCTTGACGGTGACACAGTGAAAGGTCTTGACGACAAAATCACTGCTTTACGTGAGTCTAAACCTTATCTATTCGAGCAACCAAAAGGTAAGACAGGCAGAACGCCACAAGATGGCAATCCTCCACAGTCTATGACTAAGGAACAAATTATGGGCATGACAGACCCTATCGCACGTCAAAAAGCGATTAAAGAAAATATGAATCTATTTAATTAAAAAGGAGTTTTAAATATGACAAAGAACAAACAGTATGATTTAAAGTACAAATTAAACATTCAACACTTTGCTGCACAAGACTTTCCTGAGCAAAACTTACAAACGGTAGCAAACCTAGATAACTTCCGTGAGAAGTCAATTGATTATGTATACCGCTTTGAAGAATCACTACGTGACTTCCAAAGAGCAATCGGTATCTCACGATTAATGCCAGTGCAATCAGGTATGAAGATTGAATTACTTGGTAAGCCAACTGTAGAACTGGCAGACGGTAACGTACCTGAAGGTGAAATCATTCCACTTTCTAGAGTGACACCAGCTGTCCTTGAAGAAAAGAAAATCACACTTAAAAAATATCGTAAAGCAACTTCTGGTGAAGCAATTCAAACTTACGGCGCTGACCAAGCAGTCGCTTACACTGATGATGCACTTGTAAAAGAAATTCAAAAAGACATTAGAACAGACTTATTTGACCTTGTACAATCGGGTGAAGCTCAAACTAACCTGAATGAAGCGAATGGGCTACAAGGTGCACTAGCGACTTCATGGGGTGCATTACAGACTGTATTTGAAGATGACACAATCCGTGTTGTTGTATTTGCGCATCCAATGGATGTTGCACAAGCAATTGCAGACAAGCAATTAACACTTGAATCTTCATTTGGTCTGAACTACTACACAGATGTGACAGGTACTATCGTGTTTACTTCTACGCAAGTTGCACAAGGTAGCGTATATGCGACTGCATCTGAAAACTTAGTGCTTGCTTACATCAATTCAAGTACTTCTGATGTGGCTAGACAGTTCGGTCTAACTTCTGATTCAACTGGATTCATTGGAATGAAACACTTCTTGCACGACGAATCATTCACTCAACAGACATTAGCAGTATCAGGTATCTTAATGTTCCCTGAACGTCTTGACGGTGTGGTGAAAGTCCCTTTAGCAGCAGCGACGGGGGAGTAATCGCACAGGCATCAGCGCCTGATTACAGTGAGTATACCGTCGCAGAACTTAAAGGAATGTTAGATGAAAGAGGAATTGAATATTCTTCTAGTGACCTAAAAGCAGACTTAATTTCACTGTTGGAAGGATAGGTGATAAAAATGGATGCAGATAAAGTGAAGATTATTAATAAATGGGCGCTCGATGACACATCTAAGGATGCAAGCATTGAAGCGCTCATTCCACATTATGCAGGCGTTGCATCAGAATACTGTAATCAAGTATTCATAGAGCCTTATCCACTCACTGTGCAGGAGTTTATCGCTAAGATGATTGAGTTCCACAATCCAGGGCTTTCGAGTCGGTCAATGGGTACAGTTAGCTACTCTTTTGATAATGAATACGAAGATAAGCTATACAAGCTACTCAAACCGTATAGAAAGGTATCGTGGGGTGGTAAATAATGTACTTGGATGAATTTCCTCACACAATCATAATCGAGCGTACAGAGCGTATTGTGGACGACACAGTCTATCCACCAAAAGAAGTAGTCAACACATCCACACACTATTTAAAAGCGTTCATGGACACGCCTAGTACATCTCAGCAAGCGAATTACCATAGTTTAGATATACGTCTAGATAGAGTTCTGTACGTGCCTTACGGCTCGGATATTACTCGTCTAGACGTTTTTATTTACGATGGTGAACGCTATGAGTTTGTTGGCGACCTACAAGATCAGGGCGGTCAACATGAAATTATGTCTGCACCTGTGAGGAGGCTTGCCAATGGCTAGAAATAAACTCGCAAGTGCTTTGAAAGCTTTTAGTGACAAAACTATTGCTCAAACCATCAAAGGTGTTGAGACCACTCGTGATATCCACTACAACGAAACTCGTAGAAGAATTGCTGTAGATACAGGCGAGACACGAGAAGGAATCACTAAAACTGCAGTCACACGAAGTGGGAGTACTATCTCAGCTGAGGTATTTGTGCTAGGTATGGTTCCTATTTGGCTTGAGTTTGGTACAGGTATCCATGCTGTATCAGGCGGTGGTGGCTCACGTGCTAAGAAAATTCCGTGGACTTACTACAAAGATGGCAGATTTTATACTACCTACGGTATGGTTGCACAGCCTTTCTGGTTTCCATCACTTGATATCACAGGTCAGTATTTCAAAAACTACTTTAGTAATTAGGAGGTGATTGTATGAGTAACTGGGTATCTGCTCACGAGCCGTTATATAACGCTTTGTTTAACCACTTATTGCAGTCACCGCTAAAAGCTAAAGTGACTGGTATATACGATGGCATGAAGATGGATTTGATTAAACCTTATGCAATTGTTGGGGAAACAGATGTAATCGAATCTGAATCATCTACAGGCATGCATGAGGACATAGCAGTACAAATGCATATATACGCTGATAGTAAACCTGAGTGTCGTGAGTTATTAAGAATGTTGAAGTATTACGCTAAGCAAAAGCCATTCAGTTTTGATGGCTATGAAATAACAAAAGTAAGACTATCAAACGAACAAGTGATGAATGATATAGACAATAAGACATCACATGGTGTTTTGAGAATTGTTTATACCGTTCGTCACAAACTATTATTTGAAAGGATGAGTTAAATGGCAGTAGATAAATGGACATTACTTGGTATTCCTGCAGATGTACCGACTGCAGAAGCGACTGCAGAAAATTATGTACTAACTGGTACAAGTGAGTTTTCTCATGAAATGGAAAATGAATTAAGAGAATCAATCAAAGGTAATCGTAAAGATTGGAGTGGAGGTGTTGTTGAAGAAACAATCTCAGTAACATTCCCTTATGACCCAACATTCAGAGCTGATAGAGATTTTAAAGAAGCATGTAAATATGGACGACAAATGCGATTCTGGATTATCGATAACACTTTAATTGATACAGGAGAAACTGCTACACATAATTCAACATTTGCATATGTTATTCCTGAATCACGTTCACTTTCTGTAGATGATGAAGAAGATAACATTGAAGTATCGCTTAAAGTTAAGCTGAATTCTGCTGATGGAGAAGAACCAAAACTTCCAGACGAAATCCTAGATCCATCATTAGCAGGTCAAGTTGCTTACGAAACTATTGGTCAAGAGACAGGCGATTTAGAAACGGTAGACTCACAAAACGTTTAATTATAGGGTGGCGTATGCCACTCTTTTTTATTTATCTATTTTGAAGGGATTTGTAAAACATGACTGAATCAATTACTGAAATCAGAATTAATGACAAGATTTTTAAAGCTAAAGGTACTTATTTATTTGGTAAAACGGCTAAGAAGTACGCTACTAATGAAGTAGACGAAGAAACAGGTAAAAAGTTAGAAACCGATGGCGTAACTTCCATATTCATGGGCTTAATGCAACAAGATCCAGATAAACTCATTGAATTTTGGCATAGTGCCACTTCTCATTATTTAAAAGAACAACCGTCTTTTGAAGAAATTGCAACAACAATTGAGGACATTGCAGCTGAGACGGGTGATTTAAAACCATACTTCGTTGGTGCGCTACGCATGTTAAATGAAGATGGTTACTACAAGGGAAAATTGCAGACCCTTTGGTTTATGATGAAGCGTTCATCTCAGACGAAGAAAGGCGAAGACAAAGAGAAAGCGAAGGAGTCTCAGGAACTGTTCGTGGAACTGTACGAGGAAATCACGGGCAATCCGCCGTACGAAATCAAGGCTTAGACTTTGATTATGTAATCGAAAAGACCATACAACTAATCGGTTATATTCCTGTACCTGAATTAGAACTCCTCACTCCACACGAGTGGGAACAGATGATAAAAGGTGCTAGACATAAACGATTAGATGGTTTAGAGGATATGCGTACACAATCAATCATGTTCGCTCAATTAAATAATGGTAAGAATGTTAAACAAATTAGTAAGAAGATTGAAGAAGAACGTGCGTTGATTAATCAATCTAAATCAAGCTATGAGTATGATAAAAAACAAAAACGTAAGCATGCACGTGCCACTAGAATGGTACAACAAAAAGCATTGCAACGTTGGCTAGATAAGAAAAAATCAAAATAGATAAATAAGAAAGGAGTGGGGCGATGGATGATGTATCAAGGTTTGTAGCTGAAATACAAGCTGATATTAGAGACTTTGAACGTAAGTTGAAACGTGCGCAAGCTCAAGCAGCATCATTACAGGATGAAGTTGAAGTAGAAGTTGATGCGGACATTAGTCGCTTCAGACGTGGATTGCTACAGGCAGAAGCCATGTCACGTATTTTTTCACGGAAAAATATTGAAAAGAATGTTGTCCTTAGATTCAAAAATGCTAGACAAAATTTAAGAAACTTCGTCACAGAAGTAGATAGAATGAACGATAACTTCCAAAACGAACTCATGAGACTAGCGAAAATGATTTCTGCAGTTGGAACAGTGCTAGGTAACATGGTACGTGGAACATTGGTTGCATCATTCAGTGCTTTAATACCGATTATTGCAGGTCTAACATCAGCGGTAATGGCGTTAGGTAATGCAATTGGTGTGACTGCAGGTAATTTAGCAGGTTTCCTCGGTGCAGTTGGTATAGCATTTGCTGGTGCTGCTGCATACGGTGGTTTGGTTGCATCTGTACTTGCTAGATACAATGATGAAGCTTTTGAAGCAACTGAAGCATCTAATGCTTTCACTAGAGCGTTAGATAGTATTAAAGCGACTTGGAATGGAATAGTTGATCAGAACATCGACAAGATATTCATGCAAATGGGTCAAGCAATATACACTGCTCAATTCGCATTGGAAGGTCTAACACCATTCATAAACCAAGTGGTCGATTCCATGACGAGAATGACAAATGAGTTGAAAGCATTCGTGCAAGAGTCTCCGACAATGCTTAGGTTTTTTGACAATATGAACTCAAAAGGTACAGCAGTTTTTGAGAACATAATTCGTGGACTAGGACGATTCGGACAAGGTCTAATCGATATGGTCAACGCCGCAATGCCTTTAATTGAATGGGTAGCAGAGGGTTTCAATAACTTAGGCACTCAATTTGCTGAGTGGGCATCAAGAATGGCAGAAACGAATGGTTTTCATGATTTCATAGCGTATGTTCAAGAGAATATGCCTAAGATTGGTAAGATATTTGGTGACTTTTTCCTAGGAGTTATCGATTTATTCGCTGCATTCGGTGAGAACAGCTCGACAGTTTTAGATGGATTACAAAATATGATGGAACGCTTTAGAGAGTGGTCGTCCACAATTAAGGAATCAGACGGATTCCAAAAGTTTATCGACTATATCCAAACTAATGGACCAACTGTAGTAAGTTTGATTGGAAACATCGTGATGATGGTTGTCAACTTCGCAACTGCCATGGCACCGATTGCACAGATTGTATTAAATGTTGTGACTGCAATTACTGGATGGATATCTGAATTATTCAAAGCGAATCCAATTGTTGCACAGATTGTAGGGTTAATTACAACCTTAGCTGGTATATTGATGATATTAGCTCCAGCATTCATATTTGTAAAAGAAACTTTAATTCCTTTTATAGCTACTTTATTCAGATTTTTAAAGATAGGGACTTTAGTTAGAGGGGTAATATCCCTACTAGGTAAAGGACTTTCTATGCTATTAGGTCCAGTAGGATGGGTTATAACTGGAATACTTTTATTAGCTGAAGCCTTTGTTACTCTTTATCAGAATGTCGAAGGATTCCGTAATATTGTAAACACAGTTTGGGAGTTCGTGACCACATTCATTCAAGAAAGAATTGCATTAATCATTGAAACCTTTAATCAATTTAGAGAACAAGGACAGGGAATATTTGAAGCAGCTTGGAATACGATTGTTACGATCATTTCTGAAGGATTGGCTCAAACTTGGACTGCAATCACGACTTGGATTTCAGAAGTTATTACAGCATTTATTGAGTGGGGAACTGGAGTTGTAGAAAGCATAAGAACAGCTTTAATGGCTTTTGGTTTAATTATTCTCACAAAATTACTTGAAGCTAAAACCGCCTTTACAACATGGATTTCTGACATAATTACAGGTATTATCGATTTTGGAATAAATTTAGTGACTACTATTACTAATGCATTAATTCAATTCGCTACTGCAATTTTGACTAACTTAACGACTGCATACAATAATTTCATCACTTGGATAACTAATGTCATAACAAGCATTATACAATTCGGTGTAAATCTAGTGACCACAATCACAACAGCATTAGTTCAGTTTGCAACTGCAATTGCGACAAATCTCGCTACAGCATTTACAAACTTTACAACGTGGATAGCGAACGTGATTTCTAGCATCATTAGCTTTGGTGCAAGCATCATCAGTAGTATCGCTTCAACAATGGCATCATTCGTGTCCAGTATTGCAAGTGGTTTAGCGAGTGCGATTAGCTCGATTGCATCATTCATCGCATCTGGAATCAGTGCAATCATCAGTTTTGGAGCGCAAATTGTCTCCACTATCGTTAGTGCGATGGCTAATTTTGTGAGTTCTATTGCTAGTGGAACAGCTAATGCTCTGAGTACTATCTCAAGTTTTATCGCATCAGGAATCAGTGCTATCGTGTCCTTTGGGGCTCAAATCGTGTCTGCTATCATATCTGCAATGTCAGAATTTGTGTCTGCTATCGTTTCTGGTGGTGCAAATGCGGTGAGTGCAGTAACAACTATGGGTAGCAATATTGTATCCGCAGTCGCTGGTTTTGTCGGTGACATGGTTAGCGCAGGTGCTGATTTAATACGTGGTCTTGTTGACGGAATTAAAAGTATGGCAAGTTCAGCTATAAACGCTGCTAAAGGTGTTGTTGGTGATGCCATAGCAGGTGCTAAAAACTTACTCGGTATCAACTCTCCATCACGTGTATTCCGTTCATTTGGTGAATATACAATGCAAGGTCTACAAATAGGTATTGAACGCATGGGTAGTCGTGCAGTCGGTGCAGTCACAGATGTGGCTAGGGATATGACAAACTCGTTTGCACCGGACTTAACGACTACCGCTGATATAGATAGTCAGATTGGAAACTTCAACCGTGAGCTACGCAGTACAGTGGATGCAGACATCCAATCCGGCATTGAAACACAACGCCCACAAGTCAATGTGACTGTACGAAATGAAGGCGATGTTGAGATGATCCGAAGTTATATTCAGGAAGAAGATGGAATAGATGAAAGTTTAGCATTCTAGGAGGTGCTTATAATTTTTGTAGATGCAGAATTAATTAAAAATGGCACGAGTTATCTTGTGTCGAATAACAAACTGACGGGCACCTCACTAGAGGTGCTTTCTTTTGTAGTTGGTGGAATACAACAGAATCAAACGTTTAACGACGGTATAGACGGTCGTAGCAGACTGTTTGCTGGTAGTGAAGATAAGTTTAGGAAAATCACTTTAAACATTAAGGCTGATGCGTATGACATTCACGACATATCACATTTACGAAACGCAATAAATGAATTGTTCGATGGTGAATTTTATATTCGTGAGAAACGAATAAAATCAGTCGATGTGGAATATGAGTCGCCTGGTCAGAAAACAGGGGAACTTAATTTTGGTGAACCTGAATATGTGAATGGACAACAGCACAAAGTGGTTAAGGTCAATGCAATCGACCACGAAGAACTACTGACGAATGAATTTGTGATTGAATTGGAAACAACAGACTTACCTTATGGCGAGAGTGTATACACCACTAAAGAATTAAATGATACAGGCTTAAGTGCTTTAGCTGAGAAGTACGGACTTGTCGATAACATTGATGACGAAAAAACGCAGTATGTGTTCACCGAAAAAACATTCAGCGTTTGGAACGCAGGCAATGTGACGGTAGAGCCTGAAAGCATGTATATCTACATCACGCTAGGCTTAGTGACCACAGACGGATCGTTGAAGTTCACAAATAAAACAACGGGTGAAACGTTTGCGTTTAACAAATCGGTGACTAATCGGAATATATATCTGGACGGTATGAACATTATGGAAGGTACTGCAATCAATGCGTTAAGGAATACGAACAGGCAACGAATAAGACTTGTACCAGGAGTGAATAACTTTGAAATTACAGGGGCAACGTTTAGTCAGATTACCGTTAGTTTTAAATTTTATTATATGTAAGGGAGGAGGATTTTAAATGGCTTTTATTTTTGGAAGTGTATGGGATAGACGTAATAGAAATGCGCTAAATGAATTATCTAAAAGTGTTGAACGTCAAGGAATATCCATTCAAGATTTAGTTGCTAATGGACAATTGACACCTGCGCAGTATGCGACGTTGATACAAACTGTCAACGGACTATTAAAAAGTGGCGAAGTCGGTTACTACGATTTAAATAATAGTTTAAGAAGTAACGTTGATTCTATTGCTGACAAAATAAAAAAAGGGCAAGTGACCGCTGATGATTTTAACAAAAATGGAAGACTGCTTGATAGTACATTCTTTACATCTGATTTTTTAGCACAATTAAATAATGGCACTATCGAAGCAACTAATCTACTGGATGATAGTGTAGAAAATAGACATCTTGTGAATGGCGCAGTTGATTACGAGAATATATCGGATGACGGAGTAGAGGGTTTAAACTTTGAATCTGCTATACGTGAGTTCTATGGTGTCAATAAAAACTTGATATTGAATCCGACCGGAGAATTGCATCTCACCACATACGCTTCTCAAGTTGAAGATATATACTATCATTCATTACAATCTTCAAGCAGCCCATCGGGGTCACTGACTAATGATAAGAAGATAGTTTTAGCCCCTCAAACAGGTTATTTTTTCTATCGGTTAAAAGTTGTCGGTGAATTGTTAAACAAAAGAGTGGTAAGTTTTATTGTTCAAAATTCAAATCCCGAAGCAACTATTGGCATACGTTTTTTAGACAGTTCATTCACACAAATAGGTGGCGCGATTTATCCGAGTAGAAAAGACTTTGGTATATATGGTATAGAAAATATAACTGTCCCTTCAAACGCTAATGTCATTGAATTTAGAGCAGATAACAGGGGAGGATCTTTAAGCGCCACTATTACAAATCCTATTGTGATGGCATCTCCAAGAATAAATTTAAGAGATGGATATATCAATGAATTGGAACAACACTTAGAAAAAGTTGAAGCTGATTTAGAAAAGTATAAAATCGATGATGCAGACAAGTTACCACCGATTAAGGTTAAAACTCCAAATAATTTCAGTCTTAAAAATACTGAAATAAGCGACCGAATTTATTACGATGGTAAAGATACTTTTATGACGGATTATGACGTTTCAGAAAGTAAACGTAATTTAGGAACGACTTACTATGTAGACTTTGAAAACGGTGTAAACAGCGCAGACGGTCTAACTCCTCAAACTCCTTTTAAAACATATGCTCAAGCTATTACTAGAGCTGATGTTGGTGAAATAAAATTAAAAGGCGGCAATCATTACAGATACAACGCCGCTTTGCCTGCTGTCAATAAAAATATTAATATATCTAGTTATGATGGTGTGGCACGACTAATTGCGACCAATAAACCAAGTTGGGTAAAAACGAGCGGATACAAAAATGTGTATCAAACCGAACAAAAAAACACGCAAAAAGTGGTCGATTTAAGGATCCCTGATGGCGATGGATATTTAACTTACGAACTTGTAAATTCAATATCCGAAGTGAATAATACTACTAATTCATTTTATGTAATAGATAACACGACTTATATTCACGCTAAAGAACAACCCGACAATAATGATGTATTACCATTAATCTCGAATCAAAACATCTTGACGACAAATGATATTACCTACCTGTATTTAGAAAACATCGAAGTAATCGGCGGACAAAGGCCTGTCCGTACAGTAGCTAACGGAATCAGATTTTACGCTAAAAATTGTAAATTCCTTCACGGTTTACAAGTAAACGCAAACGGTCTTGAAATTGTAGGTGGGGTATCATCTGTATGCCAAAATGTTATCGCTGCTAAAAATCCGATGGACGGATTTAACTACCACATGGGTACTGGCGGTAGCAAGCCTTATATGAATGAAATTGGTTGCAAAGGTATAGACAATGGAGAGTTAAAAGGTACAGGCGGAAGCCGATCTGATAATGGCTCAACGCTTCATGATGGGCTCAAAGGTATTAGATTAAATGGTTACTATGGTTATAATGACGGTGGTAACATCGCTGATGTCAATGCAGGAACGGAATCATGGAATCTGAACTGTATCGCATTTGATTCTTACCAGGGCTATGACATTATAGTGAACGGTGGCGCTAAGATATTCCTTGATAACGTATCTACAATAGGTAGTGCCAAGAGTATTATTTCACAAAGTGTCGACGATGAAGTATACATCCGCCGTGGTGAATTTGGGAATAAAGAAATAGCGGGTACTGAAATTAGTTATTAGAAAGCGAGGTGAACCACTATAACATTTTTAACAGACCTACAAGGCAATGAACACGCCATCACCGCAGTTAAAACGATGCACTCGGAAGTCAACGGCGATGAGGATATTAAGCTGAAGATTTACAAACAGCGAAACAGCAATCTCGATTTAAAATCTATATCCGAAATGTGGACAGTCACGCAGGATGACATCGAGTATAAAATCACGTATATCAAGCAAATAACAAACGGGAATGGCTTTCACTTAGATGTGAGGGGTATTCCTCTTTTTTATGATAAATTCCGCACAAGCATTATTCATTACCTGTATAACGGCTCACTGACGGCAGTAGACTACTTCACACGAGTGTTTGATGGCACAGGTTATAATTTTGTTCTCGTCAATCCTTCTTACGCTGAACAGTGGGAGGGCTTCGGCAAGGGTCAGACACGTATGGAGCTGTTTAAAAAAGGGTTAGATCGTTACGGCTACGAATTTTACATTCAAGGAAAAACGATTTACCTAAAGCATCAAATCGGGAATGATACGAACTTTGAATACCGCTACAAACTGAACGCTTCCAACGTATCGAAAGCAGTTGATGCCAGCGCACTCATCACACACATTAAAGGTTTCGGAAACTTTGAAGAAGGCGAAGAAGATTACTTAAAGAACGCTAAGCTCAAAAGCGAGAAAACTTCCCCACTTGCAGATATTGTAGGTATCCGTGAGCCGAAAGTTTTTAAAGACGGACGTATTACGAGCAAGGACACGTTGGATGCACGATTACAGAAAGAAATAGACGAATCGCTGTACATTACCGTTGAAGCGACCTTGCACGATGTTCGTAAAATGGGATATGAAACAGCCGTCCCATTGAAAGGTGACAGAACATTCCTAGTCGATGAGCGGATTGGGTTCGATGCCGAAATACGTGTGCAGTCCGTTACAACAACGAAAGACGAGCGTAACCGTATTACTCAATGTGATGTAGTATTCGGCAGTGCCAACGCAGGCAAACGATTTAAAGCGAATTTATCTACAGTTGCAAAAAATATGGCGGATTTACTTGCAGGTAAAATACAGCTACCGTTTGATGTATTAGAAAGTATGTCGAAAGATTTACTGCTGAAAATACAATCGGTAGACAGTGAGTTAAAGCTCGATAACGGCATATTTGCAATCGACAAAGCAAATCCGAACAACATTCTCGGCTTAAACAGTGCTGGTATTTATATATCCACAGATGGTGGCAAGACTGCTCCAACGGTTATCAGCGCAGACGGTATTGTGGCTAACGCAATTACGAGTGGACAGATACTCACTCACTTAGTCCGAGTTGTCGGGACAAAGGGTTTATTCAGCATTGATGGCGATGTGGCGAAGTGGACAGATGCGAGTGATTTAAATCGATATACGGAGATAACACCGCAAGGCGCACACTTCCGAAACGGGCACGTTAGAATATCCACATCTAGTGGGCGTGACGTTATCAATAACGGTTTCATACTGCGGAATCCCGCTGTATCGTGGACATACCCACACTCTTTCGGTCCCGATGTTAGGCAAGGAGATGGAGAGTTTTCTAAAAACTATATTCTCACTTCAAGCAACCAGTACCAGACCGGTGGCTTCTTCAGTTTCAGTCATGAAGCGCGTTATTTACGCGTGTACGTTACGTTGAACACTCTATCATCAGCACCGGCAGCTCGAGCGAGATTACGTATGCTCAATCAATATTCAAACGAGCAGAGGACGACATTAAATGATGATTTAGAATACGGTAGCAGATTATTGATGGATATAGGCGAACCACTAGATTATGGAGTGCGTAGATATTGTTATGTTGAGTTCAGAAAAGAAGGCGATGGAGACACTGTAGCCGGAATGCGTATAAATACAAGGGAACAAACTGACTTTCCATAAGGAGTGAATCAAATGGGATTAACGATGAATAAAGACCCAAACACAGGTATTGAATTAGAGGGATTATATTACCGATTAGACAAGATAAACTTTAATGATTTTAACTTCCAGGTAGTAATTACAGGGTATGCCAGTCAAAAAGCGCATCAGGAAGGACACTTGCCTATCGCACAACCTAGAGCGGTAACGTGGGACTACTCAAAAGAAGATTTATTGAATGTGAATATATTTGAATACGCTTATACGATGCTTAAAACGCACGAAGATTTCAAGAGTGCAGAAGATGTGCTAGAGCCTGCGGAATAACCGTGGGTTTTTATTATGCAGAAAGGGGTGTGATTGGGATTGAAAAGAAAATGAGCTATGCCGAAACTATCGCTAGTATTATGTTGTTCGCATCTGGGTTGTTCACTATCGAACGTGGCATATTTTGGATAATAGAAAACGGCAGATCTATATCAGATTCTACTTTGTACACCACATTGAATTATGCGATGCCGTTATGGTGTTGGGGAGTCATTTTTACTTTGAGCGGTTTATTAGTCATCGGAGCCAGTTTGAAACTTCCGAAAAGAAATACAACTATTAGTTTTGCATGGTTTCTTTTAATCGGCGGACTCGGTTCATCAGTCGCTTACTTTATCATTACGATTGCAGGGTTCGGGAATGCCGTCAATTGGCTTACACCCGTGCAGTATATTACTTTGAGCGGCATGAATGGTATGTTGGCATTTTTAGGAGGGTTGCGTGTGTGGCAGATGAAAGGTATGTATTAAGGCATGAGTTAGAACAAACAAAAGGTACTCTGCACAAACGCATTAATCAGGTGGATAGCAAGCACGATGATAAGCACAGTGATTTGAAGTTGCTTCTGCATACTTTTATGGAAAGTCAGAAGCCGTTGAATAAGACGTTGGAGAGTATCGATGGCAAGATGGAAACATTAAATACAACAATGGCGGGCTACAAAGATCGGATTGTTGATATTGAATATGTGCAGAAGGATCAGAGCAAGAGACTGAAAGGCATCGAAGAAACACAAAAGAGTAAGAAAGACCAAAACACAAAAATAATTATTGCGCTGATTGGTGCGGTGTCCACATTAGGGGCGGCTGCATTTGGTCTAGCGCAATTCTTTTTTTAGGGGGGGGGTGAACTATTGATGGAACGTGAACAATTCACTGTAAGCGAAGGGAAAATTAAGAAGAAGTGAAGAACGATAAAATCAAAGGACTTATTCATCAAATTCTTGGAGTGCTATTCGCATTCTCCGCATTTGCTGGTGTAGCAGGGTTTGGCTTGGATTGGTTAAACGAAGAATTTATCAATTCATTCGGTCTATTATTGTATGCTGTAGCAGGATTTGGATATACAGCTTACACAATCTATAAAAATCATTTTAGCGGAAAAAAAGCGCAAAAGCAGAATGAAGAACTCAAGAAAAAAGGTTTGAAGTAGACATCTTAACAAACGTTGAGGTGTCTTTTTTATGCGAAAAATAAGGAGGAACGAATATGGCAGACCGTAAAGCAGAAGAAGTTGAAATCGAAGAAGGTATCGGCATTGAAGAAGTTCCCGAAGAAGGTTTTGAAGTCGAAGAAGTAGCGCAAGGCGAGTTTATCGGACTTCCAGAAGATGAAGCAGAAGAGGACGTTATGCCTGAAGAAACTGACGAAGTGGTCAATCACGATGAGTAGCTTTATCGAAGAAGTTAAACGGAACATTCCTTCAAATACGAAAATATTACCGTCTGTAATCGTGGCTCAAGCGATTTTGGAATCGGCACGTGGCAAGTCGGAATTAGCTCGTAAAGCGAATAATCTATTCGGCATTAAAGGTAACTACAACGGTCAATCCTACACCGTTCATACAAAAGAATATCTGAACGGTAGATGGACGACAGTCAACGCTGAATTTAAGAAATATCCGAGTTATCGTGAATCAATCATTGATCATGGTAACTTTTTTACGTCCACACCTTGGAGAACGCAGAACTATAAAAGCGTATTGAACGCTAAAGACTATAAAACGCAAGCGAGAGCGTTGCAGTCGTCGGGGTACGCTACTGACCCTCAGTACGCAAACAAGCTCATTAACTTAATCGAAACAAATAACTTATCGTCACTTGACGGTAATAATGGAGGTAATAGCGTGGGATATACGATAGTAAACATGATGAATCCAAGCATGTATAAATACAATGCGCCATATTCAATGCAACCGCTAGAAGTCTGTATACACAATACAGCGAACACAGCGACTGCTAGAAATGAAGTGGCGTACATGAACCGTACAGCTAATTACACATCATTTCATGTAGCAATTGACGACAAGGAAGCAGTACAAGCAATTCCATTTAACCGTAATGCTTTCGCAGCAGGTGACGGTGCAAATGGACGAGGTAACCGTAGAGCAATACACATCGAAATTTGTTACTCATTGGACGGTGGTAACAATGGTCATCAATCTGCTAGATACCTTAAAGCAGAAGAAAACGCAGCGCTTTATACAGCGTATGTACTTCACCAATATGGTTGGGGCGTTGATAAAGTTAAGAAACACCAAGACTATTCAGGAAAGTATTGCCCACATGTTATCTTAGCGAATGGTAAGTGGAACTGGTTTAAAAACCGTGTCCAAGCGCACCTTAACGCAATTAAAAAAGGCTCATCTAGTGCGTCTAAGAAAACGACTTCTAAGCCGAAAGTGAGTAAGAAGCCACAAGGCGTTAGTGAAAAAGGATGGAGCTTCGCAGGAACATTTGAAGCATCTGAAACGATCGTTGTACGTCGTGGGTACAAGTCTACAGGCGCACCACGTCTACACTTAAACAAACCAGTCGCAAAAGGTAGCTACTTAAAACCAGGCGACTTCATCAACTTTGACCACGTATGGTTCGCTGATGGGTATTGGTGGGTACGCTTTAAGTATCCAGGAAGAAAAGATAGTAACTACTACTTTGTTCCGCTTGGTGTTCGCAATCCTGCAGTATCGTTTGGTAAAGCGAAATTATGGGGTAAAATTACGAAGTTAAGTACGAAGAAGGATTCTAAAGTATTAGATTGGCACAAGAAGAACGCAATAAAATAACAACATCATAAACAAGTGATTTACTACAAACAATATAGTGATTTAACAAACCCCTCGAACAGTTACTGGAATGGCTGTAAGAGGGGTTATTTTTTATGCCATTTTTAAGATTTTCGCAATTTCTTATTCATAGATTGCGATGAAAATCTGTTATTTTTTCTATTTGTAGTCTAATATAGATATTGATAGAAAGAATATGGAGGCGAAAAATTATGAAAACCATTGAGGTGATTTTTCCAGCTAATATCGGGGATATGTCAGGAACTAAGGCGAACACAATTAGAAGTGTCATTGACAATGTTCTTGAACCCTTACAAAGAGATGTGACACACACATCAAAAAAATTAGATTTCAATATAGATGTAAACCCACAAACTTTTAGAATTGGCACAAGTACAGGAATCGAAGAAAGTTTTCTTGATACTCCTGCATCAGAAATTATTGCAAAAGTGACAAGCGAAATATTTAAAGCTCTACTACATGACTACACAGGAAATGTGGAAGTAGTTTACACAGTTACCAATGAGTTGAATTACAATTGGATTGAAAATAGAACTCAGCTCTCAAACGTGGATGGAATCAAATATTCAGGGTATAAACTATCTTATCAGAAAGATGGTTTCCTGGGTGATGTTTTAGTTCAACCTGATTATAACCAAGGTCTTGAAAAAGATATTAAAGAAACATTTTTCCAAGCTATTATGAGAAACTCTAATTTAGCCAATACAAACATAAAAGACTCTCAAGGTATAGAAGATAATATCAGTGAGATTATTCGAAGAATTGAAGGTGTCTATAAAGACGCTAGTAAATTTTTGAGTGATGATGTACTATGAACGCACTGAAAAGAAGAGAAGAAATTTTAACGAAAATAAAACAAAAAAGAGAAAAACAAAAAACTGACACTTTTAGAGAAAAAAATAAAAACAAAAAGTATAGTATAGATTTTAATAAAAATATATATGATGAATTACTATTCCGCAGTAGGGAGGGAGATAAATGAACAATCCCAACCCTAATACTAAAGCTTTCTCTATTAGAACATCTGACGGCATTACCGCAGATCAAATAGATGATTTATCATACGTGGACACCAATTTTTTGCTCGACTTAAACAACAAAAATTCTAAACACCATTCATATTGTACGGATTTTGTTGCGTTAATGGAGGAAAATGATAAATTTATCGCATATTCAAGTTGGGTAGAGAATGAACTGAGTAGAATTTTAAGACTCCAATATGCAAGAACATATTATAAAATTGATAGAATCAGCGATATAGATAAGCTGCCTTTAACAGATAGACAACTCATAAATCAAACTGCATTTTCTGAAGCTGAACAATTAATATCTTCACTTGATCATATGTCTCTTAATGTAGGATCTCCTAGCAGTAGCGCTAATGAAGAAGCAAAGAATATAAGTATCCAATCAGGAATGCAATTTGATGACTCTCTTCACATCTCAGTTGGTCTGGAAAATGGCATCAATAGTTATATCACAAGTGATGGAGGCTTCTTAGATTTTAGAAACGGTAAAAACAATATAAATATTTATGGGGCAAGCCAAACTATAAGTGACCTATATAAAAAAGAGCCTGATAAAAACAGACTAAAATTCGAATTTTAACCACCTCACAGCAGGTGGTTATTTTTTTTATCTTTACACACCAAACATACGTTCTATATAATTAAGCGTGAGGTGATTATATGGACTATCGTGAGCTTCCACAATCTGAGTTGAATAATAACATACCCCAGGGAAGAACAATGGTAAAATGGGCACCATTTGCAACCATGCCTGAGCAGTATGAAAATGTAGGCAAGATGATTGAGTCACAAATGTACATGCCAGAACCTTCATTAACAGAAGACTTATTGCAAGCCTTAGAGTTAAAGTTACGTGACCTATTAGATTGTAATGTCATATTGCGTTACTGGAGTGGTGGATATGAGCACCAGATCGAGTGCAAGGTAGAGCATATAGACAACTGGAGTAGAGTGGTTACAGTTAGTGAAGGGGCTAACTTAATATATGTAGAATTTAAGCATATTTACGAGGTAAGACGGTATGATTATATTTAGCTGATATAGACGAACATTTAATAATTCGTTTGTATGAGCGAATGTGGTATAATATAGATAGCTATAGCATAAGTGTCAGCTGTGTCCCAGAATGGGGTAGGTAATAGGTACTTAAATGAACCTGACTGAGCAATCACATGTTGACACTTTAAATTTCCAACAAAGTATACAAAAATAGCGTTCATGAACAAAAACCACCTGGGAAGAGGTGGCTTGTCAAAAAAAGCGGTAGTATAGGGAACTGAGTTTTGAATTTAAAAGTTTTAAGCTTGGCAATATATTGTCAATGAATGCATGAAAGCCTTGATATACATGACTTGTGAACTCCCTCCATCTCCGTTC